>NZ_JDWI01000005.1:0-267459 GCF_012932765.1 Rhizobium sp. 57MFTsu3.2
GCCGCCACCGACATGGCCCTGTCGTCTTGGCAACAGAGAGCCCGTTTCACGCTTCAGGATAACAAGGTTATTCACAAACCGAGGCGACACACGGAAATGCCGAGACGCCTCGCGATGGGTGTTACCCTCTTCAACGAACGCAACAACACGGGAACGCAACTCGATCGGATGTGATTTGCCCATGACCGGTCTCCTTCCAGCTACGAAGGAATCACAAATCGGCCGATTCGAGAACCTGAATCAAAAAACGGGCGACGCGCTTTAGTCAATAATGCTGCTTCCATGTGCACAGGACTGATATCAGACCCAGAGATGACGATGGTGACCACTTGGGCCCAAGCGGTCACCTCGGCAAGACACGCTACCTTACCTACGGCAAACTAGCCAAGCAACAGGACCACGACCATCCCCCAGATCGTCAGCAGCGTGTTGCCGATGGCGTAGGTCACGGTGTAGCCCAGCGCGGGAACCTGGCTCTTTGCCGCGTCCGTGATCATGCCGAGCGCCGCCGTGGTGGTACGCGCTCCGGCGCAGGCACCGAACAGGATGGCTGGGTCGAACTTGAACAGGTATTTGCCGGTGTACATCGCCAGGAACAGCGGAACGGACGTCGCAACCACACCCCAGAGGAACAGGCTTACTCCAAGCTCCTTCAGCCCAGCGACGAAGCCGGGGCCGGCGCTGATGCCGACCACGGCGATGAAGACGTTGAGGCCGACCGAATTCATGAACCAGACGGTCGAGGACGGGATCCGTCCGAAGGTCGGATGCACCGAGCGAAGCCAACCGAAGACAAGGCCGGAAATCAGTGCGCCGCCGGCGGTTGACAGCGTCAGGGGCACACCGCCGACGTTGAGGACGAACGCCCCGACCAACGCGCCGAGGACGATCGCGGCGCCGATGAAGGCGACGTCGGCGACGTCGGTGGCGCGATCGGGGTAACCGATGTCTTTCGTCGCCGCGGTGATGTCCTGCGGGCGCCCGACGAGGGTGAGAATGTCGCCGCGATGGATCTTGGTATCCGGCAGGATCGGGATCACGGTCGCGGTCGCACCGCGAACGATCTTGCGCAGGAAGACGCCGCGCACCGTAGGCGACTTGGCGAGTTCGGACAGCGTTTTGCCGTCGACCGCCTTGGACGTGACGTAGATGTCGACGCCCTCGGCGCGGACATTCTGAAGCTCGGGATCGTTTACTTCCTCGGCGGCCTGGCCGAGCACCTCGACCAGCACGTCACGCGGACCGGCCACGGCGACGACGTCTCCGGCCCTGAGTACCGTATCGGCGGTCGCCTCCTCGATCCGGCCGTCACGGCGGATGCGCTCGACGAAAACGCGCGCGTCCGGCACCATCGCCTCGGCTTGCTTCGCGGTCATGCCCACGGCGCGGCCTTCCGGCTTGATAAGGTAGGCCCTGAGTTCGAAGCGGTGCCAGGCCGATCCCGCTCCGCCGAACTCCGCCGCGGCGCTGTGGCGCGCCTCGTAATCCTTGCAGGCGGCGACGAGGTCGATCCCGAGGAGCCGCGGGCCAACCAACGCCAGAATGACCGCCGATCCGGCGGTACCGAAGATGTAGGTCACCGCGTATGCGATAGGCATCGCGTTGAGCGTCGCCTGGGTCTGTTCTGCCGCCAGTCCGAGCCGGTTTATCGCGTCGGTGGCAAGGCCCATGGAGGCAGAGATTGTCTGCGAGCCGGCATAGAGGCCGGCGGCCGAGCCGACATCGTAGCCGGCGATCATTGCAACGATCACCGGAACTATCAGGCAGTAGATGCAGACGACCACGGAAAAGATCGCCTGCGGCAGACCGTCGGAAGCGATACCGCGCACGAACTGCGGTCCAACGCCGTAGCCGACCGCAAACAGGAACATCAGGAAGAAGACCGATTTGACGTTTGGCGATATGACGATGCCGAGCTGCCCGATGACCACGGCGGCGAGCAGGGTCGAGGTGACGGCACCGAGACCGAGACCCTTATAGGTGAACTTGCCAACGAAATAGCCGATCGCAAGCGACAGGAAGATGGCGATTTCGGGATATTTCTGAAGCGTTGCGGCAAACCATTGAAGCATGGTGGCGATCTCCGGCGTAGGATCTCTTCGGCTGCGTCTTCTACAAATCGAATAGCGACCCGCCCTACGGCTGAGCCGTCTCGCCCTTGGCGGCGCGGTAGGCCTGCAGATAACCTCGCGCCACCGCACGGATGGCCCTGCCGATCGAATCGTAGGCCTCGTCCGGCAGGTTGGCAAAGGACACGCGCACCGACCAGTTCGGCGCCTCGAAGCCCGATCCGTTCAGCACCACGATGCCATGGTCCTCGGCTAGCTTGAAGGCGATATCGAGCGGATGAACGTTCTCCTTCACCCAGTCCGTCACCTCGTCGCCTACATATTTGCGCGCCCAGTATTCATAGTCGATGATGCCGTAGTAGCGGTCGAAATAGGGGCGAGCCTTGAACTCGATCCCCATTCCGTTCATCAGCTTGTCGAACCGGCGTTGGCAGATGGCCATGCACGCCTTCTGATAGATCTTTTCCTCGTCCATCATTTCCACGAGGCTGAACAGCGACATCATCACCTGTTGCGGGAGCGACAGGCCGGCCGTGTGGTTCAGCGCCACATCGCGGCTATCGGCGACGATGCGATCGATGAACTTGAGATCGCGGGGATGCGGCGTCAGAGCCTTGTAGCGCGCGTCGAGAAGTTTTTGCGTGGCCTCGGGCATCTTTCGGAGCATCTTGTCGAAGATGTTGTCCTGGGCGACGGCGACGACGCCGAGGCGCCAGCCGGTGCATCCGAAATACTTCGAATAGGAATAGACGCCGATCGTGTTGTGAGGCAGATGGCCCATGACGGATTCGAAATTCGGCACGAAGGTGCCGTAGACGTCATCCGTCAGGATCATCAGGTCTGGGCGCTTTGATTTGACGAATTTGACCAGCCGGTCCATGCTTTCCGGATCGATCGCGACCGCGGAGGGATTGCCGGGATTGACGATGAACAGCGCCTTGACTGACTTGTCCTCGAGCGGTTTCAGGTCTTCCTCGGTCAACTGGAAACGGTCTTCCGCCTCCGCCGAAACATGGATCTGCTTCAGCGAATAGTCCTCGAGATGCGGCATCTCGAGATAGGGCGTGAAGATCGGCGTGACGAGCGCAATCGTATCACCGGAGTTCAGAAGGCGCGCATTCTTGAGCGCCTTGAAGATGTAGCACATGGCCGCGGTGCCGCCTTCGACCGGGTAGAGGTCGAATTTTGCGGTCGGGCGGTGGCCAGCGCACATGGCCCACATCAGATATTCATGAGTAATCGCTTCGTTGTGCACCAACGCGCGGTCGGGAACCGGATAGTGGTCGCCGATAATCGAATCCGTGAGTTCGTTGACGAACTTGTCAGGCTCGAAGGCGAATTTCTTGATGGCAAAATCCACCACAGCGTCGAGCGTCTCAGCGCCGGGCGTGTCCGGATCGCCCTTGCGCTTTTCCACCCATGCCTTCAACCGCTTGTAGCATCCGTCGACGGGCGGCATTCCCGCGAGACCCGCTTCTTCATCGAAGGAAACACGCTTGGCCTCGGTCAGCGCGAACTGACCGAGAAGGAAGAAAGCTTCGCGCGCCTTGGTTGCGATCCAGTTGGGGTTGCCTCGCCCGGCGTTGAGATATGCACGACCCGACTTGTCGGCCTGAGCCAGCCTGATGAGCTCGTCCTTGATCTCAAAGGGGCTGAGATCGACAAATTTTGCGTAGATTCCCGCTTCCGTCATTATCATTCCTCCCACTGTGGTATGCCTGCCGGGCACTGGACACATCGAAATGCGGACTTCGAGTTCTGCTAGTTGGAAAGGTATCCGATGAGATTGCAACGGCAAAGAATGTTACACCTTCAAGTGGGGTAGTATACGGTATCCTACACCCTTTAAGGCATGCATCACCGATGTGCTCTCACCCTTTTATCACTGCCGCATACCAATAAGAGCGCCGACAACCTCGACGCCACGGCGACAGTCGACGATATTGATCCGGACGATTTCGACGACGCAATGAAGGGTTTCTCCCGTCTGCAAGCTTCGTCCTAATACGAGACACGCGCCCCGGACCAAGCGGGAAGCCATTTCGCCGGCACTGGTTTTCGAGCGGGTAAGGAGCGCACATGCATTGACCAAGCATCGGAAGCAGAAGCCGGCTGGAGACGGTTAGCCTGGCCACTCGCTTCCGAGAGCCGATATCTCCAGGGCGTAGCCTATTCTTGGGGCCGCGACGTCGCACCCGCTCCGAATGGGGCTGCCACAGCCGCCGCGATTGATCGCGCGATGGCCATCTGGGCGTCGAGAATGCTTCGACCCTTTATATTGACGTCGTAGTCGCTCGACCACACGACTGCACTGTCTGCCCCCCGGACCAGGCGTGCGATTGCTCGCACATCATCAGCCTCCAGGCGTATGCTACCTTGCAGAGTGTATGTCGTGTCGGCGTTGGTTTTTGCGCCCTCAGTGACCACGACCAGTTCTTTGGACTTCACGAGATTGACGACGATTTCATTTTTCAGCCCACTCAGGACTTCATTCGAGACCCTCGTTTCTTCGTTGGTCGCAAAGGGCTTGACTAAAATCGTTGCCCTGCCGCCGCCCATGACTGGCTGCTTCGATGTAGTGTTATTTCTTTCGGTGAACGACGCCATCACCACGGCGGCAAGTACAATCATTCCAGCGGTGATCATAATCCAACGAGGCAATCTGCTTTCGCGCTTTGGCGGCTCGGTTGGCGGCTTCTCGGGCAATGACACGCCTGCGGCAGAGACCGTTTGCGCTTCATCTTCAGTCCTGGTGCCACCCTCAATCGCCCGTTTTGCGAAAGTTGGAACGTAACCGCCAGCCGGAACGGCAATCAGTACCTCATCCATTGAGCCGCTCGTCAGATAGTACCGCTCAAGTGCACTACGAAGCTGGCGTGCTGCCATTCGCACGCAAGGATCATTCATCGCATCGAATGACGCATCACGTCCGAAAACGCTGGTTGCAATAGTGAATGCCTTCAGATAGGCGGCGCGTCCTTCGAGGGTCTCGTTCACGATGAACTGCAAAAATCTGCGCCCGCGATCGGGGAGAATGAAGTCTGGGCTCGACAGTATGCGATCCAACTGTTCTCGGACCTCGCCGGGAGAGGGGTGCGAGTGTACGCCGTCGGGTTGACTTCTCATCTGGGTCCTTCCGACAAGTGGACAACTAAAGGCATGTCGATGCTAGATTATCGACATGTCGTGACATGGCAATTGGCTTCCTTAAACACGCCAAAAAAAAGGCCGCGCAATTTCACGGCGGCCAGAACGGGCACGGAAACAGAACATACCGTAATTTACTTCCGCGTGGGCGCGCGGTTGTTACACTGTTATCGGGTAGAGGATCGCCAATGGGGAAGGATTGGATAGAGGAAGACGGCTGCCGTGGGACCGCGCAATCTGGATTGCGTCGGTTGATGCTCAAGCTGCCTGCGCAACGCCAACTGCTCCAGAAACTGCCCGCGTCCAGTTCATGGCCGTTCTTTTGCAATCTTCTTGAAGCCTACGATGAGGGTTGCGTCGCACTGGAAGCCTTCCGGCGTGATGGTGCTGACCGCTTTTATATCGAGGAGTACGAGACGATGGTCGCTGAATTGGAAGCTGATATCGTCAGGGACCTTGCGCGCGTCGTTTGGCCACCGGACCGGTAGAATAGGATGTCGGGAAAGACAGAGGCCGGGGGAGGCTGCAGCTCGAAAACCATCGGTCGAGGAGGAAGTGAGTAGGCTACAGACGGTCTGCGGTAAACTACCGTATTTTACTTCGCATGTCGCAGCCGTTGAGTGATCCTGAGTTCGGCCCGCTAGGGCTGTGATGCTGTCCCGTCGCGCACGACGCCGGCTAGCTACGGCTCCGCTTAAGGGCTAACGGGACGGAATGCCAGATACCGAGTCTAGGCTACACTGGCGACAATAGTCCATTCGCGACCTGGGACTAATGCTGACGTTGGCCTGAAATGGATGGGGGTCGGTATACGGCTCCCCTCGCCTTGCAGTGCTTTTAGAAGCTGGCGACCTCCAGCAGGCCACTCCAATCGTCTGTGCAGTGACAATTCGTCAACTGTAGCGAATCTTCAATAAAAGGGTGTTGGGAGCATCAGATGCCAAAAAAAACCGCAGACAATCAGTCTCTGCTGATGCATTCGGGGCGTGCCGACAACTGGCGCGAGGTCACGTCTCTGGCCGACGCGTGGGCCGCACAACGGGGAGGGCGGGAGGCGCTGGAGGCAGCGCTCGCCGCCATAGAAGCCGTAGAGGAATACCACGCTTATCCCGGTGCGCGATTGCGCCAAGCCCTGGCCGAGCGCATTGCTTCAAACGACCCCAGCGGCGCGGCCAGACTGGCTCGGCGCATCTCCAACGGCCTTCTGACGGATGCCTATCGCAGCCGTCCCGAGGAGTGGGATGTCAATGACCACCTGTCGCCAAACGAGGTGGTCGATATTATGCCGCCAGCCACGGGTGAGGCTCGTGCTCATCGCCCCTATTTCGAGGTCCTGTTTGTCAACAGCCAACCGGCGGCGCGATGGCCCGCCTTGGCCGGTGAGCTCCGCAGGATGCGCCGTCACGAGGATTCCTTCATCTACGAGCCCATCTTTGTCGGCTCCTTCGAGGATGCGGTTTGCGCTGCGGCATTGAACCCATCTATCATCTCCGTCGTCCTTGCGGAGGGATTCCCTTACCGCTCGCGCCACGACGCGCCAGTGTTGCGCTCCGTCCTAAATCCGCTGCTTGGCGAGGCGGAAAGCCCCGAGGTCTCGGCGCTGCACTTGGCACGCATATTGAAGCGGATCCGACCGGAACTCGACATTTACTTGCTGTCCGACCGGCAGGTCGAGAAAATTGCCGGTGATCCGGCGGCGGATTCGATACGGCGCATCTTCTATTCCGTCGAGGAACCGCTGGAGCTGCATCTCGCGATCATCGAAGGCGTGCAGGCACGGTACGAGACGCCCTTCTTCGACAACCTGAAAAAATATGCACGGCGACCCATTGGTACGTTCCATGCCCTGCCCATTGCTCGCGGCAAGTCTGTCTTCAAGTCGGACTGGATCCGCGACATGGGCGAATTTTATGGCCTCAACCTGTTCTTAGCAGAGAGCAGCGCGACAACGGGCGGCCTCGACAGCCTTCTGGAGCCTACCGGCAACATCAAGCGATCGCAGGAAATGGCTGCCCGTGCCTTCGGTGCCGACCACGTCTTTTTCGTTACCAACGGCACGTCCACCTCCAACAAGATGGCCGTCCAGGCGCTGCTGGCCCCGGGCGATATCGCGGTGGTCGACCGCAACTGCCACAAATCGCATCACTACGGCATGGTTCTAACGGGTGCGCAGCCATACTACGTCGAGGCTTTCCCGATGACGGAATACTCGATGTACGGGGCAGTACCACTCGCAACCATCAAACGTGCATTGCTGGCGTTGAAAGCGGAGGGGCGGCTCAATCGCCTAAAGCTGCTTGACCTGACCAACTGCACCTTCGATGGGCACATGTACAATGTCAGGCGGGTGATGGAGGAGTGCCTTGCCATAAAGCCGGATCTGATCTTCCTCTGGGACGAGGCGTGGTCGGGATTTGCCCGGTTCTCTCCCTTCCTGCGACCTCGAACCGCCATGGGAGCCGCGGCCGATATCGAGGAATGGTTGCGCGATCCCGCCTCCATCAGTGCCTATGAGAAGCAAAGCGCCAATCTCGGAGATAACCCTTCCGACGAGACACTTCTGGCCACCCGGCTGATCCCCGATCCGCGGCTTGTACGCCTTCGCGTCTATCAGACAAACTCGACGCATAAGTCGATGTCGGCGATCCGGCAGGGCTCCATGCTCCTCGTCAAGGATGTGGACTTTCATACGGTTGAAGCTCAGTTCCACGAGGCAGTATTCACGCATGCATCAACGAGCCCCAACCAGCAACTGATCGCCAGCCTGGACGTCGCGCGTCGACAGATGGAACTTGAAGGCTATGGCCTGGTGATGAACGCAATCGAGATTGCGTTGAAGATCCGTCGGGCAATCAATGAGCATCAGCTGATCTCGAAATACTTCCGTGTCCTCGGTGCCGACGAGATGATACCAGCTGCGTACCGCCAGTCGGGCTTCCAGGACTACCTCGCGCCCGGCTCGAACTGGGCCACCGCGGTCAAAGCGATGCAGGAGGATGAGTTCTATCTTGATCCGACGCGCATGACGCTTGTCTGCGGAACCGCTGGTTTCGACGGAACGCAATTCAAGGGATTGCTGGCGAGCGAGTACGGGATCCAGCTCAACAAGACGTCGCGCAATAGCGTGCTACTCCAGTCGAACATCAACAACACGCGTAGCGACGTGGCCCACCTTATCCGCGTTCTCGTCGAGATTTGTCTCGGCATTGAGAAGCGCCTCGCCGACGGTGGACAGGCAGAAAGAGCCGCCTTTGATGCGCGGGTCAAATCCCTGATGACTGACGTGCCGGACCTGCCCAATTTCAGCCATTTCCACGAAACCTTTCGGGGTGATGCGGGTAAAACAACACCCGAAGGCGACATGCGGACCGCCTTCTTCAATGCCTACGACGCCGCGCGTTGCGAGTATGTGCCGCTGCTCGGTGCTGAGTGCGATCGCAGACTGCGGGAGGGACCGGAAATGATTTCGGCCAATTTCGTCATACCCTATCCGCCCGGGTTTCCGATCATGGTGCCGGGTCAAGTGCTGACGCAGGAGACGATCGATTTCATGCGCAAATTGGATGTGAAAGAGATTCACGGTTACGAGAGAGCCAGGGGGCTAAAATTGCTCAAACCGAAGGCTGCAGGCGCAAAGCGCTGAGTCATTGCTTCAGGAGCGCTGGCTTCGCGCTCCCTAATGCCGCCTCGCTACGGCATGCCTTAGCGAGGCACTGCTGACTTCTGGCGTGCGGATAGTTGGCGATCATATCTGGCCTGAAGAAGGGGAGAGGGGGCAATCTGGTCATGTCTTGGGTCGCGCAATTCCTCGTGAAGTATCCGGAACTCGCAGTGTTTCTTGCGATCAGCATCGGATATTTGGTCGGGGGCATCAAACTCGGAGGTTTTACCCTCGGACCCGTCACAGGCTCGCTTTTTGCGGGCATCCTGATAGGTCAATTCGCCGACGTCCCGATTGCCGCCATGGCCAAATCTTTCCTGTTCCTTCTGTTTCTCTTCGGCATTGGCTACTCTGTCGGACCTCAGTTCATGCAAGCCTTGAAACGAGATGGTCTCAAGCCAGTATTGCTTGCCGTCGTTGTATGCGTGACCGGGTTGCTGACGGCGGTAGCGGTTGCCAAGGCTCTTGGTCTTGATCCGGGCTTCGCGGCGGGACTCGTTTCGGGCGCGCTGACCGAAAGCCCGGCCATGGGCACGGCAACCGAGGCGATCAATGGGTTGGCACTGACGGAAGCCGATCGCGCGAGGCTGGTGGCACATATCGCAGTCGCGGATGCGGTGTGCTATATCTTCGGCGCCGTTGGAGTGATCCTGTTCTGCAGCGTCGTCGGTCCGAGGCTGATGCGCATCGATTTGCGTGCAGAGGCACTTAAGCTGGAACAGGAACTCGGGATATCTCGCAAGACGCCCGGCGTGGCATCTGCCTGGCATCGCTTCGAATTGCGCGCCTATCGGATCGCGGACGCTGCGCCGATCGCTGGTCTGACATTGACGGCCGCGGAGGCGAAATTTCCCGAGCACAGGCTCTTTGTCCTGCGCCTGCGACGGGGGAGCACGATCATCGAGGCGGAGACGCAGATGGTGATTGCTGCCGGCGATGTCGTGGCCGTCTCAGGGCCGAGGGAGGCACTCGTGGCCGTGCTTGGCCCACGCGCCGAAGAGGTCGAGGATCGTGAACTTCTTGATGTCCCGATACTCGGGGCAGACGTGCTGTTGACCAACCGTGAGCTTGCGGGCCGAAAGCTCGATGACATTGCCAAGGAGGGGTGGACACGTGGTCTATATCTGCGTGCCATCAGCCGTGGCGGCGCGGCGATCCCCGTGGGGCCGGGGATCCGCCTTGAGCGAGGCGACATTTTGCGCCTGGTCGGGCCGGAGGCGACGGTGTCGCGTGCGGAAAAGCAGATCGGTGTCGTTATCGCACCGATAACGACGACGGATTTCTTCGTTCTCGGTCTTGCGATATTCTTTGGTGGACTTGTCGGCATCCTCGTCACCTTTCCGATCGGCGACATGCGGATTTCGTTGAGCACGAGTGTGGGCACGCTGTTGGCGGGGCTGCTGGTTGGGCATCTGCGCACGCGCTTCCCCCTCTTCGGGCGGATTCCAGATGCTGCTGTATCGCTTATGACTGCGCTCGGCCTTGCCGCGTTCGTCGCAATGACGGGGCTGCACGCTGGACCGCTGTTTGTTGCTGCAATCGCCGAAGCGGGTGTGGGGCTTCTGTTTGGCGGCATGATCGTCACCATTGCCCCGATGATTGTAGGGCTCTATTTCGGCCGCTACGTGCTTCGCATGAACCCCATCCTGCTACTCGGGGGGCTGGCCGGCGCGCAGACGATGACTGCCGGCATGGCGGCCGTCCAGGATCGATCGGGAAGTACCGTTGCGGTTCTCGGATACACACCGGCTGTACCCATCGGCCATATTCTCCTCACGACCTGGGGGACCTTGATCGTCAACATCGTCGCGAATTAACGGGTATCCCAAAAAGCTACTATCTGTGTTGATCGCAATTGCCAGTGGCCATGCGTATTGAACCGACGGCGATTTGGTCACTCTACCGCCCCCCACGTCTCGCAGGCGCGATCAAGTGACAAAGCGCCCTGTCAGGCACGTAGCCTTCGAACCAACCTTCGAGGTTCGGACCTTATGTTCTGCTGCCTTTTTCGCTGCCAACTGGGGTGGCGAAACGATTGGAGCAAGTCGCGAGGGTGGCAATTCGGGAGCGTTGTAAGGGGAGGTACGCGACAACAGGTTCCCGGCATCCTATTCCAGTGCAGGTTCAGTTCAGGCAGAGTGTGAGCCACGGTCGGGGTCGCACGCAGATTGGCCAGTGCGACCAGTTCGCCCTTGCGCTTACGGTCGAATTCGTCCCGGTGCATCCAAAAGGATCGTCTCCCGATCATCTGTTTCTTGCCGAAGCGCGAGCGACGCACCGACCTGCCTAACCTCCAGCACTGTGCGTTACGCATCGCGAACGGGGGCAGTGCAACGTTTCCGGTTTCGGATTGACACCGACCGCCGCCGGGGCCGGCGACAGCGACCGTGGTCGCCGGACGACTGGCTGCTTCCTGCGGCGGCGATCACGGAAGCGATGGTCGTAAGACCGCATTGAGTTCTTCAAATGGTTTCCGCAAACACGGCGACAGTTTACAATGCCCAGAAAAATGGCTCCGGGCCCGCCATTTCGCGCAGCCGCGCTTGAAACAGCACTTTCATCTCGCGGAAATCCTTGAAGCCCACATGGCGGACAAATCTTGAGACTGATGTCGGCGATACGCCACACAAGGTTGCAAGCGTCTTGCTGCTCTCGAAGGCGACAATCTCAGGATTCGCCAGCGCGAAGCGTGCCACCTGTCGAAGCTGATCGGGAAAATCCAACTGGCCGCTCGCAATCAACTGGTTGAGATGATGATAATTGTGCGGCGCCGTCCGCCGTGCGGAAATGTCTATCATGTTGACCTCGTGGGGTTTGTGGGGCGGAAGCGCAAACGCTGCTGTGCGGTCGCTTCCGCCACCATCGCGCCCTGGTCAGGCGCTCGCATCCGGACGACGCCTTGGCTCGCCGAGGTTGATGGCGGCGTTGCGCAACAGCTCGACAGATTTGCGCATTCCCTCCATCGGCGACATCATCAAGTCCTCATGCTCGATCGACAGCACGTCGTCGTAGCCGACCTGCTTGAGCGCCGTACAGAACTGCCGCCACCAGGTTTCCCCATGGCCATAGCCAAGTGTGATGTAGTTCCAGGTACGTTCGGCGTAGCGGTCGCCGGGACGCGGGTCGAGCACGCCGTCGATGGCCGCGGGCACCGGTTCGACGCGGGTGTCCTTGGCGTGGACATAGTAAATGGCCGAACCGAGCTGGCGGACCGCGGCGATCGGGTCGGCGCCCATCCACATCGGATGGCTCGGATCGTAGTTGGCGCCTACGGTCTCGCCCACTGCATCGCGCAGCTTTATCAGCGTGTGGACGTTGTAGACGGCCTGGTGGCCATGCAGTTCGAGGCACAGCTTGTGGATGCCGAGGTTGTTGGAATAGGCGACTAGATTGCGCCAATAGGGGATCAGCTTTTCTTCCCATTGGTATTTCTGGATTTCGAGGCATTCCGGCGGCCAGTCGGTGATGATCCAGTTTGGATTGGCATCGCCGGGGCCGCCCGGCAACCCCGACATCAGGACGACGCGGTCGATGCCCAGGAGGCTTGCGAGCTTGATAGTCTTCTCCGTCACCTTGTGATGCTCGGCGCCCTTCGCCCCCGGATGCAGCGGATTGCCGGAGCAGTTCAGGGCGGCGATCGTCATGCCGTGATCCTTGACGGCAGCGACGAATTCCCGGCGCGTCGTGTCACTATCGAGCATGGCATCGAGGTTGATATGAGGTGCGCTCGACCAGTTGCCGCAGGCAAATTCGAGGGTCTCCAGCCCGAGTTCGGCCGACGCCCGCAGCATGTCCTTGAACGACAAGCCGCCGAGGCTGTCGGTGATCATTCCTATTTTCATCGTATCAATCCCAGTCTTAGAACTTGATCGGTTCGAAGCGGCCGGACTTTGCCGACGCAAGGGCGGCTTCGCAGAGGATCATTGCCTTGCGTCCGTCGCTCGCGCCGACATCCGGCTTCTTGTTGGCAAGCACGCACTCGATGAAGTGATCGAGCTCGGCGTAGTAGGAGTCCATGTAGCGCTCGACGAAGAAGTAGAGCGGCTTGTCGCGCGATACGGCCTCGGAGCCGAAGGCTTCAACCGAGGTCGGCATGCGGTTGCCGGCTCGCAGCATGCCGTTCGAACCGTGTACTTCGATGCGTTGGTCATACCCATAAACGGCGCGGACACTGTTGTTGATATGGCATTGGCGGCCGGAGGCGGTGCGCAGGACGAACATCGCGGTGTCGTAATCGCCGTGCTTGGCATAGTAGGGCAGTACCAGGCAGGATCCGGTCGCAAACAGCTCGACGGGCTCCTCGCCGAGTAGGTTGCGCGCCATGTCGAAGTCGTGGATCGTCATTTCGCGGAAAACACCGCCGCCGCCGGCAAGCGCTTCCTCGGTCTCCGCCTCAGGGTCGCGGCTGGTGATGATCACCTGTTCAACGGAACCGATCTCGCCGGCATCGAGACGCTCCTTGAGAGCGCGGAAGCTGGGGTCGAAGCGGCGGTTGAAGCCGATCTGGAACAGCGCGCCGGCCTTTTCGATTGCCGCGAGGCATTCATCTGTACGGCCGATGTCGAGATCGATCGGCTTCTCGCAGAAGATCGCCTTGCCCTTCGCCGCTGCCACCATGGCAAGCTCGGCATGGGTCTTGGTGGCCGAGGCTATCATCACCGCCTTGATGGTCGGATCCGAAAGCGCCGTCTCGGTGTCGACGATCTTCGCGCCTGTCTGCGCGGCGATGCGTTGCGCCGCTTCGGGGCGCGGGTCGACGATATAACGAAGCCGTGCCTTCGGATGGCGCGCAAGGTTTCCTGCATGGACGCTGCCGATCAGGCCGGCGCCAAACAAACAAATGTCGATCATTTCAGTTACTCTCTCCTCGGGCCGGTTCGACCGGCCATTGATGGACAATGCGGACCTCGATCCGCGGCTATTTGACCGCTCCCATGGTCAGGCCACGCACTAGGTGGCGTTGTACGAGCAGGGCGAAGACGACGATGGGCAACGCTCCGATCACGCCGGCCGCCGCCATGGATGCCCAATCGGTGTCGATGCGGCCGATCAAAGTCGCCGTGCCGCGCGGCATGGTCATGGCCTTTGGGGTGGCGGTCAGTGCCAGGGCGAACATGAACTCGTTAAAGGTCACGATCACGGCGAAGATGGCGGTTGCGGCAATGCCAGGAGCCGCCAGCGGCAAGGTCACTCGGCGAAAGGCACCGAACCGGGAGTCGCCGTCGACCATGGCGGCCTCCTCGAGGTCGACCGGAATTTCTCGGAAGAAGCTTTCCATCATCCAGACGCAGAAGGTCACGTTGAAGGCGGTATAGGTGATGATCAGGCCGAGCCACTGGTCAAGCAGGCCAAGACGCAGCATCAGCAGGTAGACCGGGATCAGGATTACCACCGGCGGCACGATGCGCAGCGTCAGCAACAGCAGGCCGATCTTGCGTTCCAGCAAGAAAGGCAGACGAAAGCGGGCCATCGCATAGGCGCCCAGCGTGCCGAGAACCAAAGCGATGGAGACCGACACGGTTGTCACTACCAGCGAGTTGGTCAAATAGGCGCCGAAGTTCTTCTCCGAAAAGAGCCGCAGATAATTGTCGAAGGTCGGTACATGGGGGTAGAGCGTGCCTTCCTGCGTGATTTCCTTGTTGGACTTAAGCGATGTCGAGACCAGCCAGTAGATTGGCACCAGGACGATGAACACGATGAACGACGTCACACTGGCCCTTGCGAGACGGGAATTCATTCCTGAGCCTCCTTCTGAAGAAGACGAACGGCCGTAAGCGCCATGGCGAGCACGATCAGTCCGACAGTGACGAACATTGCCGAGGCGTATCCGGTTTGTTGAAACTTGAAGGCGGTATCATAGCCGTAGATCGAGACGAGCTTGGTCGCTTCGCCGGGGCCGCCGCGGGTCAGCACGAAGACTTGGTCGAAGGTCCCGAAGGCGTCGATCGTCCTGAGCACGATGGCGATAGCTAGCACCGGTCGCATCATCGGCAGCGTCAGATCGACGAAGCTGCGCCAAGCGCCCGCACCGTCGACGCGGGCCGCTTCGAACGGTTCCTGCGGCAAGGATTGCAAACCTGCGAGCAGGATGAGGAACATCAGCGGCGTCCATTCCCAAACGTCGAGAACAACAAGACCGATGAAGGCGTTGACCGGATCGCCAAGGATCTGGACCTGACCGCCGCCAATCGCCACGGAGAGGGCCGTGATCATGCCGGCGTCGCTGGCATAGATCAGACGAAACAGGATCGCCACCACGACAGGTGTGATCACCATCGGTATGATGAGTACCGTTCTGAGAAGTCGGATGCCTTTGAATTCGCGGAGGCAGAACAATGCCAGCGCAAAGCCGAGCACGGTCTCGATTGCCACCGCCAGGAAGACGAACCTGATACTCACCCACAGAGCGTTGAGGAACTGGTCGTCGCTCCAGAGGCGCACATAGTTATCCAGCCCGGCCCAGCCAACCGCCGTGCCGTAGCGGTAGGCTTGCACGCTGGCGCGCAAGCCGTCCCAGAATGGATAGACCAGGACGCAGAGCACGACCAGGACCGCGGGTGCCAGCATCAGGTAGGGCAAGGCAAGATCTAGTCCGGCGCCCTGAAGCCGTTGTTTGGTCAGGATCTGGCCCTTCGGGTTCATTGATAGTATCCCGCCCTTCGGGTTCATTGATAATATCCCGCCTGAGCGAGGTATTCCTTGACCTCATTGGCCGCTGCGTCCATCGCGGCTCCGCCGCCAGAGCCGGCCTGAAGCGCTTTGTTGAGCTCGATGCCGAGCAGCTCCTCAACCTTTGCCCATTCCGGCATACGCGGCCGGGGCAGCGCGCCGGCGTCAAGCTGCTGGAGCGCGACCGGGATCAAACGATTGCCGGGCTTGGCGATGCCAAACGCGCTGCGCTTGACCGGGATCATTCCGGCTTCGGCGACCTTCGCCTGGGTATCTGCGCTCGTATACCACTTGAGGAATTCGATCGCGTTCGCCTTGTTCGGCGCCGACTTCGGTACGCCGGCTATGAAGATCCCGAGCTGTGAAATGGCCTTCACCTGCTTCGGAACAACCCCGAAGTCGAGTTTGCCG
Source organism: Rhizobium sp. 57MFTsu3.2 (assembly GCF_012932765.1). Taxonomy (NCBI): domain Bacteria; kingdom Pseudomonadati; phylum Pseudomonadota; class Alphaproteobacteria; order Hyphomicrobiales; family Rhizobiaceae; genus Rhizobium; species Rhizobium sp. 57MFTsu3.2. The sequence continues at coordinate 15,958 of NZ_JDWI01000005.1, forward strand.
ACCACCTTGGACTGGGCCGGATCGTCGGACTTCAGTGCATTGCCGGAATATTGGATGATCGCGCCGGCATCGCCGCCAAGGATGGCCGCCCCTTCCTGATCGGAGTCGAATTCGACCACGCCCGCCGGAGCGTTCTGCTTCATGGTGCCGACGAAGAAGTCAGAGGCGGCCTTACCGGCTTCCGAGTTGAACGTCGGGTTCCACTTGTCATCGAAGAACTCGCCGCCGAACGACAGGAAGATCGAATACCAGCTGGTGACGATCGAGTTGCCGGCGACGCCGCGGAAGACGACCGGATACTTGATCTTGCCCGACGCGACGCCTTCCTTACCTTTGGAGATCACCTCGTCCCAGGTCTTCGGCGCTCCGTTGGTATAGACATCGTTGCGATAGGTCAGCGTCTGCAGATCGCCGATGAAGGGCGCGCAGATCAGGGTCGGCGTTGCATCCTTGAATGCGGCGACACGCGGGCCGCTTCGTGGCGGCCAGAAACCCATATCGATTAGCGGGCCGATCCAGTCCTTGTCATCGACGCCAAGGCCGGCGGCGCCCAGATCCTCGAGCACATTGGCTGCGCCGAATTGCGGTACCCACGGATCGTCAAGCAGATAGAGGTCGTATTGCCCCGCGCCGTTCTGGGCGTCGGCGAACCACTTCTCGAGGGTCACGCCGTATTCGTCTTCCAGGAAGTCGATGTCGAAGCCTGCTTCCTTGGCAAGCGGGATGATTTTCTGCTTGAAGGGGGTCAGGCCGCCATCGGCGAACGCGCCGATAATAACTTTCTTGCCGGCAGCCTTAGCAGGCGCCGGAATGATCAAGGTACCGATGCTGGTGGAGGCGAGTGCCAGCAAAACCGTTGCCTTGAGTAGGGAACGGCGGGATGTCGTCAGGTAGGATTTCTTATCGTCCGTCATGCTCTGTTCCTCTCTGTTTTTTCCACTCTATGAACAGCGGTTTTGCCAGCCGTATCGAAGAAGCAGGCATTGCCGACATCGAAGGAGACGCCAATGTGGTCTCCCACCGACGCCCGGAAGCCGCGATCGGCGCGCACTGTCAGCCGCCCGCCGTCGACACGCACATCGACCAGGGTTTCGTTGCCCATCGGTTCGACCACGTAGATTTCACCGGCCATCGAGCCCGTGACACCTGGCTCAGTTAAATGCAGATCTTCCGGCCGAATGCCGAGTTCGGTAACACTGGCTGCGCGGCAGGCCTCAAAGCGCTCACCCCTGATCGCGAGGCGGGCGCCGCCGACCCGGATGTCTGTTCCGTCCGCCTTGACCGGCAGGACGTTCATCGGCGGATTGCCGACGAACGTGGCGACGAAGCGGTTGGCCGGGCGGTCATAGACTTCGGCTGGCGCCGCCAGCTGCTGCAAATCACCACCGTGCATGACGGCGATCAGATCTGCCATCGTGAGGGCTTCGGCCTGGTCGTGGGTAACGTATATCGTCGTTGAGCCGAGGCGCTGGCAGAGCCGTTTAATCTCGCCGCGCATGGTCAGGCGCAGACGGGCGTCGAGATTGGACAATGGCTCGTCCATTAGGAATGCCGTCGGATTGCGGACAATTGCACGGGCAAGGGCAACACGTTGCCGCTGGCCGCCGGAAAGCTGGCGAGCGCGCCGGGTCAGTAGATGGTCGATCTCCAAGATCGCGGCAACCTCAGCGATCTTGGCCTTGCGCTCGTGATCGGGCATGCCGCGGAGCCACAGTGGGTAGCCGATGTTTTCCTCAATTGTCATCTGCGGGTAAAGCGCATAGCTCTGGAACACCATGGCGATGTCACGATCGCGCGGCTGCAACCGCGTGACATCGCGTTCGCCGATCAGCACCTGGCCGGCGGTCGGCATTTCGAGGCCAGCGAGAATGCGTAACGCCGTAGTCTTGCCGCAGCCCGACGGACCTAGCAGTGCAAGGAAGGCGTGGTCGGGCACGCTGAGGTTGAGGGATTTCAGGACGTTGAACGCCCCGAAGCTCTTGACGACACCGTTGTAGCGAACGGAACTCATGGCCACCTCGTCAGGTTGTTTGGCAATTGGAAGCCGGGATACCTCGATCCGCGACGGTAAGCCCGGCCTCGATCGCCATGGCGCGAAGGTTGCGGTAGCCCATCGTTGCATAGGTGAGGGGATGGGCCTTGGCGGGATCCTGTTCAGCCTCGACAACCAGCCAGCCGGAGTAACCGGCATCGGCCAGGATCTTGAGTAGCGTCGGATAATCTTGCGCGCCGTCTCCCGGCACCGTGAAGATGCCTTCCATCACGGCGTGCATGAAGCTCCAGTCTTCGGCGCGGGCGCGCTTCAGGATCTCTGGCCGGACATCCTTGCAGTGCACGTGGACGACGCGGGCGACGTGGCGCTGCAGCAACGCTTTCGGGTCGCCACCGGAAAAGGCGCAGTGACCGGTGTCGTAGAGCAGGCCGAAGGCCTCGCCGGTATTGGCCATCAACTTGCCGATCTCGTCGTCGGTTTCGACGATCGTGCCCATGTGATGGTGGAAGGCCATCCGCACGCCGAAATCGGCAAAGCGTTCCGACAGCGTGGTGATCTTGGCGCCGTAAGCTTTCCACTCGTCGTCGGCGAGATGCGGACGTTGCGAGATCGGGTCGTGGATGGCGCCGTGGCGGCCACGCGAGGTGTCGGCGTAGACCACATGCTTGGCGCCGAGGTCGCGCAGCAGCGTCAGATGCGGTAGGATCGCCTCGAATTCCTGATCGATGTCGTGGTCGAGGATGCGGCCATCGTACCAGCCGGAGACGAGGTCGAGCTGATGCTGCTCGAGGATCGGGCCAAGCTCAGCGCTCTTGCGCGGGAACTTGCCGCCGAGCTCCGTGCCCGCAAAACCCGCCTTGCGGGTTTCCGACAGGCACACCTCCAGGGGGGTGTCTCCACCGAGTTCCGGCACGTCGTCATTCGTCCACGTGATCGGATTGATGCCAAGCCTTACTGTCATACGAGTTGTCTTTCCAATAATAGATGCTTCACTTGACGCTCCCTCTTCCTCGCGGTTGAGGGTCGCCCTACTACGCTGGCCGGAGCGCCGCATATCGAAACCCGGTGCGATTCGACCAACTGCAGGCAAGGATGGTGGGGAGATACATCTGAAGGTGCACGCCGAACCCTCCCAGCCGCGCTACCTCAATGCGAGTGTAGATCCCCCTCCAGAAATCACCCTCGATCTGCGGTTAGACTACACCTATCTGTAACCTGCACGAGTTCCAGTTTGGCGGAAAAATTAGGAACCAGTTGTCAGTGGTCGTCGGAAGACGTAGCGTGGCACATCGTCTGGTCCACGTCAGGAAACGCCTGTGTCATCCGCACGCTGTCTCCGCCAATCTTTTCCCCTCGACATGATTGCTGTCGATCGAACCAGCGAGATGTCCCTGCATCGGCAGCTGCACCGCGCGCTGGTGAAGATGATCCAGGACAGGACGCTTGCCGCCGGTACGGCCTTGCCGTCGACGCGCGAACTCGCTGCCGATCTGGCTTTGGCCCGCAACACTATCATCGCGGCCTATGACCAGCTCGTCACCGAGGGCTATCTCGTCAATCGACAGGGCGCTCGCTATGTCGTAGTGGATCTCCCTCTGTTGCCGAAATTGCAGACCCCGTCGCTGATCATCCCAAGCGAGCGGACTCTGTCGGTGCGAGGCATGGCATTGATGCACCAGCCGTTCCACCATGGATCGCCGGGATGCTTCGCCTTTCATCCGGGCATGCCCGACGCTCATAACTTTCCCTTTGGCGTCTGGGGTCGCCTGCTGGCGCGGCGGGCCAGCTTCGCCGGAGACAGCTTGTTCGGGACCTACCACGTAACAGGCTTGCCTGAACTGAAGGAGGCGATCGTCGGCTACCTGGCCTCCTCGCGCGGTGTCATCTGTACCAAGGAGCAGATCGTCATAACCACAGGCGCACAAGCGGCCTTCGATCTTCTGGCGCGCCTGCTGCTCGATCCCGGCGATCGGGTGTGGATGGAAGAGCCAGGCTACTACGGTGCCAAGGCGGCCTTCACTGTCGCTGGCGCCGATGTCCGTCCCATGCCGGTCACCCTCGAGGGATGGCAGATGGGCCGGCCTCCGAAAAACATCCGGTTGATTTATGTGACACCGGCCTGCCAGCATCCCCTTGGAACGTCAATGCGCATGGAGCAGCGGCTGCAGCTGCTGGAGCTCGCGGAAAGAAGCAATGCCTGGATCATTGAGGACGATTTCGACGGCGAATATCGGTTCCAGGGCCGACCGGTTCCCGCCGTGCATGGAATGGATCGCTCCGGCAACGTCATCTACGTCGGCACCTTCGCAAAACTACTCTTTCCGGCGCTTCGTCTCGGCTTCATGGTCCTACCACCGGGCCTCTGCGATCGCATCCACCCCGCCCTCAGCACAACAGGACAGTTTCCGCCGCTCTTCCTGCAGGCAGCGCTCGCTGACTTCATCGTCGAGGGACACATGAGCCGACACCTGAAACGCATGCGGCGGATCTATGCTGGCCGCCGGCAATTCTTCTATTGGATCTGCGAGGAGCGGCTTTCCGACTACATGCAGTTGCTGAACGCCGAAGCGGGCATTCAGGTCGTTGGGCACTTGCGCAAGGGCCTGAGCGACATCCAGATCGGCGAAGCCGCGACAAGGCTCGGCATCAATGTATCACCGCTGTCGAAATACTATCAGCATGAGACACCCATCCAAGGGCTCGTGCTGGGATACGCCGCCTGTAACAAGTCGCAAACGGAACTGGGGATCGGCCAGCTGGAACGAGCGTTCGAGGAACATGTCGGCGTTCCGTCCCATTCCTAGTGATAGTGGTACCATCAAACTTGTTTGAAACGGCACTTCTGAAGATACCGAAATCTGAGTAGCTTTCCTTCAACAGCAGTCGCTTACATGGGAGAGTTGCGATGTACTACTATGGGCAGGAAGAAATCGATGCACTGGCAAATGTCATCCGATCCGGCGTCCTTTTTCGGTATCACGAAGGTAGCCAGTGCGAGAAGTTCGAGAGCCGTTATTCCAACTTTCTCGGGGTCAAGCATTTCTCGTTGGCGGTGAGTGGCTCTTATGCGCTGTCGGCCGGACTGATGGGCCTCAACATCGGTCCGGGTGATGAGGTGATCATTCCCGCCCACACCTATATGGCGACCGCAACGTCGGTTCTCGCCGTTGGCGCGATCCCGGTAATCGTCGACATCGACGAGAGCGTGACGATCAGCCCTAAGGCCATCCGCGCAGCCATTGGGCCGCGAACGAAGGCCATCATCCCCGTACATATGTGGGGCGCCGCCTGTAACATGGATGAGATCATGGCTATCGCGGAGGAGTTCAACCTCTTCGTGCTGGAAGATTCGTGCCAGGGCGTCGGCGGCTCTTACAAAGGACGAAAGTTCGGCTCGATCGGCCATGCTGGCGCATTCAGCTTCAACTACTTCAAGAACATGAGTTGCGGCGAGGGTGGTGGTCTTGCCACCAACGATCCCCAGGTCGCCGAAAGGGTGCGATGCGCCATCGATCCGTGCCACTACTATTGGCAGGGCCGAACCGACAGCATAAAGCCGTTTGCAAGTAATGGCGCCCGTGCCTCGGAATTCATGGGGGCGCTCCTCAACGTTCAACTCGACCGCATCGACGGGTTGATCTCGAGCATGCGCAGGGAGAAGAAACGCATCATCGCCGGTACTGCGAGCCTCGACAATCTCGGCCTCAGATTAAGCCCGATGAACAGTCCGGACCACGATTGCGCAACACACGTCATGTATCTTCTGCCTAACGCCGAGGCAGCAAACCGGTTCGTCGAGGTCTTCCCGGCCGTAATCGCCGGTAAGACCGGCCGCCACACCTACACCGAATGGGACCAGGTACTGCAGCACGAGGGCGCTTTCCACCCGGTCCTCAACCCCTACAATCTGATTGAAAACCGCGAATGCCGTCGTGAATATTCGCGAGACATGTGTGCCTCGTCGCTGGATATCCTGGCTCGCACGGTCATGGTCCCGACCGATCCGCTCCGAGTACCGGAAAAGACCGCCGATATCATCCATGACATTGCGGAAGCTGCACGTATCGCACTCACCAACGCTGCCCCGGCGTCTGCCACCGTTCGCACGTCCGGCGCCGTCGACATTCAGAAATACACCTGACGGGGCTGCATTCCAGCGGGGCTGCGTTGCTTAATCACATTCATGCAACGCAGCCCCTGTCTTTTGACCGCAGGCTTTCCTGGAACGCGGCCCTAAGCCGCTCCAATCCTTTTTGCCGTTCGGTTGAGCCAACACCGGTATAGCCCATGATGATGCCCTGTTCCGGCGGCGAATGACGGTAATGCGGCGAAAGCGGGCTGACGTCGACCGCGTGCGCGGCCGCCAACCCGCAGAATTCCACGTCCGACATCGGCATCTTGAACCGGCCCACAACTTGCATGCCGGTATCGATCTGTTCGACCGACAGCCATTCGCCGAGATAGGCGTTGCATTCCCGGACGAATTCGGCCTGACGCTCGGCATAAATGCGTCGCATCTTTGCGAGGTGCTTTGCAAAGAAGCCCTCCTCGATAAAATCCGCAAGTGTCGCCTGCAGCAGAAGAGGCGGGTGTTTGCCGGTAATGCTGACGGCCGCGTCGAACGCTTGGCTCAGGCGCGCCGGCACGACGACAAAACCGATGCGGAGAGCAGGGAACATCGTCTTGCCGAAAGTGCCGACGTAAAGAACCGTGCCGTTTTTGTCGAGGCCCTGCATGGCAGGGATCGGTTTGCCGCGATAGCGATACTCGCCGTCATAGTCGTCTTCAATAATCCACGCGTTCAGGTTTTCTGCCGCGTTCAACAACTCGAGGCGATTTTCAAGACGCATCGCGAGCCCCATCGGCCATTGACAGGATGGCGTGACAAAGAAGAGCCTCGGATTCAGCTCGAAGGCGGTGCGAACGGACCATCCATCGCGGTTGACGTAGAGCGGGATCGGAACACCGCCGGCCGCCAGCATCGCGCTGAAGGCGCCGGAATATCCGGGCTCCTCGTAGCAGAAGGCGTCACCTTCATCGAGGAGAAGGCGCGCGCAGAGGTCGAAGGCCGACTGCGCCCCGGTAACGATGATAACTTGCGACGGCGTGCACTCGACGCCGCGCGAAACCCCAAGATAGTTGGCAATTGCCGTTTGTAGTCTCGGGTGACCCGAGAGCGAATGATAGCCAAAGATCTCCTCGTGGGGGTAACGGGCATGCCTCTTCAACAGGCGGGCCCAAGTGGAAAACGGAAACTCCCGAATATCGGGAAAGCCCGGATGAAAAGCGATTTGCCCGGGAACGGTCTGATCCTTCGGCTGGCGGACAATGACGTTGCCGCGCCGCGACAGTTGCGGAAGATGCAGTTCGTCCTGCTGGGAGTCCGGTTTCTTGGTCGGTTCCGGCAGATCGCTGATCCACGTTCCCGAGCCTGACCTGCATTCGACATAACCCTCCGCCAGCAAGGCGTCATAGGCGGCGATCACAGTATTGCGGCTGATGTGTAGCTCGTCGGCAAGCGTGCGGCTGGAGGGCAGCCGCGTGTTAGCCTTGAGCTTCCCGCTCAGGATCAGACGGGTTAGTTCGTTGTAAAGCTGGCGGTGGAGCGCCGTCTCGGCGTCGGCGTCAAGCGTCAGCAGATCTAGGGAAAACTGCATTCGCTTTCGCATGAAGTGGCACCATCAAAAATCGCGAATTTGTCCCTTTTGCTGGGGTCATTATCGACGTTAAATTTTCTACGTCAACTATTCAGGTCCCGCCCAGCGCCGAGCCGGGTCGGCAAAGCCGGGGGGTACAAAATGAAAGTAGCCATTGTCGGGACGGGCGGCATTGCCAAGGTCCACGCACGTGCGATCCTGCATCTTGGTGGAGAAATCGCCGGCGTCTGCGGCAGTTCACTGGACTCGGCCAAGTCCTTCGGCCATGGCCGGCCTTACGGCGACATCGAACAAATGCTAGCCGAGGTAAAGCCTGACGTCGTTCACATCTGCACGCCGAACCACCTCCACAAGATTCAGGCGATCGCTGCTTTCGAAGCGGGGGCGCACGTTCTATGCGAAAAGCCCATCGCTGCTTCTATCGACGACGCCTCGCTGATGATCGAAGCTGCCGCACGTGCGGGCCGCGTCGGTGCCATCATGTATCACAATCGTGGATATCCGCTCGTGCAATTGATGCGCGAGCGCATTGCCTCTGGGGAGGTCGGGCGGCTGCTTCGCGTCGGCGGATGCTACATGAACGACGAAGGCTTGTCCCCCGATCGGTTCACCTGGCATTTCGTTTCGAAGCAGGTCGGGCGCTCATTCGCGATGATGGATATCGGCGTCCATTGGCTGGATCTAGTCGAGCATGTGACCGGCCGCTTTATCTGTGAGGTGACCGCACAGTTCAGCACCCATCACCCGAAACGCGTCTGGTCCGGCCACCCGGGGCAGGGACCGCGCCCACCCGGACGGGAGCTCGAGAACGGTGTTGAAGTGGACGTGCAAGTGGAGGATCACGCCGAGATCATGGTGCGCTTCGATAACGGCGCCTCCGGCAGTGCCACAATCAGCACGGTGTCGGCCGGCTACCCCAACCGGCTGGCGATCTCGGTGGACGGCACCAATCTCGGTTTGGATTGGACGCAACAGGAACCGGAGTGGTATCTGGAGCGGCGAGGCGAGGGCCTTTTGAAACGCTTCCGTACGCCTAACGACCTTTCGCCTGACAAATCCTACATGACGTTCCTGCCGGCGGGCCACGCCGAGGGACACGGGGAGGCGTTCAGAAACGTCATTTCGCAAGCATGGCGCGGCATGCGGGGAAAGCCTGCGGAATTTCCAAGCTTCGAGGATGGGCTGCGGGGCTTGCGTCTCGTCGAAGCCGCAATTCGGAGCGCTGCGGAACGTCGCACCATTGCGGTCGCGCCATGAGTGGCAATCTGAGGGTCGGCAAAGTGGCACCATCAGGATTGATGGAAGCGGTGCTTTGCTGCGAATGCGATGCCTCTAAAGTACCGGCATCGAGATGAACGAAGTCCAACTGAAGTCACGCAGATACTTGGGAGGGTAGCATGATGAATAGACGACAATTTCTCGGTTCCACGGCGGGTTTTGCGCTGCTCGCGAGCCCGTTTGTAGCCAGAGCTGCCCAGCGGGAGCTTCGGATCGCGGTCTGGCAAGGCTATGCCGAGCCCGAATGGGTCAAGCCCTTTGAAGAAGCAAACGATGTCAAGGTCAACATCACCTACTTGACCTCCGACGAAGAGTTCTTCGCCAAGATGCGCGGATCGCAGGGAGCGGGTTTCGACGCTTTCTCCATCAACACGTCGCTGGTGCCGCGCTATCAGAAACTCGGTCTCGTCAAGCCGATCGACCCCACCAAGGTTGCGCGCATGGACCGCCTGAGCCCGGTCTACAAGAACGTCACTGACTTGAACATCGACAGTCAATTGTGGGGCATTCCCTTTGCCTGGGGCTCGCAGCCGCTAATCTACGACACAGCGCAGTTCGACCAGGCTCCCGACAGCTGGCACGTGATGTGGGATGAGGGCAATGCTGGGCAGCTCATTAACTTCGACGATCCGGGTACAATCACACTCGCTGCGTTGCTGCTCGGCTTTCCGAATCCTTACAAGCTCGAGCCCGATCAGTTGCAGGCCTGCAAGGCGAAACTCATCGAGCAGAAAAAGCTCCTAATGACCTACTACACCGGCTTCGACGACGGCGTGAAAATTTTTGCCGAGAATAAGATCAAGGCGATGCTGTCGATCGGAGAGCTGCAGCTCGTCAACCTCAAGAAGCTCGGTGTGGACGCCATGCTCACCATCCCGAAGGAAGGGGCAACCGGCTGGCTCGACTGCTGGGTCGTTTGCAATGGGGTCAAGGACGTCGATCTCGCGCACGCCTGGATCAACAACTGCATGGCCGACGAGGTTGGCACGGTACTTTCCACCAAGTTGAAATACGGCAACACGACCAACCAGAAAGCCAATGAGGACAATGGCCTGACCTACGCCGACAAACTGTTCTTCGCGCAGCAGGCGGAAAACCAGGAGGCGCGAACAGCCTTGTGGAACGAGATCAAGGCGGCTTAGAAAATCGACGGGGGGTGATGCTCATGCATCGCCCCCGATCCTCTTTCGCAATACCGCTCGGCGGTGCACGTGGTCGTTAGACGCAAGAAGGGAAAGCGGCGCGATGTCGTCTCTTGAAGGAGAGCAGGATCTTGTCCTGCGCGGAGTGAGCAAAAGATATGGACATTTGCAGGTCCTGCAGCCGACCGAGCTTCATGTCCGATCGGGTGAATTCCTGACGATCGTGGGATCTTCGGGGTCCGGCAAGACGACCCTCTTACGGATGATCGCAGGCTTTACCAACAATACCTCCGGGGAGATTCTTTTTCAGGGACGCGACATCACCAATGTGCCGACCCACAAACGCCCCTTCAACACGGTCTTCCAGGACTACGCGCTTTTTCCGCACATGACGGTAGCCGAGAACATCGGTTACGGGCCGATGATCCGCCGCCAGCCGCGCGAGGCGATCACCCGCAAGGTCAACGAGGCGCTGTCGATCGTAGGCTTGCAGAAAATGATCGACCGTATGCCGTCGCAGCTCTCTGGCGGGCAGAAACAGCGTGTCGCGCTTGCCCGTGCACTCGTTTGTGAACCTAAGGTGCTGCTGCTCGACGAACCTCTTTCCGCCCTCGATGCCGAAATGCGCTATCAGATGCAAACCTTCCTCAAGGATCTGCAGCGTCGTGTTGACACCACCTTCATTCTCGTCACACACGATCAGGAGGAGGCGATCACGATGTCCGATCGCATTGCGGTGATGAGCGCAGGCCGGATAGAACAGGTCGGCGACCATCGCGAAGTCTACTACGCGCCGAAAACGCCGTTTGTCGCGAGCTTCTTCGGCGATACCAATCTAATCGCCGGGACCTTGACTCCCGATGGTGGCCTTCAGACGCCGCTTGGACTGCTTGCCGACGTCGCCGCAAGGGGACCGCGCAAGGGAAAGGTAATCGCCTCCCTGCGCCCAGAGGCCATCCAGCTTAGCGCGGCAGGCAGAAGGGATGCTGGTATTCAGCGCGAAGGCGAGAGAATCTGTATTTCCGCGCGGATTCAGAGAACCATCTTCGCAGGCCCGCTGACACGCGTCGTTGCAACCTGCGACGATCATCCCGAGATCGAATTTCTGGTCAAGGTCACGAGCGGCGATTTGCCGGTGTCGAGCGTGCCGGGGACTTCGGTTCGACTTCGCTTTTCTGCGAAGGATCTGGCAATTGTTCCGGTCGACGGTGACGAAGCCGCATCCGCTCCCGGACATCTTAAACTTGTCGCGGCTTCGGAAGGTGCGAGATGAGGTTGGGAGCACGCCTTTTCCTGTTTCTGATCGCCGCGGCAGGACCGGTTCTGTTGGTGCTGCTGCCGCTCAGTGGCTTTGTCTTGAATTCGTTCTATTCGATGAACGGCAGCGAAATCGTGCGAGGTTTTTCGGCCGGCAACTACGCCGAGTTCGCCAACAACAAGGCCTATGTCGGGGTCCTTTGGCACACGATCTGGCTTTGCGGCCGTGTCGCCCTAATCTGCCTATTGCTGGCCTATCCGCTGGCCTGGTACGTCTGGCAGCAACCGGAGGCCAAACGCTTTCCATTGTTGCTGGTGATCATCTTGCCGCTGTTCATGAGCTATATTGTCAAGCTGTTCACGATGCGCTCGCTTCTAGCGGTAACCGGGTTAATGAATGAGCTGTTGCTCGACGCCGGTTTTCTCGCCAAGCCGACGACGGCGTTTATGTTTAATGAAAACGCTATCCTCCTGACGATGGTCGCGATGTACCTGCCGTTCGTGTTCCTGCCGATATATCTGGCCTTGGAACGCATTCCCGAATCTCTTGTACAGGCATCGGCCGATCTCGGCGGCACGCAGGCGACTACCTTCCGCCACGTGGTTTGGCCGCTCTCCGTTCCTGGCGTCATATCCGGAGCAATCTTCGCTTTCGTCCTGTCGCTCGGCGATTACGTGACACCGCAGATGGTCGGTGGTCCGAACGGCTTTACCTTCGGACGCGTGATCTTCTCTCAGTTCGGTGCCGCCTATAACTGGCCGCTGGGTGCTGCACTCGCGGTCGTCCTGGTGATCGTCAGCGGTGCGGCCATCCTGTCGGCAGGGCTAGTTTCCAAGAAGGGTGAGGCATAGCAATGAGGTCCAGCGGAGGAGAGAAATTTGTCTACGGGCTTTGCGCGGTCCTGTTTGCATTGACGGTGTTGGTTCTCTATGCGCCGATCCTCGTCAACGCGTTGCTTTCGGTGGTGCCGCGCAAAGCTGGCTCGCTGCATTGGGCGGAAGCCGGCGGCGGTGCCTATCTTGAGCTCTTCGGCAACGTTGACCTCATGCAATCGCTGTTTGCCAGTGTCATCGTCGCGGTTTCGGCTTCGGTCCTGTCGAGCGTGATCGCGGTCGTGATGGCGCTCTATCTCGACAGCAGGTTCGCTTTCGGTCGCCGGGCCATCGAGACGCTGATCTATCTGCCCTTCATCATGCCGTCGATGATCACCGGGCTGGCGCTTCTCATCTATTTCACCGCTTTGAAGGTGCCGCTCAGCCTGGCGACAGTCACTCTCGGGCACACGATATTCGTCCTGGCAATAGCCTATCGCCTGACAAGTGTGCGGCTCACCAATCTGTCACCTTCGTTGCGCGAGGCGTCAATGGATCTCGGCGCCAATGGCTGGCAGACCTTCCGCCATATTATCTTCCCACACCTTCAGCCTGCCATCCTGTCGGGCGTGCTATTCGCAGCGGCGATCTCCATCGACGAAACCCTGATTACACTGTTCCTGTCTGGGGATCGCATGACGCTTCCCATCCGTCTTTGGTCGATGCTACGCGTCGGCTTTACGCAAGAGATCAACGCCTTGGTAACACTCGTCATCGCGGGCACACTTGTGGTGGCACTGTTCGGCCTGCGCGTCTGGAAGAAGGACGGAAAGCTTGAATTTTGAGACTGAGTGGACCTGTTCCTCCTTTACGGTCCATTCACGTCCGGTATCCATCGTCGCGACCGTCAAGCGATGACCTGTATTTTGTGAGCGCGAAACACGGCAAAATCGATACTCTATGACTGCTCGCCAGCGAGATCGGGCGGCGGGTCGTTCCGAGGCTTGGCGCCGACTACCGAAGCGGTCAAATATGAAAAACAGCACGCGGGGCTATGTGCCCGCTCAAGCACCGTTACTTGTTTTCTGATGGGACGACTATCCAATTTGATTGTGTCTACACGTGTAATTGGAGCAGGCTCTGCGCGCTGGTTTGTCACCGGAGGATGCTACGAAGCCTAACCGGTGGAAGTTGGCGCGTTGCCGATTGATATCGTTGGCGTCGTGTCGAACCACACTCGACTACCCGACGAGGGGCAGATCATCGAACAGGATGCCGCCGCGTCATCCCATGCCGGATCGTCGTGCGACCAGGTAGTGATCGGCCGCCCTGCGAGAGCCAGTTCCTGGCGCGGGCAATCCATGCACCTCCATCACAGTCTCTTCATGAACGGGAAGAAAAAGACAGTCTTTCCGCCAAGCCCGGATCCTTCAACGAAGAGCGTATGAGGTGGGGGGCCGCGCCTCCTCGGATTTTGCGATATAGTCTCACGGAGGAGGTGAAGCAGCCGTTGCTCTGGATGCCGAGTAAACTGAAAATCCGTCCGGTCCGAAGGCCTGTTCTCATGTCACCAACCGAATATCCGGCGACGCAGAGCGGGCTTGTCTAACGCAATCTCTCCCGGCTCGCTTTGCTTCGTAAAGCGCCATGTCGGCCCGGCGCATTGCGTCGTCAAGGCTTTCTCCGACGGGAATTTCGGCAACACCGAAGCTGGCACTGACGGTCAGTGTTGGAGGCAACCCCTCCACAGTGATCCCCGTCGCTCCGCGTCGTACAGAGCTGGCAAACAGCATGGCCGTTTCGACCGTTGTGTTCGGCATGAACACGGCAAACTCCTCGCCTCCAATGCGCCCGACGATGAAATTCGGCGCGGCGCCGGATTTCAGGAGGTCAGCAAAGGCGCGGATCACCTTGTCTCCGGCATGGTGACCGAACGTGTCGTTGATGCTTTTGAAGCGATCGATATCGCAGGTCATGACGGAATGCCGGACGGCGGGGGCGACAAGGCGGGCAGCGGCGACACCGTTCTCGAAACCGCGGCGGTTGGCAAGATCCGAAAGTACATCCCTTTCGGAATTGCTGCGTTCATCGGCCATGATATCGAGGACGAGGACCGAAAGCAGTGTCAGACCAACTGCCACGATCAATACGGCAGTCGATCCCTGTGAAATCAATGCGTAGTTTGTATGAATATAGTCAGTTGCCGCCGCGCCGGCACCGGCGGTCACTGCCAGACCAGCCTTTGCAAAGAAATGTAGACCGGTTGCGGTAAGCAGATAGCCGAGGACCCGATCGATTCTTGCGCGGCGCCGTGACGCGAAGACCGCAGCAGCGCTGGTGAGAATGACCAGCGCAAAAGGTGTTTGATAAGATAAGGCGTGCCGAAGCGTGCTACGCGGCAGGCCATAGATAAACAGATCAAGTAAGATGCAAAGGGTGAAAAAAGATATCGCCCAGAATGGCGCGATCCGCACGCCGTAAAGCTCGCCAATACCAAAGCGCAGCAGGATCATGCCACCAAGCACAGTTGCAAATGCCAAAACGGCGAAGAGCTTCGACAAATCTGTATACGCAACGAAGAGTTCACTGATGGCAGAAAGAGAGGCGACAGCAAAACCTGCCGAGAACCATAGCGCAGCCTGGCGCGACTGGCTGCGCACCGCCACGACGGCGAACACCAGCGCAAAGCAGATTGCGATGATGAAATTCACCACAAGGAAGAAAACTGCTCCATTCACCATTGCACAAGAATCCGCTGCCAATCCCGCCGAAGCTTCAGTACAAGTGTCTTAATAAACTGTGAAACACGACATTGTTAAGTAGGTGGTTTTCCGGACATTCTGGGCGTGACCTGCGATCCGCCTCACGATACCTGAGCTCTGGCGAAGATCGACCCGATGACCAGTCGGGGTGGGGGGCGATCCCCCCGGCTAGCAAACCGGCAACTATGGGGACCGTTTCAAGGTTTCGCATGTCCGATGATGATGATCTTCCCAACGACAGTTCCCCGCTCCAGAGCGATATGAGCTTGCGCCGTTTGGTCCAGCGGTAGAGTGAGCCCGATCATCGGGCGGCAGGCATCATCTTCAAGACAGTCTGTAATGTCGGCGATCGCGGCTTCCTTAAATGTGATCGGGCTTTACCGCCCAACACCGATCTTCGTCACGGTAACACAGCCTTCGGTGAACGCCGTCCGATTTTGGCGAAGACAAAATGCCCCTGATCAACGAAAAACGGTCCGGCGGAGCCGAGCCGTTTCACTGTGTTGGCCCGATAAAGCAGGATCTTACCAGGACGGGATCAGGGCGCCCTTGAACTGCTCGTTGATGAACTTGCGGATGCTTTCATCATGGTAGGACTCGACCAGTGTCTTGGCCCAGGGCGCGTCCTTGTCGGCGGCGCGGACGACGATGACGTTGGCATAGGGCGACTTTTCGCCTTCGATGGCGATGGCGTCGGTCTTGGGATGCAGGCCGGCTTCCATGGCGTAGTTGGTGTTGATGACGGCGGCATCGACGTCTTCAAGCGAACGCGGCAGCTGGGCGGCATCGATTTCGGCGAACTCGATGTTCTTCGGGTTCTCGACGATATCGGCAACCGTCACCTTGATGCCCGGGTTTTCCTTGAACTTGATCAGGCCCTTGCTAGCCAGAACCAGCAGCGCACGACCGCCGTTGGTCGGGTCGTTCGGGATGGCAACGGTAGCGCCGTCCTTCAGTTCGTCGAGGCTCTTCACCTTCTTGGAGTAGACGCCCATCGGCGTGGTGATGGTCGTGCCGATGCTGACGAGATCGAACTTACGGTCGGCAATCTGGTTGTCGAGATAGGGCTGGTGCTGGAACGAGTTGGCCTGGATGTCGCCGTCGGCCAGCGCCTGGTTCGGCACGACATAGTCGGAGAACTCGACGATTTCGATATTCAGACCCTTGGTCTTGGCGACTTCGGCGACCTTTTCCATGATCTGGGCGTGCTCGCCTGGCGTGACGCCGACCTTGATATCCTCGGCGAAGGCCGAGCCGGCTGCAAAGGCCGCAATCGCGGCGGCGATGATGAACTTTTTCACGGGAGTCTCCTTGGTATGTTTATCGGATATGCGAATTAGAGATCAGTTCTTCCGGTTACGCTTGTCGAAGCGGCGGGCGAGCCCGTCGCCGGCGCTTTGCACGACCTGCACGAGCACGATCAGCACCGCGACGACGAGTACCATCATCTCCGGATTGAAACGCTGGTAGCCAAAGCGGATGCCGAGGTCGCCCAGGCCTCCGCCGCCGACGGCCCCGACCATGGCCGAGTAGCCGATCAGACTGACGATGGTCATCGTCAGCGCCATCAGGATGCTGGGTCGCGCCTCTGGAAGCAGCACTTTGTAGACGATCTGGGATGGCGTCGCTCCCATGGCGCGGGCGGCCTCGATCAGGCCCTTGTCGACCTCGCGGATGGCTGATTCAACGAGGCGCGCGAAGAACGGAATGGTGGCGATGGTCAGCGGCACGATCGCTGCCCAAGTACCGATAGAGGTACCCGTCAAAAGGCGCGTCAGCGGCACGATGGCAACGACCAGGATGATGAACGGCGTCGAACGAGCGGCGTTGACGACGAGGCCAAGCACGCGATTGGTTTTCGGTGCCGGAAACAGCTCACCCTTGCCTGATGTGGCGAGAAAGACACCGATCGGCAGGCCGATGATCGAGCCGACGATGCCGGCAACGAGGACCATTTGCAGGGTCTGCATCAGCGCCTTGGAGAGGAGGCCGAAAATCATATCAGGCGACATAGCCGAGCACCTCCGTGGTAAGGCCCGTTTCGGCATAGAAGCGGTTAGCCCGGGCGACGACATCCGGCTCCGCCGAATAGGAAACGACAAGTGAGCCAAAGGGCTCGCCCGATATCTCCTCGATCGCGCCAGCGAGAATATTGACGTCGGAGCCGAGCTCGGCGACAAGCCGGCCGGTCAGAGGTTGAAAGGCCGTGTCGCCGAAGAACACCAGCCGGACGAGCACACGGTCGCCGGCCGATGGCTGCGACTTGACGGCGGAGCGCAGCCAGTTCGGCAGTTTCAGGGCCGAGGCGAGCAGCGTGCGCGTCGTCTCGTGCTGCGGGTTGGTATAGACGTCGAAGGTACGGCCGGATTCGACGATGCGGCCGGCATCGATGACAGCCACATGGCTTGCGATGGTTTTCACCACCTCCATCTCGTGGGTGATCAGGAGAACGGTGAGACCGAGATCGGCATTGATCCGCTTCAGGAGCTCGAGGATCGACTGCGTTGTCTCCGGGTCGAGCGCCGAGGTCGCTTCATCGGAGAGCAGCAGCTTGGGGTCCGTCGCCAGCGCGCGGGCAATGCCGACGCGCTGCTTCTGGCCGCCCGAGAGTTCGGAAGGATAGCTGCCGGCCTTGTCACCGAGGCCGACGAGGTCGAGCAGCGGCCCGACCTTGGCACGGATCGCCTTCTTTTCGACGCCTGCAATTTCCAGCGGCAGCGCCACATTGTCGAAGGCGGTGCGCGACGACAGCAGATTGAAATGCTGGAAAATCATGCCGATCTGGCGGCGCAGGCCACGCAGACCGTCCTCACCAAGCGCGCCGACGTCGACACCATCGACGAGCACCTTGCCCGACGTCACGCTCTCGAGCCCGTTGACCATGCGGATGAGCGTCGATTTGCCGGCGCCAGAGCGACCGATTATCCCGGTGATGGCGCCGCGTTCAACTGTCAGATCGACGCTTTCGACGGCGGTGAAACCACCTTCGCCCGCGGGCCCGTAACGCTTCCCGGCGCCCTGGAAGGCGACCATCGGTACCGAATGTGCCACGGCGACCGGATCGCTTCCGGTTTGGCCGTCCGGCGCGGCGTATGTAGCGCCTGCGCGGCCCGCATGTTGGCTTGTCATGCTATGCTCTCAGATGTTGGTCTTCACAAACTGGGGGCTCTATAACCGCAAATGTACAAATTAGCCAATCCGCTGCACCTTCGAATACAAACACGTTCTGACAGATGGTTCAGCAAAGAGGATGCTGCGCGTTTTCTTCTGAAGTCGAGGCCGAAAGCTTAGGTTTCGGCGTCTCGGGATGGCGCCCGGACTTTACCGGCACGGTGCCTAGCCGCGTTGGCCGCCACTATCAAATGGACGAGATATCGCTCGCGCATGTGAAATATCGCGAAAATCCAGCCGAACTCTTGGGATTCCCGCAGGCGTTCATTGCGCGGGCGAACGTTACTCGAACTCTACGCCTCAAGTAGTTCGATCTTATGTCCTTCAGGGTCCCTAATAACGCAACGGGTGCCCCAATCGGATTTGGAAGGCCGAGATATTATATCCACGGCGCTGCCCAGATTACTCAAGACTTTTGAGATCGATGGGACTCGAAACCCTAGGCGAACCGCGGTCGTGTCTAAGCTCTCGGTGCCTTTGGGATAGATTTCAAAGACCGAGCCACCTGTCTTCGACGCGAGATGTTCGGGGCCTGAACCGTGCTTCTCCCTTTGGAACTGAAAACCAAGAGTTTGGTAAAACGAAGCGAGAGAACCAGGGTCGCTTGCCCTGAGGACGACTAGATTTAAAGTTGGAGCCTGCATTGGCATCATCCTACCTGGGAAGTTGGAATCTCTAGCCGGGCTTCCATTTCGTCGAAGACAACGCGCATCTCAAGGCGGCCACCCATCGCGGCCACATGCTTCGCCAGAGTTTCGAACTTGATGTTTTCCCGCTTCTCGATTCTGTTGACCGACGGTTGTTTGATCGAAAGAGCCTTAGCGAGCTCTACCTGCGACAGGTTGTTGAGCTTCCGCATGTCCACGAGAGTGAGGTATCCAATAGATCCCGACTTTTCGAATTGTCTGAATAACTGATCGACCCGATTGGCAACCTTTTCCGCGTTTCGGTAAACCTCATCAGGTCTCTGTCCGTACGCATCGTCGGAAATGAATAACCCTAGTCCAGCATGCGGGCGGAAGGAGATTTGCGTGGAGAAATCGTTCCTTGTGATGTCCAGAAATGTCTCGCCATTCGGATCATCAGGAGCGTCAGTTTCAACGGCGAATCCAAGCTCTTGGAGGTGAGCGACTGTATCAGTCAAAAGGCTAGTTGCTGTCATATTCCCAATCCTTCTCCATTCGCGCCCAGCTTTTCGAGAACTACAGTTTTTAGAAACCCTATTGTTTCAATCCGTATAGCGCCATTTGCTCCGATGATCGTGTTGTGTGCTCTGGATCGATACCGGATGGTGCCTGGATGGCCCGGTACTTTCCGGGCGTTGTCAGCTTGTGGAGGGTACATTCGTCCATCCGTCTGAAAAGCTGACGGGTTGGAGGCAAATGCCGGAACTCGTCTTCAACGCCGCCGAGGGTCTCGCGGATAAGTTCAAACGCCTCATCATGTGTTCCTGCTGCCTCCGCGTCGGCAAGCCGCTCAACGAGGAGCGTGAATCGCTCTTGCTTAGTCTTCATTTAATGCCCTTAAATATACTCTGCAAGGTATAATCGGATTCTTTTCTTAATGTGCAACAGCGCGGGCGATAGGCCTAGCGCGCTAAACGTGACCTGGGCCGCGCCTCGCCGGACGAGGACAAGACCCTTGTGCCATTGGCTACCCAGGGCGGGCGGAGGAGAAAACGTGCTTCGCGCCGTCACTACCCTTCTGTGGGATAGCTATGTCGCGGGCCCAGCAGAATTTTCATTGCCATGTCGAAAGGCTCGGTCGTCGTTCGTCTTTTGCTATGAAGACGGTGGAGGCAAAGACCTAATGAAGATGTATTTCAGCAGAAACCCCAATCCGCGACTTGCTGTCGCCGTGGCGCGGTTCTTAAAAATGGACGTGGAATTCGAGTTTGCCGCACCAATGGCCCCAGGGCAGTCGGAGCGATTTTCTTCACTCAACCCAAACCTTCTGTTGCCTATCTTGGAGCATAGCGGTCGCACACTTTGGGAGACCGATGCGATCGCGTGCTGGTTTTCCCGTCGTGTCGGCTCGAATTTCTGGAGAACCGACGATCATGAGCCGGAAATGATACGCTGGATCAGCTGGGCGAAGGAGAATTTCGTCAAGGCCTGTGACGTCGTGCATTGGGAGCGAGGCACGAAGTTGCGTTATGGCATCGGAACCTGTGACGAGAGGATGGTTGAAGAGGGTCTTGGACAATTCCACAAGGCCGCCGGCATCCTCGAAAGCCAGCTTGCTGATCGATCGTGGTTGGTCGGCGAGACGATTTCCTTTGCAGATTTTCGGATGGCGACTTTCTTGCCGTTCAACGACGCCGCGCGCCTCCCGATTGATCGGTATCCCGCAATAAAACGGTGGGCCGACCGTCTCGATAAGATCGATGCCTGGCGCGATCCGTTTTCCGGATTGGAGGCGCCAGATTTGCCGCCCGTTCCCAGTCCGTCCTGAGATACGTCTCAGCGCCAACGGAAATCGCAGTGGTTGCTGCAGCCGCTAGCGGAGCCTGGGCACCAATTGAACGAGACCCCAAACTATTCCTGGGAGCCAGTCATGTGCTGCCGCGCCATTCGATACGGGGTTCGATCAGGACGTGGCGAGCGTCCTTGCGTCCTTCTATTCGGCTAAGCAGCGCTTCGCTCGCGGTCCTGCCGAGTTCAGCGGCGTTCTGGTCTACACTTGTCAGGCCGACGAGCGGTATGGCCGCCATCGGCGAATTGTCGTAGCCGACAATTGCAAGATCTTCTGGGACCCGTATGCCACTCATGCGCGCGGCATTGATGAGTGGCACAGCATCGAGATCGGACCAGACGAAAACCGCGCGGGGACGGTCATTCAAGGCCAGAAAATCATTGATAGCGGCCCGGCGGTCGGATCCCACAAGCGGCAGACGGATGATGCGGGCCTCCAGGCCCGCAGCCTTCATGCCGTCAAGATAGCCCTTCTCGCGCTGGAGGGCGACGATGGTGGGCGGTGAATCGGCAAGGTCATAGCCGAGCATCGCGATGTCGGTGTAGCCGGACCGCAACGCTGCCTCCACGGCCAGGCAGGCGCCCCGTCGATCGTCGGAATTGACCGTGTCATAGGTCTGCGCGTGCGGCTCATGGTGCGCGATGACGACGATCGGGATCTGGCGCGCATAGCGCTCCAGCACCTTGCTCGATATCCTGGGAGCGATGATCAGAACGCCATCCATGCGGTTGTCGATCATCGATTCGATCATGGAAGCTTCGATCGGGCTCGTGGAACGGCCGATGCCGATCAGTGCCTTGAAGCTGCTTTTCGCCAGCGTGGCATTGGCCTCCTCGATGACACCCGCCAGGAACGGGTTCGACAACTCGATCACCAGGACGCCAACCGTCTGCGTGCGGCCACGCATGGCTCGCGCTGCGACAGAAGGCCGGTAGTTCAATTTTTCGATCGAGATCTCGACCTTGGTTCGCAAGACCTCGCTCACTCCGTAAGCATTACGCAGAACTTTCGAGACCGCAGCGACGGAGACACCGGCATCGTGGGCCACGTCACGGATAGTGACCCTGTCCCTTGTCGCGTTAACGGTCTGATTTTTCATTCCAAATCGCCTCATTCCCCGGTGTTCGGAAAATTATAGACACAAAAGCTCTTGCGCGGCAATCGATAGTGTAGAATGATATACATAGAACGATACACACAAAGCAATCGCCGGAGGAATTGGCGATTGGGGGAGGTTCTAGATGAAGACTGTTTCGGCCCACGGCCTTGCCGGGGAAGACGGCCTTGCCGGTTCTGCGTTCCATTTTACAGCGTCGATGATCGGACCCGCCTGCGACGGTGGCCAGGCAACACAGGGCACATTCGTCGCGCGGGAATTCTCGCTCGATGTGGTTCCGGCCGAAGCAGTTCTTAGCATCTCGGCCCTGGGTCTCTACCGCGCCTTCCTCAATGGAAAACGCGTGGGTACCGATCTCTTGACCCCCGGCTGGACCTGCTACGACGACCGGATTGCCTATCAGGCCTACGATGTCGCTAAGCTCTTGCAACCCGGCAACAATCGCATCGAAATCTGGCTTGGCGACGGCTGGTATCGCGGCCAGTTGATGTGGGCATCCAACCCGATACTCAATTGCTGGGGCGACCGGACGGGGGCGATCGCAGAACTGCGCGCCGGCGGCGAGGTGCTCGTGAAAACCGACGAGAGCTGGAAGAGCGGCTTCACACCCGTAGTTCGCAACGGCATCTACTATGGCGAGGATTATGACGCCCGCATTCGTCCAAAGGACAGCTATGGCGTCGATGTGCTCTCCTTCGACAGGGCCTTGCTCGTCCCGCATGAGACTGGTGCGGTCAAGGAACTGGACGCTCTCTCACCGACCGACAGCTGGACGGAGGCCGATGGCCGCACTGTCTTTGATTTCGGACAGAATGCCGGCGCCTATGTCCGGCTGCGCCTTAAGGGTGTCGCCGGTGCAAAGGTGCGCGTCGAGCATTCCGAAGTGCTCGGCCCCGATCGCTTCTTCGACAATCGCAATTATCGCAGTGCGCGTGCTGAAGTCTCCTATACGCTTTCCGGGCAAGGCGAAGAGGTCTATGCGCCGCTCTTCACCTTCTTCGGCTTCCGTTACGCGCGCATCACTGTGACAGGTGAGGCCGAACTCACCGCCATCACGATGGTTCCGATAACCTCGGTACCCCTGACTGCCGGCGGGTTTACCTCAGGTGTTGCGAGCGTCAACCGATTGATCGAAAACACGATCTGGTCGCAGCGCTCGAATTTCATCGAAGTGCCGACCGATTGCCCGCAGCGCGACGAGCGCCTCGGCTGGACCGGTGATGCGCAGGTTTTCGCCGGAACGGCCTGCTGGCTTGCCGACAGCCACTCCTTCCTCAAGAAATACCTGCGCGATGTCATCCACGATCAACGGGCCAATGGGGCAGTGTCGCATTTTTCACCTGATCCGACGCGGCTCCATCCAATCGATGGCCGCGGTGACTGGGCGGGATCGACCGGCTGGGGCGATGCGATCGTCATCATTCCCTGGCAGCTTTACCTGCATTACGGTGACAGCGCTGCCTTGGAAGAGTGCTTCCCCGCAATGTTGCGCTGGCTCGATTATCTCTGGGGCATCTCTGATGGGCCGATCATCCGGCCGCCCGCGGTCTGGGGCGCGCACGGCTTCACCTTCGGCGACTGGCTTCAGCCGGTCGGGGATAACAGAAAGCCCCGCCCGACCATAGCAGATGATTGCGCAGCTACCCTTTATCACTTCATCTCAACGCAACTGACGGCAAAGATCGCCCGTATTCTCGGTGAGACCGTCGAAGCCGCTCGGCTCGAGAAGCGTGCCGAGGAGATTAAGACAGCATTCAGACACGAGTTCTTCGCACCCTCCGGCCGCATTGCCCATAATGACCAGACCTCGTGGGCCCTGGCCTTCCTCTATGGCCTCGTTCCGCCGGAATACGAGGAAGCCGCGCAAGGCTACTTCCGTAGGGTGGCGGAGGAAACGGATGGCGTCATCGGTACGGGCTTTATCGGCACTCCCGCCCTGCTGCCGGCGCTGACCCGGCTTGGTATGGTGGACGTTGCCGAGAAGATGTTCCTGAACCGGAAGGTTCCCGGATGGCTCTATCAGGTCGACCGCGGCGCGACTTCGATCTGGGAGCGATGGGATGCACTTTCCGAAGATGGCACGATCTATGATCCTGACATGAACAGCTACAACCACTATGCCTATGGCGCGGTCTGCCAATGGCTCTTCGAAGACGTTGCCGGGATCAAGCCGCTGGAAGACAAGCCCGGTTTCGAGGAAATTCTCTTCGATCCCGCAATCTTGCCTGCTCTCTCGCCGGTTTCGGCATGGCATGATACGCGCTTTGGTCGGATCGAGGCTGGATGGACCCTGGAGGAAGGTTTCGTCACATGCAGCCTGGTGCTGCCGGAAGGTGTCACTGCGCGTCTCGAGGGGAAAAGCGAGCGCAAGTCGCTACAGGCCAATGGCGCCAATGTAGAGCAAGGCAAGGAAATCAAGCTCGGCGCGGGGGAGCATAAGATTACGTTTTCCAACTGATGCAATTTGCCTGCAGGTCTTCGATTTGCGGGCAATCAGCTTACGCATTCCGGTCTTCAAGAGGAGGAAATGACTATGCGAATGACGAAGTGCAGCATCCTTGCAGCCAGCATCATGGCTCTTGCCGCTGGAGTGGCACATGCGGATGTGACCCTCAGTGTGCTGATCGATACCAATCCGGAATCCATTGCCTCGTTCGATGCGGTTTCAAAGGCCTATACGGAAAAGCATCCTGACGTCAGCTTCGACGTCGAGCAGCGCGCGGGCGGCTCCGAAGGCGACAACATCATCAAGACCCGGCTCGCGACCGGCGAGATGGCGGATATCTTCCAGTATAATAGCGGTTCGCTTTTCCAGGCTTTGAAGCCGCAGGAAACGATAGCCGACCTTGCCGACCTTCCCTCGGAAGCTGGTATTCTTGACACGTTCAAGAAGGTTGTTAGCGGCCCGGACGGCCATGTCCGCGGCATTCCCTTCGGTCCGGCCATGGGTGGCGGCATATTCTATAACAAGAAGATCTACGCCGATCTCGGCCTCACCCCGCCGAAGACCTGGGCGGAGTTCATGAGCAACAATGAGAAGATCAAGGCGGCCGGAAAGGTCGCGGTCGCCCAGACCTACGGCACGACCTGGACGTCGCAGCTCTTCGTGCTTGCCGATTTCTATAATGTTCAGGCCGAGGTCCCGAACTTCGCCGACGACTACACTGCCAACAAGGTCAAATATGCCAACACGCCTGCGGCACTGCATGGCTTCGAACACCTGGAGGAAGTGGCCAAGGGAGGGTACC
Organism: Rhizobium sp. 57MFTsu3.2; assembly: GCF_012932765.1. Taxonomy (NCBI): domain Bacteria; kingdom Pseudomonadati; phylum Pseudomonadota; class Alphaproteobacteria; order Hyphomicrobiales; family Rhizobiaceae; genus Rhizobium; species Rhizobium sp. 57MFTsu3.2. Next base: position 40,871 of record NZ_JDWI01000005.1, read on the forward strand.
TCAATGCCGACTTCGGTGCTGCGACATTTGACGACGGCATGCGCATGGTCGCGACGGGTGAGGCCGCGCACTATCCGAACCTCACTTTCGGTATCGGCAATGTCCAGCAGAATTTTCCGGACAATCTGAAAGATCTCGGCTTCTTCGCTCAACCGGGCATGGATGCCGGAAAGAATGGCCTGACGGTCTGGATGCCTTCAGCGCTCTATGTTTCTGCCAAATCTGAAAATGTCGAGGAAGCCAAGAAATTCCTTGACTTCGTTGGCTCCAAGGAAGCCTGCGACCTGATGGCAAAGGCCGTCCCGTCGGGTCCGTATCTCGTAAAGGGGTGCGAGCTCCCGAAAGATATTCCGCCGGCTGTTTCCGACATGCTCCCTTATTTTGACACTGAGGGCCGCAACGGCCCGGCACTCGAATTCCTCTCGCCCGTCAAGGGACCTGCACTAGAGCAGATTACGGTTGAAGTCGGAACCGGCATCCGCTCCGCCAAGGACGCGGCTGCGCTCTACGACCAGGATGTCGAGAAGCAGGCCAAGCAGCTTGGCCTGCCGAACTGGTAACCTCCCAGCCGATGCCCCATCCAGGTCAACCGATCTGGATGGGGGACGCTTCAAGGTATCCGTATGACAACACGAAAGTCTGCCTATCCCTATTGGTTTGTGCTGCCAGCGGCAGTGGTCTTCACTGTTCTGTTTCTGGCCCCGACGATCGCGTCCTTCTGGTTCAGCCTCACGCGCTGGGACCTGTTCACGACACAGTTCATCGGGCTGGAAAATTACCGGCAGTTCTTTCGCGAGCCCTTTCTGATACAGGGTCTCGTCAACACGATCATTTATGCCGTCCTGACCTCGGGCACGAAAACCGTTCTCGGTCTGCTGCTCGCCGTATTGCTGACCTCCGGGCTTTGGGGACAAGGCCTGCTGCGTACCGTGATTTTCTTTCCGGTTCTCGTCTCGACGATTGGCGTCGGCATCACCTTCTCGGTGCTCATGCATCCGACACGCGGGCTGATCAATGTGGCACTTGCTGCGATCGGTATCCATGGTCCGGGCTGGCTGACCGACCCCGCGCTTGCGCTTTACTCCATCATCTTCGTCGACCTCTGGAAAGGGATCGGGCTTGCGACAGTCATCTATATCGCAGGTCTCGCATCAATCAGCCCGGACTATTATGAGGCCGCCCGCATTGATGGGGCGACTGGCCGCCAGATGTTCTTTCGTGTCACCGTGCCGCTTGTCAGACCCGCCACCGTCACCGTCGTGACGCTGTCCCTCATCGGCGGGCTAAGAAGCTTCGATCTTGTCTGGGCGATGACGCGCGGCGGTCCGGGCTTTTCGTCGGATGTGCTGGCAAGTGTCATCTACAAGCAATATCAGGCGGGTTTCTACGGTCTCTCGACTGCCGGTAACGTGATCCTCTTCCTCCTCATCGGGCTGATCGTCCTGCCGCTGACGGCCTGGTTCAATCGCAAGGAGGTGGATCTATGAACCGCCGCCAGATCTATACCGGGATTGCGGCCTTGGCTGCTTGCGGCGTGATCTTCGTGCTGCCATTCATGTTTATCTTCATCACGGCCGCCAAGACGAAACAGGATGCGGCAACGCTGAAATTCAGCTGGCCGGCCGACTGGCAGCTCTGGCAGAACTTCATGGAGGTCGTCCAGACGCGCAACTACATGCTGCTGCTTGCCTATTTCAATTCGACCGTCATCACTGTGGCCGCCGTCACATTGCTGGTGCTCTTCGGCGCCATGGTCGGCTATGTGCTGCAGCGCCGCCCCTCACGCTGGAACGCGGTCATCTACGGCTGCGTGCTAGCCGGCCTGATGATCCCCCCGGCCGTTGTCCCGACCATCTGGGTGTTGCAGATGCTCGGTCTCTTCAAGACGCTATCTGGCATGGTTCTGATCCAGATTGCCTATGGCCTTGGCTTCACGGTTTTGCTGTTTCGCAGTTTCATCGCAACCATTCCTCGGGATCTCGACGAGGCTGCAATCATTGACGGTGCAAAACCGTTACAGATCTTCTTTCGCGTCATCCTGCCGCTGCTGAAGCCGGTCACCGTTACGGTCATCGTCGTCCAGTCAATCGCCATCTTCAACGATTTCACCAACCCGCTCTATTATCTGCCGGGCCGCGAAAACGTCACGGTACAGCTGACTCTCTATAACTTTCAGGGACAGTTCCAGACGCAGTTCAACCTGCTGTTCATGAATATCGTTCTCGTGACCATTCCGCCCCTGATCGTCTTCATTTTCTTCAACCGGCAGATCGTTGCAGGGATGACCGCCGGTGCAGTCAAGGGATAAGCCATGACAAGCGTTGTTCTCGAAAAAGTCCGCAAGAGCTTTGGCAGCCTGGAGGTGATGAAGGGTGTCGATCTCACCGTTGATGCCGGCGAATTCTGCGTCTTTGTCGGTCCGTCCGGTTGCGGGAAGTCGACGTTGCTGCGCATCATTTCCGGACTGGAGACACAGACATCGGGCAAGGTCTTCATCGACAGCAAGGATGTCACAGATGCCGAACCCTCCAAGCGCGGCATTGCTATGGTGTTTCAATCCTACGCGCTTTATCCGCATCTGACGGTCGCAGAAAACATCGGCTTCGGCCTCTCGCTTGCCAGGCGGCCCAAGGCGGAAATCGCCGAACGGGTGAAGCAGACTGCCGATATCTTGCAGCTCTCGCATCTGCTCGACCGCAAGCCAAAGGCGCTCTCCGGGGGCCAGCGCCAACGCGTCGCGATCGGCCGTGCCATCGTGCGCAACCCGAAAGTCTTCCTGTTCGACGAACCCCTGTCAAACCTCGACGCGTCGCTCCGCTCGCAGATGCGCATCGAACTGACCGAACTTCATGCCAAGCTCGGCGCCACTATGATCTACGTCACGCACGATCAGGTGGAGGCGATGACAATGGCCGACAAGATCGTCGTTTTGAACGGCGGGGCCATCGAGCAGGTCGGGACACCGATGGCGCTCTACAACAATCCGGCCACTCCGTTTGTCGCGGGCTTTATCGGCTCGCCGAAGATGAACCTGTTTGAAGCGGAGATTGCCGCGCGGGAAGGCTGCCGGATCTATGGTATCCGGCCCGAACATATCGCGCTCTCATCCACGGAAGGAAAATGGCAAGGCAAAGTGCGTCATATCGAGCGGCTCGGCGCGGATACGGTCATCCATCTTGATGTACCGGAATTGCAGGTGCTCGTCGTACGCACGGACGGCGACCGGCAAATTTCGGTCGGCGAGAGCCTCTTCGCGTCCCCTGTCAACGGAAAGGAGCATCGGTTCTCCTGACACGTGGGATGCGTTGCTCTTCTTTCCTTTCCTTTCAAGTCGGGCATTGCTTCGCGGATAACAGCATCATTCAGTCGCAGCATCCGACGACGGCCAACTCAAACTTTACACAACCAATCCACTATCGATTGGCTGACCGCTTTCATCGGCGGCGTCAAATACCGCCGATGCCATTGACAGTCTGCCCTTCAGGGCTGGACGGCGCTCGATGAGCACTTACGCAAAAGCGTAAGAGCCGTCCGGCCGTTTGGGAACGCGGCGTTGCCAGTGCACATAGCCTTCATGAACCATTGCTTCTTCGTCCATCTCAACGCCCCAGCCTGGCCTGTCCGGCCTCAGCTCGAGATAGCCGCCCTTGGGCAAATAGGGATCGATGACGTAACGCGTTTCGCCCTGTCGGCTCTCAATATCAAGGCCGCCGTAGACATACGCCTGCCCCTTAGGCAGCCGATACTCCAGAATACGAAAATTCTGTGCGGCGGCGGAGAAGTGAACATTCACGGCCGTGGCGAGTGGTCCCATGGGATTGTGGGGCGCCACGCCGACGAAATGCGCTTCGGCAAGTGTTGCGATGCGCCGCATCTCGCTGATGCCGCCGACCACGCAGATGTCGGGCTGGATCAAGTCGGCGCCCTTGACCTGCAGAAGGCGCAGGAACTCGTTTCGATTGTACAGCGATTCACCTGTTGCGAGCACGCAGTTCAGCCCCTGCTTGAGATCGCCCCAGGCCTCGATGTTTTCGGGGCGAAGGGGCTCCTCGTAAAACAGCGGATCGTAGGGAGCAAGCGCATTGCCGAGCTGGCGTGCGGCGACAGGCTCGAAGATCTTTGCATGTGCGTCAAATGCGATCTCGTACTCGTCCCGCACGGTCTCCCGCAGAGAGCGGAAATAATCCGCCGACGCCTTGACCACGTTGCCCCAGCGATGTGCGTGCATGTCGATGCGCCAGGGGCTGAGCTTGAATGCGGTAAAGCCCCATTCTTCATTCAGCCGATCGAACTCATCGCGCGCAGCTGGTGCATCGGGTGCTGTATAGACGCCGGCATAGACCTTGACACGATCGCGAACTTCACCGCCAAGCAGCTTGTAGACGGGAAGGTTGGCAGCCTTTGCGGCGAGGTCCCAAAGGCAGTGATCAAGCGCCGAGATCGCAGCCAACCCAAGGGCGCCCGGTGGGAACCGGCTTTGCTGGATCAACAGATTGACCAGATAGTCGACACGCGTTGGATCCTGACCGGACAGAAAACCATAGAGGTAGTCGAGGAGGGGAGGGAGCGCCTTGTCGGGACCGTGGTTGTAGCATTCGCCCCAGCCCGTCAGACCGTCGTCGGTGTCGAGTGCGACGATGACGCGGGGACGGTCCTTGTCGCGGGTCATGAACACCCGCATGCGGTCGATCTTCATTTCTCTTTCCTTCTAGCGATTGAAATAGCGGTGACGCGACAGGCGCGTCTGGACGTAAAGATGCTCGTTATAAGTTCCGGGATTGTAGGAGCCGGCACTCTCGGGCACCGGCACGGAGACATTGCCGCCGCTTGGAAAGCGCGCCACGAATGCTTCATCGATATCACAACCAAGACCCGGCGCGTCCGGGACGGCAATCGATCCGCCGACCTGTTGTGGATGGGGCAAAATCGTCAGCTTTCGACCGTCCCAATCGTCATCGATGCGTTCGAGGATGAGCGCGTTCGGAATAGCCGCCAGCACGTGCAACGCAGCGTATTCGGCGACAGGACCGAGCGAGCCTGAATGCGGCGCCATCTGGATGTGATGGGCCTCGGCCATGGCCGCGATCTTCTTCATCTGCGTAATGCCACCGGCCCGGCCGGTATCGGGCTGGATGATGTCGACCAGTTCGTTTTCGATCAGTTCGCGCTCCCCAAAAATCGTCGCCGAACGTTCGCCGGCTGCCAAGGGAACGTGGGCGGCATCGCGAATGCGTCGGTAGCCATCGATGTTTTCCGGTGCGATCGGATCCTCGACCCAGAAGAGTTCGTAAGGCTCAAGCGCCCTGACCAGTCGGCAGGCATCGGCCGGTGTTAGCCAGGGCGGGCCATGAAGATCGATTGCAATGTCGATCTCGTTGCCGACTGCTTCGCGCAATGCGGCAACCTTGCGCACCGGGTCGGCAACCCCGCCGCATTTGATCGCCTTTATCCCGCGTTCCTTGACGGCAAGTGCCCGCTCGGGCGTGTTTGCATGGGAGTAGATCGGAATCCGGTCACGAACCTTGCCGCCAAGCAGCATCCAGATTGGCACACCGAGCGACTTTCCCTTGATGTCCCACAGTGCCATGTCTATGCCGGTCATGGCGCCGGCGCCAACCGTTCCCAACATGCCGTGACCCATCATGGCGACATGCATCTTCTGCCATAGCCGCTCGATATGGGCCGGGTCCTCGCCGATGAGGAGCGGCGCAAGATCGTGGATCGCGGTCTCGATGACACGCGGCCATCCGGAGCATTCGCCGATACCTGTTATGCCTTCGTCCGTGTCGATTTTCAAAAACAGCCAGTTTCTTGTGCCTGGCAGCCTGGAGGCGCCATCGCCTGACCGTTCATCGGAAGCCCATTTGGAGGGATCGGGCTGGCCGGCATGCATGAGAAAGGTTCTGATCCCGGTAATCTTCATTGTAAGAAACTCCAGTGCCTCAGATGTCTGTTAGATGCAGCGAAAATGCCGCAAGCGATCCCGCTGTCGCGGATCGAGGCGCGCTCTGATGGGATTGATTGTCCGACGCCAAACAGCGGCGCTGCAGCCCTTGTCTCCTTCGTGACCTCGACGAACATGCAGCGCTTTCCCGTCTGATCCCTAGGCATGTCCGTCAAGGTGGCAAACTCCGGCATGCGATGTCGCGCAGACTGATTCCGCATCACTTCCTCCCACATTGCCCAAAAGGCGGACGGCAGGACGAGCTCCGGCCCCGCCTCAAAGCGCTCTCCCTGGCGCCGGCGCTGACGATAGGCATGGTTTCAAATAATTACAAGAGTTGACAGATAATTACAGATTTTGTAGCGATGGTGATGAGGAAACGCCTGCTGTCATCTCTAAACGACCGCCCAGGAAGGCATGGGGATATGAATCTGTCAGATGCTGTGCGAACCAAATTGAGAGCGGTCTCGACCGCAACGCTGACGACGGTGTTGATGAAGCGCGGCTTGAGAAATGTCTTCATCCGCGGCATCCACAAGATCAATCCGCAAGCGCCTCGCCTGGTCGGGCCTGCCTTCACGCTGCGCTACATTCCTGCGCGGGAAGACATCGATCATCTCGGCGTCTTTAGCGATTTGAATCACCCGCAGCGCCGCGCCATCGAAGAATGCCCGCAAGGCGCCGTGCTTGTTATCGATAGCCGCAAGGATCATTCGGCCGCTTCTGCCGGTGGAATCCTGATTACGCGTCTCTTCAAGCGCGGTGCGGCAGGCGTTGTTACCGATGGGGGTTTTCGCGACACGCCAGGCATTGCCTCCCTGCCGTTTGCAGCCTATCACGCAGCACCCTCGGCGCCGACGAACCTGGTGCGCCACCATGCCCTCGATATCAATCAGCCGATTGGCTGCGGTGATGTGCCCGTCTATCCGGGCGATCTCATGGTTGGCGACGATGAAGGCGTGGTCGTCATCCCGGCAGCGATGGCAGAAGAGGTCGCCAACGAGGCTTTCGAGCAAACCGTTTTCGAGGATTTTGTCGAGGAACGGGTGCGCGCCGGGCAGGGGATATTTGGTCTCTATCCGCCCAACGAGGGCACCGCTGCGGAATTTGCGGTCTGGAGGAAAGAAAAGGGACGATGACGAAACTTTCCGCCGCCATGGAGCCTAGCAAGGGTGCAACCCGCTTGAGCGACATCATCTACGAGAAGATCGTCGGGATGATCGCAGACGGAAACTTTCCGGTGAACGAACGGTTGCCGCCGGAATCGAAGCTTGCCGCCATGTTCGGTGCTTCGAGACCGGTCGTGCGCGAAGCACTTGAACGATTGAGGACCGATGGCCTTGTCGTCTCACGCAAGGGTTCCGGCTCCTATGTCCGACAGCGGCCGGACTCATCAATGCTGAAGATGGTGCCGGTCGGATCGCTCGCCGACGTTCAGCGCTTCTTCGAATTTCGCGCAGGTCTCGAAGCGGAGGCAGCCGAGCTTGCCGCCCGCAACTGGCAGCCGGAGGACAAGGAGCGGATCATGGCCGCACTGCAGGCAATCGAGGAATGCTTGCGCAATGGCGAGCTCGGGGCCGATGAGGATGAGGCGCTGCATGACGCGATCGCCATTGCCACCGGAAACCAGTTCCACATCACGGTCCGCGAGTGGTTCAGGCCACATTTTGCTGTCGGTCATTCCGTGACGCGAAGTCTTAGTCTCAAGCGCACGCCTGCGCAGATACGCAGCGTCCAGGATGAGCACGCGGTGATCGTGGCGGCGATCCTTGCGCGGAACGAAGCCGAGGCCCACGACGCGATGAAGCGCCACATCCTGAACGCACGCGCTCGAATGTTCCAGGGAGTCGATTGATGAGCCGACTGACCGCAGTGGCTGTTTCGAGGCCGGTGCCGCCACTGCTCTTGATGTTGATGGCGAGCGCCTGGCGCCTATCCGCTTTACGAATTGATCGACAGGTAGGGGAGAGAAAATGAGCATCGCAACCATGCGCCAGGCCCTGACGGGCGTGTCCGGCGTTCCCGTGACGGCCTATGACAAAAACGGTGAGGTCGAACCCCGTTCGACTGCAATCATTTATCGCCGGGTGGCGATGGCTGGCATCCACAACATCGTCGCGGCTGGAAACACCGGCGAGTTCTATGCCTTGACCGTGGAGGAGATCCGCAGCGTACACGAGGCTGCGGTCACAGGTGTCGATGGCAAGGCGCCGGTGACGGCCGCGATCGGCAGATCACTGCGCGAGGCAGTCCGAATGGCAAGGGACGCAGCTGCGATCGGCGCATCTGCCGTCATGGCGCATCAGCCCGTCGATCCCTTTGCGGCACCATCGGCGCAGATCGACTATTTCTGCAAGTTGGCGGATGCTTCGCCCCTGCCAATGATTGCCTATGTGCGAGCCGACGGTTTTAATGTCGAAGACATGGTCCGCCTTGCCCGCCATGAAAACATCGCCGGCATCAAGTTCGCAACACCGGATCTAATGCTGCTATCGCGGGCGATTTCAGCCTCCGATCCCGCAGGCGCCCTCTTTGTCTGCGGCCTCGCTGAAAGCTGGGCTCTGTCGTTTACCGCTGCCGGCGCACGGGGCTTTACCTCCGGACTCGTCAACGTTGCGCCAAAGCTCTCGCTTGCAGTGCACGAAGCGCTTGCCAGCGGTGATTACGACGGTGCTCGCGCCATCCTCAACAAGCTCGAGCCGTTCGAACGCATGCGCACGAAATACCGCAACGGTGCGAATGTGACGGTCGTCAAGGAGGCGGTAACCCATTCCGGCCTGAACGTCGGTCCGGTTCGCGTGCCGGGATTGCCGATGCTGGACGAGAGCGATCGTGAAGAACTGTTTCGCCTGCTTCGCGCGTGGGAGGCTGCCGGCGACATCCAGCGGCATGAAGCGCCGGTCGACGCGAGGGCGGCGGGCTGAGTTCGACATTCATCTATTTAGCCAGGGCGATTTGACGCCCCAAGATTGGGAGGTCTTGAAATGCTGAGGAACCTGTTGGCAACGGCCGCAATGGCCAGCGCATTGATTGTCGCGCAACCTTCACTTGCGGCATCCCCGCCGAACATGCTGGTGATCGGTACCAATTTGACCGGCATCAGAACGCTTGATCCGGCGCAGAACAATGCGCGGACAGTCTCCGAACTGATCTCCAACCTCTACGATAATCTCGTGCAGTTGTCGCCGGACGATCTGAAAACGTTGAAGCCGATGCTCGCGACGAAATGGAGCGTGTCGGACGACGCCAAGGTCATCAGCCTGACGTTGCGCGACGACGCTGTCTTCCAAAGTGGCAATCCTGTCACGGCAGAAGATGCTGCCTGGTCGATCCAACGCGTCATCAAGATGGGTCAGGTCGGTTCGACCGATATCGCGCTATGGGGCTTTACGCCTGACAACGTCGAGAAGCTTGTACGAGCCAAGGACGAACGCACGCTCGAGATTGAACTTCCACGACCCGTCAATACGGATCTGGTACTCTATTCCCTTGCCGGATCGTCGATCGGCATCGTCGACAAGAAGACGGTACTGTCGCACGAGGCGAACGGCGACCTTGGGGGCGCTTGGCTGTCGGCCAACTCGGCGGGAAGCGGGCCGTTTGCGCTTGCTCAATGGCGTCCAAACGATGTTGCGATCTTCAACGCGCAGAAGGCCTATTGGGGTGGTGCCCCGGCCATGGCGCGAGTTGTTGCACGTCATATTCCCGAATCCGGCAATCTCAGACTGCAGCTTGAAGCAGGTGACGTCGATGTCGGGCAATATCTGGCAAGCGGCGATCTCGATGCCTTGTCCAACAACAAGGAGATGGTGATCGACAACGTTCCGGGCCTCGGCTTCTACTACATTGCCCTCAATCAGAAAGATCCGGATCTTCAAAAGCCCAAGGTTCGCGAGGCCTTCCAACATGCGTTCGACTGGAAGGCGATTTCCGGCAATATCATGCGCTACACGGGCTTCCCGTGGCAGTCGATGATCCCGCGCGGGATGATTGGCGCTCCCGATGAAGCGGCGTCCCGCTATGACTACGATCCCGCCAAAGCCAAGCAACTGCTTGCAGAGGCAGGGTATCCCAATGGATTGAAGAAGGTCCTCAATCCGTCCGGAGCGGCAACCTTGCCGTTTGCCGAGGCGCTGCAGGCGAGTGCGCGCGTCGCCGGACTTGACCTTGATCTCGTGCCTGGCGAATTCACGCCAGCGTTCAGGGAGCGGAAATACGAAGTCCTGCTCGGAAACTCGGGAGCCCGTCTTCCCGACCCCTTCGCTGTTGCCACCCAGTACGCCTACAATCCCGACAACAGCGATGAGGCACGTCTTGGGAGTTACTATCTATGGCGGGCCGGAATGAAGGTGGACGAACTTAACACGCTCGTCGATCAGTCGATGAAGGAACGCGACACCGGCAAACGCACGGAAATCTTCAAGAAGATGGATAGCGTTTATTCCGGAATGGATGCCCCGCTCGTCATCTTCTTCCAGCGGACGGACCCTTATGTCATGCGTTCCGCAGTCAAGGGTTACCACGGCCACACGACCTGGTCGACGCGCTGGCACGACGTAACCAAGGAGTAAGGGGTCGTGGCGAATGCCGATCTAGTATCCAAGCGAAATTCCGACACCACTTTTAGCGAAGAAGAAGTGGCCTATGTCGCGCCGCATCCACTCGCAATCATTCTAAGACGTTTGGCAGGGCGCGTGGTGGCGATCGTGACCACGCTGCTCGGCCTGCTCTTTCTTACCTTTTCGATGGGGCGGTTGCTTCCCGCCGACCCGGTGCTTGCCATCACCGGGCCGGAGGTCAGCAAGGAGGTCTATGATCGTGTCTACAACGAGCTGGGACTAGGGCAGCCGATCCTCGTGCAATTCCTGAGCTATGTCGGAAGGGTCGCGACAGGCGACCTTGGAACATCGGCAACGACCGGACAGCCGATCCTCACCGACCTATTGGCGATCTTTCCTGCGACAATCGAGCTTGCAGTCATCGCCATGATCGTCGGAGCGCTCGTCGGTGTACCACTCGGCATCACCGCTGCCGTCAGGCGCGGCACCGTCATTGATCACGTTGCACGGATCGTTGCGCTGGCCGGTCATTCCATTCCGATCTTCTGGACCGGCCTGATGGCGCTTTTCGTCTTTTATGCAAAGCTTCAGCTTGTCGGCGCATCGGGACGCGTCGACGTATTCTATGAGGGGCTCGTCACACCTATAACCGGCTTTCTTTTGATCGACTCTGCGGTCGAGGGGCAGTGGGACGTGTTCCAGAGTGCGCTTGGTCACATCATCCTTCCCGGCGCCATCCTTGGCTACTATTCAGTGGCCTATATCAGCCGCATGTCGCGCAGCTTCATGCTCGAGCAGCTCAGTCAGGAATACATCGTCACGGCCAGGGCAAAGGGGCTCGGGCGCCGCAAGGTCGTCTGGCGCCACGCCTTCAGGAACATTCGCGTGCAGCTGTTGACGATCATGGCGTTGACTTTCGGGGGCCTTCTGGAAGGCGCAGTGCTCATAGAGACCGTTTTCGGATGGCCGGGACTTGGCCAGTATCTGACGCGTGGGCTTCAGATGAATGACATGAACGTCGTGATGGGAGCAGTGCTGACAATCGGCGCCGTCTTCCTGACGATCAACATCCTTTCGGATGTGCTTTACCGCATCCTTGATCCGCGAACACGGTGACGCCGATGACGATGTCCACAGAACAAGCCGACCGCATCGACGGCAGCCGCTTTCGCAAATGGCTGCGCGCGCCCGAACCCCAGGGCTGGTTTCAATCGAGCGCGCAGCAATTCCATCAGGGCTGGCTGAAATTTCGCCTTCACCCGCTCGGCCTGGCAGGGTTGGCAATCATTGTCCTTTTGATCCTTGTTGCGCTCGCCGCGCCACTCCTGACGGCTTACGATCCGATCGTCCAGGACATGGCCGGACGCCTTTCGCCACCATCCGCGGAGCACTGGCTCGGGACCGACAATTTCGGCCGGGATGTCTTCGCCCGTATTGTCTACGGCGCCCGCACGACGCTCTATATCATCATTCTCGTCTCCGTCATCGTCGCTCCAATGGGACTTTTAATCGGTACCTGCTCGGGCTATTTCGGCGGAATTGTCGATGAAGTGCTGATGCGCATCACCGACATCTTCCTGTCATTTCCGGGGTTGGTGCTGGCGCTCGGGTTTGCGGCAGCACTTGGTCCGGGCATTACCAATGCCATCATCGCGATCTCGCTCACGGCCTGGCCACCGATTGCACGCCTTGCGCGCGCAGAAACGCTCAGCCTGCGAAAGGCCGACTTCATCGCCGCCGTGCGGCTCCAGGGAGCAACGCCTGCAACGATCATCACCCGTCACATCCTGCCGATGTGCATTCCCTCCGTCATTGTGCGCGTGACACTGAATATGGCGGGCATCATCATTACGGCAGCCGGCCTCGGCTTTCTTGGCCTTGGCGCGCAGCCCCCCTGGCCCGAGTGGGGCGCAATGGCGGCGACCGGCCGCGAATTCATGCTCGACAGCCCATGGGTCATTGCAGCACCCGGCATTGCAATCGCGCTCGTCAGCCTTGCGTTCAACCTCGTCGGCGACGCGCTTCGCGACGTTCTTGATCCGAGAGGTTCGCAATGAGTACGTCACTTATCGATATTCGCAATCTCGAGATCGCCTTCGGGCACGGAACAGTGAGGGCCGTGCGCGGCGTCACCTTTTCACTCGAACAGGAAAAACTCGGCATCGTTGGCGAGTCCGGATCGGGAAAGTCCACGGTTGGTCGCGCGATAATGAAACTGTTGCCACCGACCGCAATCGTCAGCGCTCAGCAGATGACCTTTCAAGGCGTGGATCTGCTCAAGGCCGACGAGCGCGCGATGATGACGATCAGAGGACGGCGGATCGGGTTGATCTTGCAGGACCCGAAATATTCGTTGAACCCGGTCATGCGGGTGGGCGAGCAGATCGCCGAAACCTATCGCTTTCACTATCCCAAAGCCACGGCGAAACAGGCCTTCGAGCAGATGCTCGCGATGCTGGATGCGGTCAAGATCCGAGATGTTGAAAAGGTGGCTCGCCTCTATCCGCACGAAATATCGGGCGGCATGGGCCAGCGCGTGATGATCGCCATGATGCTGATTGCCGAGCCCGAGGTTTTAATCGCAGACGAGCCAACCTCGGCGCTTGATGTCACGGTGCGGCTTGAAATCCTGGCATTGCTGGATGAGCTCGTTGCGCGCCGTAACCTCGGTCTGATTTTCATCAGCCACGATTTGAACCTCGTTCGAAATTTCTGCGACCGTGTCCTTATCATGTATGCCGGCAGGGTCGTCGAGGTCCTCAAGGCCCGCGAACTGGAATCCGCAAAACATCCTTATACGCAGGGTCTGCTTGCATCTCTGCCCTCGATCGACAACCCNCCCACCCGCTTGCCGATCCTGAAGCGTGACCCGGCTTGGTTAAATGACAACGTGCTGGAGTTGCCGCAGTGATTGAAATCAGCAACCTCACAGTCCGCTTCGGCGCCAGCCTAAGGCCGGTCGTCAAAAATCTCAGCCTGGCTGTTGGAAAGGGCGCCGCGTTTGGGCTCGTTGGCGAATCTGGCTGTGGAAAATCAACGGTTCTACGCGCCATGTCCGGCCTCAATCCACAATACGAGGGACGGATAAGACTGGACGGCGAAACGCTGGACCGCCGGCGCGACCGGCCATTTTTCCGGCGCGTCCAGATGGTGTTTCAGGATCCTTACGGATCACTCCATCCCCGCAAGACGATCCGCTCACAGATCAAGGAGCCGCTCCGCAATCAGGGGCTTGCCACCAATTCGATTGATGTCGATGCAGTTCTCCGCTCGGTTGGGCTCGACCCGTCACTCAGCTACAGATTCCCACATCAGCTCTCTGGTGGGCAACGCCAGCGTGTTGCGATTGCCCGCGCCTTGGTTCTTGACCCGGCCGTTCTGCTTCTCGACGAGCCGACCTCGGCGCTTGATGTCTCGGTCCAGGCGGAAATTCTCAATCTTCTGGACGATCTGCGGAAAGATCGCGGCCTGACCTATCTGCTCGTCAGCCATGACCTGGCTGTCGTCTCCCACATGTGCAGCAGGGTCGCAATCATGGAAGCTGGCGAAATTGTTGAACAGGTCGAGATCGAGCGCTTGCGGCAAGGTGCGGTCGAGCATCCGTATTCGCAGCGTCTGCTGCGGGCAAGCAGGCTCTATGGCAAACAGGTCACGCCATGACATGGGGCTGTGCTGACAAGCTCCTGGGGCTTGCGGGCTCCGAACACATGATGCCGGCGGATGCGTCATATTATGACCCGGTCCGATAGCCGCTATGCTTGAGATCGTCGTGATCACTCAGCAGCTTTGAGCGGCCCCAGTGCCACGTCGGTCGTGTAGTTCTCGCGCATGAAGTTGATGAAATTCTGCTGGAACTGACGGGTGTGCGCATGCGCAAGCTCATCGGCAAGTTCGACGTTGCGCTCACGGATCGCCTCTAGCGGCGCTGGTTGCCTTCCTGGCTTCGGAAGAAGCAGCTTTCATGTGCGGGTCGCTCGTTAAAATTACTGGTGCGAAGGCGGTCGCGTAATCGCACTTTGCCGTTTGTTTGCGGACGAAAATGGATGCTGTCGGGCGCTTCGCGGTCGATTGGGGGGTGCTTCGGAGCCGCCGCCACTCGGTCTGCGCGTTCCTCCCAGAACGCCTCACCGTGGACGCTGCGATGACGACACGAGCGGCGGCGACATCCCGGCGGCGACCATACCCCCCACCTGGTCCGCCGGGAAAACTGATGGACTGCCAGATGCATCTATCAATCCAACCCACGAGCAGCGCACGAAACCGGTACCCCTCGACTGTGAGGCGGCGTTTCAATCGTGCGATCGACATTTACCCGTTGTCGGCGGTTATATTGCGTTGAGAAGCGTTCGACTTGTGATCTGGTGACATTAATTTGCGGGCAGCTGCCACATTTCTCAGGTGCGAGAAAACGGAAATGCCACCGGTTGAAGTTTGCGAACAAGAACAAACAATGGTAGCATTACAGCTTCCGGGGGACACCGCTCATGGCCGGGCAACGCGAACCTGACATTCAAAACCTGATCAATGGACCAACTTCATGGGGACTGGCCACGCGCCTGGCAGTTCAGCATCTGGAACGAGTTGGAATTGAGGTTGCGCCTTTGCTGTCGCGGTCTGGCCTTTCAAGCGCAGCGATCGCAGAGCGCCGGCGAATTCATGTCACCGCGCAAATGCATTTCCTGCAGTTGGTCGCGCATGTTTCGAAGAATACTTGGATGGGTCTTGCCTTGGCCAAGGAATGCGACTTGCGTGAAATGGGGATGCTTTACTACGTGATGGCCTCGTCACACGATCTGAATGACGCTTTCACGCGCCTTGGAAGATATGTCCGCCTTGGAAACGAGGCACTCGTCGTGCGGCTTAAGGAGAAGCCCGCATGTTCTGTCGAAGTCTCCTACACGGGGGTGCAGAGGCATCGCGACCAGCACAACATGGAGTTGCTTTTATTTGCCCTTGTGCGCCTCTGCCGCAAACTCGTCGGACGGGATCTTTCGCCGCACAAGGTGAGATTTGTTCATCATAGAACTGGCGACCTGACCTATATCCGGCGAGTATTTGGATGTGAGGTTGAATTCGGAGCAGAAACGGATGAAATCATTTTCAACGCCGGAACGCTGGAGCTCCCGGTCGTTGGAGACGACCCATTTCTCAACGAACTGATACTGAAGATGTGCGACGAGGCGATGACAACCCGCATGGCCAATACCAGCCGGTTCCGAACGATCGTGGAAAACAATATTGCGCCTCTGTTGCCGCATGCCGAGGCGTCCATAGGAACCGTTGCAAAACGACTTGGTTTGAGCGAGAGGACATTTGCTCGTAAATTGGCGGCCGAGGGCCTAAGCTTCAGTGAGGTCCTGGATCAAATGCGCCGTGAGCTTGCGATGCGTTACCTCGAAGACGATCTTCAGGCGTCCCAGATTGCCTGGTTGTTGGGGTTTCACCATCCGAGCTCCTTCAGTCACGCTTGCCGCCGTTGGACAGGCAAGAGCCCGCTTGAATTTCGGCGCGCTCCTGTCCAAATCCCGACAGTCGAAGCAACAGCATGATGCTCTTCTTTTTATACGCAAACTCGGACCGCACCTCTCGTTCCTGTCAGGCTCATTCATCCCGGTGACATACGCGCGACATGCCAGTCGGCCCTTGTGACGTGCCGTTGTCGCATGGCGCCGACGTCGCCATCTGATCTGCTTGCGCAATGGCCCAGCTATTCCGTTGCTTTCGCGCAGATGGCGGACAGCGTGGAGGGCGGCTGCGTCGAGCTTTGGGTCAGCCTGCCGGGCTCCTGTCGCATTGCTTCGGCGCGGCGCATGAAGTCTTCGGCCGTGCCGACCGAGGGGAAGTCGGCGGCGAAGCTGCGGGCCACGAGCAGAGCCTGCTCGCGACCGCTGTTGTTCCACGACACCCACACGAAGCGCGACAGGTGCTCGAATTCTTCCCGCAGCGTTCTCGCTGACATCAGTTCCTCCTCCAGAGGCGTTTTTGCGGGCGGGCGCGATGGCGAGACTTCCCGGTCTCCTCGGGGCAGCACATTGGCCGCATCCTCGACCGTCAGCCGTTCTGCACGGGGGCACTTTTGCAAGTTGCACTTTGATTGAACGGAAGCACCCATCCGGCCACAGTACGACCGGCAATGCAACCAGATCCCAGCCCTCCGGTCGCATTGCCGTGCATTGACACTCAATTACTTCGTCTCCGCGCAAAACCAGTACCGTTTTCGACCGGTCAAAATCTTGCTGCCCGAAGACAATTGTTTGCGTTAGGCTGCCACGGGTTCACAGTGTGCGGATTACGCACTCCTGTTCAGGCAGAAACGCTGATGGATCAGGCTTAGATAGTCATCCGCACCGCCGACCCTGGGAGGGCTGTTGTGGCTTCGGGCCATCGGTATAACGATACGCGGCGATGGTGATCGCGAGTTTAATCAAAACCTCTGGCATCGGATCAGGTTGGTCATGCAAAAGGGCCCCGCCTGAGCACAAGCGGGGCGAGGAGAGCGTTTGGACATCAAAAGAAACGGCAACGAAAAAAGCCGCCATTCCAGCCTTCAGCTGGCGCTGCGTCCAGATAAAGTTCGCCGAGCACGCAGCGTATCATTCAAGGGCCAGTTCCATTCATCGTCTTTGTCGGGATCGCAGACAAGGATATGATGCAGGCAGACACGCAACGGAGGGTTTTCGATGGCTAGCCTTCGGATAGATGTGATGAGAATGGTGAGGCGCAACAAGCTGGTTGGCATGTGGGCGGCGGAAAAACTGGCGCTCGCCGACGAAAACGCGAAAGCATACTCGGATGAACTTGCCAGAGGGGCGGTTGACGTCAACCGCAACGATATCCTTGCCATCATCCGGAGAGACTTCGACGCGGCTGGTGTGGATCAATCGGATGAGGATATTCTGGCAGTTATGAACGTCTGCTGGCTTGAGGCTGGAAATCAATCAGAGACGTCGGATGCCAGTGACGGTGCGCTTGTGCAGATTGCGCGCAACCTGGTGAAGTAAAATCTGGTTACACTCTGGCCGGGGAGGCGGTGGAGAGGCGAAGGTCCCGGTGGTCTAAGGCGCCGCGAGGGATGGTATTCTGTGACCGTCCGTTGTTTCGCACACGTCCTGATTTGGTTCACCGGGGGAAATTGGCGAACCGATCCATAAAATGGCAGTCGGCGCGCTTATGTCCATTGCCGCCCATTGGAGCTGGCTTCGATCTTTTCCCAAAAAGGCCTCCGGTGCTATTCGGATTCTGAGGACTACGGCGATTACGTGATATTGACGGACGACGGAGGCGCCGAAATCCACCTGACGAAGGCGGCCGAGGACTGGCTCGTTCCCGGCAAGAGCCCGTTCGGCATCTACTTCTACGCTGACGATGTCGAAGAACTGGCGGCCCGGCTAAAAGGCAGGCTTCTTTATCCACCAGTCAAGCAGCCATGGGGCATGTTCGAATTCGCAGTGTCCGATCCGGACGAACACCTGGTGCGCGTGGGCCGGAGGATCGATTGATCGGGTCTGGACCTGCGGCCCTGATAACGGGGAGAGGAGCACCCGTACACCGCCTTTCTATTCCCCGTAGCGACGGCTGCCGTTTACATTCCGTCCGACGATTTCCCTGATGATGGTCAGTGTTTCTCTGGCGGCTTCGTTGGGCGGCAGGGCCGTGTCCGCGACGTTGCTGACAAGCCTGGTGATGTCGTGATCGATATCCTTTTCGGACCATCGTTTGCCCTTGGCGACAGTAATGTACACCGAATAGGCGTGGTGCATCGTCCCTGGCCGTTCGCCGATGATGTGAAGAATCCCTCGGAAGCTGTTGGGATTTGTCCTTGCGAAAAGTACCTCGCCGATCCTGTATCCGGCTCTCACCCTTCCGCTGGTAACAACAATGTTCTTGTTGCTCATTGCGACGCCAGCTGTGGCCAGCAGCCGGCGCATCTCCTCGAGATAGGGCGCAAGATGTCCATCATCCATGATGGCCTTTGCATTTAGTCCGTCGGAAATAACGATCTGACCTTGAGGGATATCGTCTCCCCAGGCATCTCTCAGTCTTTCGACGTCCCGCAATCCTTCCGCGTTCAACATCTCGCCACTCATGGGATGGGCTATGTAGTCATTGCGATCCCTGGACTGTGTGTGCACTGAAACGGCATCGGGAATGCCGGCGATAAACTCGGGCGTGAATTCGGTCCAGAGGGACTGCTTCGCATCCTCGTACAAGCCTTTGACCTTGGTCGAAAGCGTCTGATTGAGATCCCATCTGTTCCTTCCATGCCCTGTGGCAATGTCGACCCCTCGCTTCTCAATCTCCCGCATCTTCTGCCGGCCTTCCGCATAGACCTGCTCACGCGATCTTTTGTCGCCCTTGGCCAGGCGATATTGGAAGTACACCCAAAGGGGATTTCCATAATTCGCCGTGTAGCGGTTGTCCTTGCCCACCACGCCGAGCCGCTTGTAGAAGTCCCAAATCGCATCGTTGACCCGAAAGCCGAACTTTTCGCGCAAGCGCACGTGATCCTGAAACGATGTGGTGAGGTAGCTCAACATCGGGTCGTTCTTCGTTGGCAGCGCGATCAGATAAGCGGGATTGGCCGGCATGATCTGATCCTGGCACCAATCCAGGTCATCAAGGCTCACTGTCATGTGCAATGTCGTACAAATGTCCAGACCGATGGTAAGGCCATGGAGCTTGCCCATGACCAAGTCTTCGAGACAGCATCTCACGAGTTGGTCGCGGCTCTTGAATACCTCCGGCCCGATAAAACCGGCGACATCATTGACGTGAAGCCAGGCGCCCTTGGGCTGCACCTTGGCAAGCTCCAATCCTACAGCCCTGCTGAAGCCGTATTTTCGTGACTCAAGAACCATCATGTCGACGCCGTTCGCCGCCCCATTGGTGAATTCCGAGCCCTGTCCGGTTTCAAAGTAGAGGCCATATCGCTGCCCCTTCTTCGCCCGCGCATATTTCAGGATCTTGTCAATCGTGATGTCGAAGATCTTGTTACAATCGTCAGTTCCAGCAAGGCTCTGGAACATCGTGGAGACGGTTTTGGGGAAGCTGTCGCCTACTTCGGCCTGGACATCGATGTGCGAGAGGACGCACCACGGGATCACATCCTGCAGCTTGAAGGTGTCGACAACGTCCTTGAGCGCACGTTCGACAGTGGCGACGCTGTTGACCGTACTGTCAACTGGATTGGTGCCGATGACGATGTCGCCCGTGGCATACGAAAATGCGTCGAAGACCTGCCAGATTATGTCGTCGGGATGGTCCGTCGGTGAATTGGGCTGGATGCGTGCGCCCATGTATCCCTTCGCGCCAAGCTTGGTGCCAGGCATTGCGTTAAAGATCTTTCGGCTGACGGAGACGAGCTCTTCATTGCTCATCAATTTCGGCACGCAGCCGATGGTGTCGCTGGTCAGGCCATTCATGACACCCCTAATCTCGTCCTCTGGCTCGGCGAGAAGAAATTCCTTCAATTCGCCCATGGTCCAGTCCTTGACCTTTTCGTACTGGGCCTGGTCGGTGGTCTGCCAGATGAGTTGTTGCAGATCATCCTGAGATAATGGTCTCGCGTAGAGGTCCGCGAGCTTGGTATTCGTCAACAGAATGCGCGCATTTCGTCGCGTCGCATCGTTGTCGGCGCCAACGCCGATTGCTTGATCTCCTTCCTTGAACTCATTGGCAGCACCGATAACCTGCTGGTATAAAGTAGGTTCAAAGCCGCCCTTCATTCTTGAGATGTAGGTAAAAATATCCTCGCCTTGTTTCACGTCCTTGATGGAGAATGCATCCGGCTGGGACGCGGACTTGGCGCCATTGCTGTAACTGGCGATCGTCGCGGCGGCGGTTCCCGCCACCAGCAGAAGATCTCTTCTGGATAGTCCGTCACGCGCATCAGACAACAAGCCCTTGTTCATGGCGATACCTTTCCGTGGGTCAAAGGTCATTGGCTCTGCTATGCCTCGAACCGGCTGTCGGAGTGAAAACCTCCCGCAGCGGCACGGTTCTGAGCTACCTAAGGTCGTTTCGCAACTGAGCGGATCCCCCCGCAAGATTTCCGATCGCAATGCCGCCTTGCGAACCCTGTTGTCCAAAATCGGAACCGCCGGTTGGCTGGTACAAGTGTTACAATCTCATGACGATGCGACCGTCGATCTTTCCCGCTTCCATACGGTGGAAAATGTCATTGATGCTCTCGAGACCCTCCCAGGAGAAATGAGGTGTGACTTTTCCTTCGGCCGCGAATTGCAGCGATTCCTCCAGATCCTGGCGCGTACCGACGATCGATCCCCGAACTGTTATGCGTTTCAGGACTGTTTCGAACACCGGCAGCGATATCATCCCCGGCGGCAGGCCGACGAGTGCCATCGTCCCACGCGATCGCAGGAAGCCAAAGGCCTGCTCCATGGCGGCGGGGGAGACCGCCGTAACGAGAGCCCCATGTACACCGCCATCGGTCGCCTTCCGAACCTGCTCGACGGCGTCGCCAGCCTTGCAGTTGATCGTGACGTCCGCCCCGAGTTGTTTTGCCAAAGCCAGTTTCTCTTCGAAGATGTCGGCGGCGACGACATGCATGCCCATCGCCTTTGCATACTGGACGGCCATGTGACCCAAGCCTCCCACGCCCGAAATGGCAACCCATTCGCCTGGGCGCACCTCTGTCTCTTTCAATCCCTTGTAGACAGTGACGCCCGCGCAAAGAACCGGGGCAGCGGGGCCGAACTCCAAATGGTCAGGCAGTGTGCCGACGAACTCAGGATCAGCGAGCCCATACTCGGCGAAGGTGCCATTAACGGAGTATCCGGTGTTCGACTGCGAGGCGCAGAGTGTTTCCCAACCGGTTCGGCACTGCGGGCAGTAGCCGCACGCGCTGTGTAGCCAGGGCACGCCAACACGGTCGCCCTCCTTCACTCTCGTGACACCGGCGCCGATTGCCGAAACATAGCCAACGCCCTCGTGCCCGGGTATGAATGGTGGGCTCGGCTTCACCGGCCAATCCCCATTGGCTGCATGGAGGTCGGTATGGCACACGCCAGTCGCTTCGTATTTGACGAGTATCTGCCCCGGTTGCGGAGATGGCACGGGCACATCTTCGATCACGAGAGGTGTGCGGAACTGTCGAACGACAGCGGCCTTCATCATCTGACCCATGAGTTTCCTCCAACTGGAAACGAGACGCCGGTCAATCTGAAGCTGCGTCGTGAGCCAACGATGCGCGGGATTGCCAAGAGACCGCGCCTGGTCCACAACGCAAAACACAGTAAGTCACGTCCCGATATCGTCGCAAACGTAAACCTCTTCCGATCGGTCGACAACAATGAAGCGGCGAGGGGGCCTTCGGCAGTCATAGGTCGGGCGAAATATCCTGGCAGAGAGCAGCCTCTGGACCAGCGGCTGAGGCCCATATTTCCGCTTGCGTAGGCTGCGCGTCGGCTCCATGTTGATCATATTCTTGGTCGGGAGGTTATAATGGTAACGGGCACGGTGAAATTCTTCAACGAAGACAAGGGGTTCGGTTTTATCAGTCCCGAGGGGGGCGGCAACGATGTGTTTCTGCACATCTCGGCTCTTCAGGCCTCTGGGATCCAGACCATCCGCGAGGGGCAGAAAGTCTCATTCGATACGGAACCGGATAAAAGAGGAAAAGGCCCCCAGGCTGTCAATATTGAACTGCGGTGACGGATCGTCTGTCATTGGCCCGCCTACCGTATGGTGACAAGGATATATCGTCGTCGATGCCGATGCCGGTATTCTGCAAATCGACGGGTTTGTTACTCTGGGCTGTCCCGGCTGGAAGGTGAAGACGTAGCTGACCTGATGACGGTCACGACGTGGTATCTTTGAGAGGTGCGGCTCAAACAGGGCGCAACCGGACACCCAGCATCCTGCACAGGACGAAATCTCCCATGCCAGAGGGGGAGAAGCTTAGCTCTTTTTAGGCAACGCCTGCGCTTCTCTCGCGATCGCGGGCCGCTTTGGATTACAGGGCTCTGGCCATGCTGGCATTGAGCGATCAATGTCGCAGTGAGGTAAAAGGCAGCCCTTCTGGACCGTTCACCGCCCACTGGAAATCAAGTGCGACATCGTCCTTTCCGCGGTATAATGGTGGACTGCAAAGTTGACGGAAGGGAAGCCGATGAAAAGGCTAGCATTCGTTGCCGTGTTGCTTGCGACGGCGTTGACGAGCGTCCCGCCGGCAATGGCATTCCCCACCATCGTCGCCCCGAAGATCGATTCCCCGCAGGCGCAGCCGGTGGACTATCATGGCGGCCACGGCGGTTACTACCACGGCGGATACTATCACCATCATGGCGACGGCGGGTGGGGCTGGGCGCTCGGCGGCCTCGCGGCAGGCGCAATAATCGGCGGATTGCTGGCGCAGCCGAACTATTATGCACCTGACTACTACGACCCGGGTTACTACGGCCCGTCTTATTATGCGCCTCGATACTATCGCAGAGCGTATTACGGTGGCAATGCGCATACGCGCTGGTGTTATGCGCGTTATCGATCCTACAGGAGTTATGACAACACGTTCCAGCCCTATTATGGCCCACGACAGGCGTGTGTCTCGCCCTACTACTGATGGCGCGCACGGCCCTTGGCGGAAGCGAAAGGATTTGCGCATGATGTCTGCCAGCTGATGGCGCGCGATACCCCCCGACCTCCATCTTATCAAGATGACCAAAAGCCTTCGGAACGGCAAAATTTCTTTCTTGACTATCTACGAAACGATCGCATGGCGACGGCCGTGGCGCGCCTCTGTCGCCGCGGGCGCGACCAGGCGGTACCATCTCTATGCCGCTGACCTCGGCACAAGCAGACGTCCGATCTCGACCCGGCGCGGTTCACTGTTCGAACGGTGCCTGTGCTGCTTGCGAAAAGCTCAGCCTGGCAGGATTATTGTGATGGTGAGCGACCGCTTGAAGAGGCAATCAAGCGTCTCGGAAAAGCAAAACGGCCAGCATGAGTTGCCAGATGTGTCTTAAGGCCACGGCACATGGACAAAGAAGCAAAAACCACGGCCACCCGGCCTTGGCGTGTCGGTGCAACGACTGATCTGCCGCACGACCGGATAACGGTGGAGCGGTTTCGAGAAGCGTTTCCTCGTGCGCGGTGGAGCGACAGCCTGAACGCCTGGTTCGTGCCCGGTCGTACAGCGGAAAGGCGTATCAGCCGATGGTTCGCCGAAGTGGAGGCTGAGGCAGATGCATTCGCTGACGAAAAGGGCAGGGACGCGTTTGCATTCGATCCGATCGAAAGCCGATATCTCGAAGCCGCGACGGCGACGTTCCAGATCCGGACGCCCTATTCACGAAGTGTCATCAAGGAGATCCGCGAGATCCCTTATGCACGCTGGGACGTTGATCGCCGCTTATGGACTGTTCCTTACCGGTCGTTCGAGGACCTCCGCAGTCGATGGCCGGCGATCGAAGCGGCTTCCGAGCGCAGTGAGCCCGAAGCGAGGCGCGCGCGGCGGGAGGCCATCAAGGGAACGGAAGAAGAGGGCTTGTCCAAGGCGAGGACACGGGAGCGCCGGCGGAAGCGATACCCTGTTCCCGCACATGATGGCCCGCCTTTCGCGCGCGCGATCGGGACGCATGTCGGAGTCGTCTGTTTCATCGGCACTGACGGCGAGTTGGCGGACCGGCCCACGGTCAGCGCGTTCTATTTTCCCGCAACTGAAAGCGTAGAATATGTCTGGGCGTCGTGGCGCGCAGGCACACTTGAAGAACTGGTCACGACATGGCCTGCGCGAACACCACCCAACAAGAGTGAGCTCGATCGGGGCTGGTGGATGCCGACGCTGGAGGAGTTGCGACCTGCGCGACGCGACGCGAGATCCAGACGGCTGGCGAACGAGCGTAAAAGCAAGGACAGGTCATCGAATGAGAGAACGGCAAACCGCCGCCTTTGAGCAATTCCGAAGCCTGCCGCCGGTCGAGCCGATCGAAATCGTCGGATTGTGGCAGGGGCGCGGCATCCCCGCCGGGCACCCGCTCGACGGCGTGCTGGAAAATCTTGGCTGGTTCGGAAAGCGGTTTAGGGCGGACATGCGTGCAGACGCATTACTGTTTTGGACGCGAGAGCGGCGTCTGATTGCCATCGATCCAGCACAGATACCGGTTTGCCTGGCACTTCGTTTCCACAAGCTCGGACGCACGGGAGCGGCGCGGATCCTGTTCTCCTATCTGCGCCGCGGTTTTCAGGCGAGTGGTCCGGTGGCTTGCCTGAGGATCATGCGGTTTGCCGGCGCCGAGAGTGCGGCGATGGTCTATGACGAGCAGCCGATTGTCGACTATTTCCGCCGCGTCGATGAAAGAAAGATCATGGGGGTGATGACGATCAAAGGCGAAGACCAGATCTACTTCTTTGAACTCGAACGGACGGAAGAGCTTGAAAAAGAACAGGCGCACACCAAATAACGCCCCACTACCCGTTTCGATGGTCCTTGCCGTGCAGATTTCTGCCGCCTGCGGTCGTCCGGGTTTGGCAGGGCGCTCCCCGCAAGGGTCGAGCGCCCTGCCTGTTTTAGTCTGCATTTTCTCGGCCATGGACAACAACATTGTCCTGGATCTCACGGCTCTAATGCATGGCGGAGCGTGGCATTGACAATCGGCGAAACTTGATCTGCGCGATCAAAGTCGGCTGAGCGAAGGCTAGTCTTCCTGCTTGAGGGTCGGCCGGCCATTTAGCCTTCAGTCTATCGACGCCACTAAGCCATGGAAGCCTGCTTGCGTAGCTTTCCTAACAGTGGAAGTATTCGAGATAAGACATTGAAATAAAAAACAATATTCTCTTGGATCTCTTTAACTCAGGTCATCCTTTCATTGCCGCTAAAATGAATCTCTCGACTTGCGTAGGCGAATGCGAACCACTCCAAGTGTGGCCCGCCACAAACGCTAGAGCATTGCCTCACTGACAACGCTCGCGTTTTCTGACCCTAAGCCTCATGGAGGTAAGCGATGGATCGTCGCCTCTCAATCAGACCTAAGTCCAACGCCCGAACTTAATGATCCTTCGACTGTTTCTTAAGGGAGCCGGAAGGAGAAAAGACGATGAAGTTCGGATCAGACAGCTTTAGCCATGAACAGCATTGCACGAGCGGTCATAGTTCGGCTGCGACTATTGCATCCGTTGAAGCGGCAATGTCCGCCGACCCCGATCTGGATAGCTCTGCCATCACGATCAAGATGCTGGGTCCTGTCATTCTGCTAGAGGGATACATCAATAACTACGCCGAGCGGGAACGCGCAACTTCGATCGCCGCGTTAATAGTCGGACCAGAAAATGTCCAAGATCGAATGCTAGGTCGCATTATTGAACACTAGGATCATCAGTCGTGGTTCTCGGTTATTTGTGATGCGCATATTTCGCAGGCCCGGAAAGTGGATGGGCGTGCGGGAAGCTTCCTCTTATCGTTTCTTACGATGACGCTTTGAAAACGTGGGCGGAGCGGGTTACTGCATGGGCCCGCGGCGAAGAGCCCGTTGACGCGGAACGGGTTACCGCGCCGCTTTCCCCGTCCAAAAAGGGGCGGGATGTTTACCTCTATTTCGACAACGACGTTAAAGTTCGAGCGCCTGCCGATGCGCATATGTTGGCGAAGCGTCTTGGGCTCGTGGTTGGGGCAGAAAAGAAATGATGTTTCGACGGGAGCACCTAAAAGGCATCACGACACGAAAGTGATGAATCTGTCCGACATTTGAGAACATACGGTGATCACGCTGCGAGGATGGATGTTTCGCGCCGCAGTGGCCTGAGATCGATGCTGTCCGACGGTCGCGATAGGCCGGCGATTGGCAGCAACGATCACATCGCCCATGCGCAGACCGGCTCGGGCCGCAGCACTTCCATCTTCAACGCTGGAAACAACCACGTTGCCGGCCGCATCCTGGAACTCAGCGCCCTCAAGGCGAGCGGGCATGGCTCCAGGCTTGGCAATTGCCTCGTCCGGCTCGATGTGCATTGACACCGTTTTGCGAACCCGATCGCGCAGAAATTCGATTTCGACTTCCGATCCGACCTGAGCCAGGCCGACACGATTGCGGAGATCTGCCGAGCCCGTGATTTTGCGATTGTTGACGGCGATGATGACATCGCCAGCTCGAAGGCCCGCCTGTGCCGCGGGCGAATCTTGCTCAACGCTGCCGACGACGGCGCCGTAGCTTTCCGCAATGCTCAGCGCCTCGGCCAGGTCGGGCGTCAGGTCCTGGACGAAGATGCCGATCCGGCCGCGCCGCACTTCGCCATGCTCGATCAGTTGCTCCATCACGGCCGACGCCATCGCGATCGGAACCGCAAAGCCGATGCCGACATTGCCGCCGGTGGGCGCGATGATTGCGGTGTTGACGCCGACCAGCATGCCGTCTGTTGTCACCAGTGCGCCTCCCGAGTTGCCGGGATTGATCGAAGCATCCGTCTGGATGAAATCCTCATAGCCCTCGAGATTGATGCCGCCACGGCCAAGGGCGCTGACGATGCCGGAGGTGACGGTCTGGCCAAGCCCGAACGGATTGCCGATCGCGACAACGGAGTCGCCGACCCGCAGCGCACCGGAATCGCCAAACGGAAGCGCCGTCAGCTTGTCAGCGTCGATCCTCAGCAACGCTATATCCGTTGCCTTGTCGGTGCCGACCAATTCGGCCGTGAAGCGGCGGCGGTCCTTCAGGGTTACCGCAATCTCGCCGGCGTCCGCGACGACATGGTGATTGGTGAGGATATAGCCTTTGTCGGCGTCAACGATGACGCCGGAGCCCGCGCTCAGCCGCTGCTCCTGCTCAGGCAGGTTGAAATAGCGGCGGAAGAAGGGATCGTTGTAAAGAGGATTGGTTTCGGCGGAAACGCGAGACCTTACTGCAATGTTGACGACCGCCGGCGTGACCTTCTCCAAGACATCAGCGAGCGGGGGTTGCGTGCTTGCCGACATCGCCGACTGCGGCCGCGCCGCCGGTAACGGCGCAGGAACCAGGATGAGGACGAGTGCGGCGAATACGCCAACATATTTCGACGAACGCGTGGTCATTTTTGGCCCCGAATTCTTCAGATCCTCCTTCGGTGCAGGGGGCGGGCCCTCGGGGCCAGCCTCATCGGAGCCACGATTTTGGCTCCTGCCAAACCAGCACCAGTCCGATATCGAAACGCCGCGCCGATTCAGGCGCAATGCATCTCTTACTTCACAAGTCTACCCAAAGCCCGCGCCCCGTCGGGGCGCGGACTTATCGTTGCAGTCAGAAGTCCATGCCACCTCCCGGCATCGGCGGAAGCGGTACATCCTTCTTCGGCTTCTCGGCGACCATTGCCTCGGTGGTAATCAGCAGGCCGGCGACCGAGGCCGCGTCCTGCAGCGCGGTGCGAACGACCTTGACCGGGTCGATCACGCCCTGAGCGTAAAGATCCCCGAATTCGTTGGTCTGGGCGTTCCAGCCATAGCCAAAATCGGTCTTCTCGCGCAGCTTGCCGACGATGATCGAGCCTTCGGCACCCGCGTTCTCGGCGATCTGGCGCACCGGCGCTTCGATCGCGCGGCGAACGAGGTCGATGCCGTGCCTCTGGTCGGTATTCTCGGTCTGCGTGTTGTCCAGTGCTTTGACGGCCCTCAGCAAAGCGACACCACCGCCCGGCAGCACGCCCTCCTCGACGGCCGCCCGCGTGGCATGCATCGCGTCGTCGACGCGGTCCTTGCGTTCCTTCACCTCGACCTCGGTTGAGCCGCCGACGCGGATGACGGCAACGCCACCAGCAAGCTTGGCCAGGCGCTCCTGCAACTTCTCGCGATCGTAGTCCGACGTGGTTTCCTCGATCTGCGCCTTGATCTGCGCGACGCGGCCCTCAATCTCCGTTTTCGAGCCAGAGCCGTCGACGATCGTCGTGTTATCTTTTTCGACGACGACCTTCTTGGCGCGGCCAAGCATATTGAGGGTCACGTTCTCGAGCTTGATACCGAGATCTTCAGAGATCGCGGTTCCGCCAGTGAGGATCGCTATGTCCTCCAGCATCGCTTTGCGGCGGTCGCCGAAGCCCGGCGCTTTGACGGCAGCCACCTTCAGGCCGCCGCGCAGCTTGTTGACGACGAGCGTCGCCAGCGCCTCGCCTTCGACATCCTCGGCGATAATCAGCAGCGGCTTTCCAGATTGAACGACCGCTTCGAGAACCGGCAGCAATGTCTGCAGGTTCGAGAGCTTCTTTTCGTGGATCAGGATGTAGGGTTCCTCGAACTCAACCCGCATCTTCTCGGGGTTGGTGACGAAATACGGCGAGAGATAACCGCGATCGAACTGCATGCCTTCGACGACTTCCAGCTCCGTCACCGCGGTCTTGGCTTCCTCGACGGTGATCACCCCTTCGTTGCCGACCTTTTCCATCGCTTCTGCGAGGAAGCGGCCAATCTCGGTGTCGCCATTGGCCGAGATGGTGCCAACCTGGGCGATCTCGTCGTTCCTGGTGACTTTACGGGCGTTCCGCCGCAGTTCCTCGACCACAGCTTCGACTGCTTTGTCGATACCGCGCTTGAGGTCCATCGGGTTCATGCCCGACGCCACAGCCTTCGCACCTTCCTTGACGATCGCCTGAGCGAGAACAGTCGCGGTGGTGGTGCCGTCACCAGCGATGTCGCTGGTCTTCGAGGCAACCTCCCGCACCATCTGTGCGCCCATATTCTCGAACTTGTCCTCAAGCTCGATCTCCTTGGCGACGGTCACGCCGTCCTTGGTGATGCGGGGCGCGCCATATGACTTGTCGATCACCACGTTACGGCCCTTGGGACCGAGCGTAACCTTGACGGCATTGGCGAGGATGTCGACGCCGCGCAGCATCCTTTCGCGGGCGTCGGAATGGAATTTCACTTCCTTGGCAGCCATTTTTCTACTCCTTCCTCAGGCAGCATTCCTTGTCTGGCAAGTCCGGATCGGCACTAGGCTGCGTTTCTCGCTACGGCGTCGATCTCGACCACGCCCATCACGTCCGATTCCTTCATAATCAGGAGATCCTCGCCATTGAGCTTGATCTCGGTGCCCGACCATTTGCCGAACAGAATGCGGTCACCCACTTTCACATCGAGCGGTCGCAACTGCCCGCTGTCGTCGCGCGCACCCGGGCCGGCGGCAACGACCTCACCTTCCTGTGGTTTTTCCTTCGCCGTATCTGGGATGATGATGCCGCCGGCCGTCTTTTCCTCGGCCTCGATGCGGCGAACCAGGATACGGTCATGCAACGGACGGAACGTCATTTCGCTCTCCTCATCGACAAACAGATTTTTCAACGGGTCCTCGGCGCCGCATTCGGAGCGAACCGACGCGGGGCGCGCCGACCCTTTCGGCATCGCGCGCAAATCGATCTGGTTTTTGTCTTTTCGAGTTTCAAGAGGGAATCAGAAATTTTTTAGCACTCCACCAGGTCGAGTGCTACCGGCATGAATTCATGAGACTATTTCACGTCGCTGGTGGTTGGATGGTGTGGCTGCCTCTTGACGCAAGGCATCATGATCCCCACCTCATTCTCATCGACGCCCAAGTGGGTCGACACCAGTCCGGGAGCCCCAAGCTTCTTGGCGCTCCCTCGTACCTATGTTGAGACGAAGTCTTCCGCGGCTTCGGCCCGCCATCGTTGCTCGGTGGCACGTCGCCCTTCAATGGTTCGTGGCCGCACGAGGAAATCGAGGAGAATGACAACGAAATCCGCCTGATCGCGGAGGTACCAGACGTCGAACCAGACAACATCGAGGTGCTGCTGGAAGATGGCGTGCTTACGCTTCGCGGCGAGAACAAATCGGAGACTGAGGACAAGGATCGCCGGTTCAGCGAGCGCTACTACGGGCGCCTCGAACGGCGGCTGGCCCTTGGTCGCCAAGTCGATGAGGACAAGGTCGCCGCAACGTTCAAGAACGGTCTGCTCACCTTGACGCTGCCGAAGACCGAAAAGGCGCGAGCCAACGTCAAGCGGATCACGATCGACAGCACCAAATAATACCGACCGCCGCAAGCCAGCCGGGTGCCAACGTGCCCGGCTGGTTATTCGCGTGGCAAAAACCGATGACGTGGTTGACGGAACCCCTTGCACGCATTTTTCGCCCGTCACGCTCTGTGATGACTTCGGCGCGCGTCTCGGGGCGACCTTGGCTGCTGGTATTCGAACGGCAAGCCCCACCCGTCATCGACTATCTGATGGGCTACACTGGCGGGAGTGACACGCTGACTCAGGTTGAACTGCATTTCCCAACCCGCGATGCCGCCATTGCCTACGCAAAGCGACAGAAACTGAATTGCACCGTCGTAGACGACAGGAGCCGCCGTCCCTAGTTTTCGTTGATATCGCCGGCAAGCTCTACCATTCAATCCCCGTTGCTGCGCGATCGGCGCATCGATCGGCATCGCCAATTTTCGGAAGAGCCCGCCGCTGAAGCGGCGGGCCGTGCTCTCCTTTTCTCGATCATACATGTGCATGCGAGTTCCGCCGATAGTCCCAGAGTGCCCAGGCTGACACGGCGGTGACGAGCACGCCGAGGACCACATGGGTCCACATCGCGTTCATGTTCGCCGCGAATTGAAGCAGCCAGGGCGAGACCATCAGCCAGGAGAAGGTGCGGCTCAACCGCACCACAGCCTACCGCTCCTCCAGGCCTAAAAGCGGCCGCCGGAACAATAATGAAAAGCGAAAGCTGGCACCGTGCCGTCTGAAGAAGGCATTCTCTCAATGTGAACTGAATTCCCAGTCCGTATATCTTTGACGGGCCGCCTCATATGAGAACCGCCCGTCGGAAAGCTGGCAAGGCTTTGAAGCAGGCGCCCAGATAACTCCGTCAGATATCGTACCGCGAATCGAGCTCTCGCAGGGCAGACCGAACCTCATCGATTGAAACCGGCTCAGGCGTTCCTGGCATATGACGGAGAGCTGGCTTCGAATCTATCGCGTAAAAGTCCGAAGCCCACGCGGCGAGAATGGCCCGTTTATCATCGACAGAAAGTGCAGGAGCCTTCACCACATCCATTGGACGTCGAAACGGCGACCAGTGAGATGCTAGAACTTCCGGTCCGATGTTCACGGCAGTTGCGGCAATCTGCTTAAACATATCGTCCATCATCGGTTCACCTCAGCTTACGTGTGGATCCCGACTCCACCTCGGATAAGTCGCCGTTACCGGGTCAGTTTCCGGCGCCAGCAGATCGTGTTTTTCCGCGAAGGCGGCAAACAACCCACGTGCGGTCTCAGCTTCGATCTCGCCGCGCAAGGCGGCGCGGCACGCCTTGAGCGCAACCGAATGCGGACCATCCCTGAGTGATATCGGCCACTCGACCAGATGGCGGTAAGCGTCCATCACGCTTCTCACTTCCGTCGGAAATCCAAGGCCGACGAGAATACGCACAGGGTTCTCGAACATATCGGGTTTCATAACTCTCTCCTTTCCAACCCGCGATGTTGCAGCACGCCACTACAGCGTCGCCCTCCGGTGGAAACTTGCTCAAGCGGCGCTCTGGGCTTCGATCTGCGGCGCGGCGTCCGGCCGTCCGAGAGCGGAACCGCTTTGAATGCTGACCTTGCGCGGTTTCAATGCCTCCGGAATCTCCCGGACGAGATCGATGGTCAGCAGACCATTGTTCAATCCCGCTCCACTCACCCTGACATGGTCGGCAAGCTCGAAACGATGTTCGAACGGGCGGCCGGCGATGCCTCGGTGCAGGTAGGCTTCGGACGGAGAACCCTGCTTCTTGCCAATAACGGTGAGAAGATTGGTCTGGAACGTTATGTCGAGGTCGCCTTCGGCGAAGCCGGCAACCGCAATCGAGATGCGGTAGCTGTCGTCACCCGTCTTGACAATGTCATAGGGCGGCCAATCGCTGATCGAACGGTCGCGCTGGGCGTTTTCCAGAAGATTGAAGAGCCGGTCGAAGCCAACGCTCGATCGGAAGAGAGGTGTGTAGTCGTAAGATGTTGCCATAGCCATATCCTCCTGAAAGCAACATGGGTATGGAGCGCCGAAAGACGGCGCTTCCAGCATTGCCGGCCCTGTTGTCAGCGGCTGGCGGCAGATGATCTGGTATTTGTGAAATCCGGCTTCAAGTGCCGCCTTGGAGAATTTTCGCAAATCTCAGTGCAGCTTGAACTCACCTTCAATACGGCGCCATTCGTTCGGCCGGATCAGGCACTGATGCGTATAGCGAACGGAATGCAGCGGGCCGTCGAGATTGACTTGCCAGATTTCTGGTAGGCAGTCAGTGTTAGCGGCAGAAGGCTCAGATCGGCAAAATCTTGCGCAAGCGACGGAAGCCATCAAATCGGACGGAGCCTATGTCGATAGATATCGCGACCATTAGACGTATTGCCCGCCTTGCCCGTCTCGCACTCAGCGAAGACGAGGCTGAAAAAATGTGTGGCGAGCTGAACGAAATTCTGACCTTCATCGAGCAACTTTTGGAGGTTGATGTCGAAGGCATCCCTCCGATGACCTCGGTTGTGCCAACAACTATGAAAATGCGCCAGGACGTGGTGACCGAAGGCAATCATGCCGAAGAGATCGTGGCGAATGCACCTCTCAGTGAGCGCAACTTCTTCCTGGTCCCCAAGATTCTCGAGTAAGCACAGACAGCCTCGGGCCTTGGAGCATTTCACGGCCGGCGATCGCCAAACGATGCGCCCCTTTGCGTGGCGCGTGTTAGCGGCTTGAGATTTCCGGCCCACATCCGATGCTTCGAAAGCTTGCCGATCTCGTTTGTGATCGAATGATGTGTCATGGCGAAGGTCCTGTCGTTTTGCACTTAATCAGGTTCTTCCTCTGACCAGGGCCCCGAACCCAAGCCCCGCCTGAGCAAACGTCATGCGCCCCGCGACGACACATACAAGCCGCCGCAATCCACTCGACAGCGCAAACCCCAAAACAAAAACCCGCCGAAAATATCGACGGGTTTGTCAGCAGTCTGAGCCCGCCGCTGAGACGGCGGGCCGTACTCCAATTCTCGATCATGCGTGGGCATGCGGGTTCTGCCGATTGTCCCAAAGCGCCCAGGCCGACACGGCGGCGACGAACGCTCCAAGGACCACGTGGGTCCACATCGCGTTCATGTTCGCCGCGAATTGAAGCAGCCAGGGCGAGACGATCAGCCAAACCCCGAGCACCAGGCTCAACCACTCTTCCCACTCAGCAAACGCCGACAGAGCGGCGACCGCCAGAGCGGCGAGCAAGATTCCGACAATCCATGCGTTCCACGCCGGTATGGTTTCGCTGGCGAAGCCGAGCACCCAAGGTGAAACGAACAGGGCGACTGCGAGAACCAGATTGAGCCAATCCTGTGCTTTCTTGCTTTCCATCAGTCCATTTTCCATGACAACCTCCACGAATGAAGCTTGATCGACGGTGTTCTCGCGTGCTGTGCACGCTGCGCGAAACGATGTAATTTTGCGAAATACGATCTTCAAGAGCCCGATTATCTCCGTGGGCTGCAGCTACCACGACTAAGGCGATTGTGATCGACTGTCTCGGCAGATCGACGATCTTTGCGTAGGCGAATAGTGGCGGAACACCCTTGGAGGAAAGCCCGCGACGAAAGAGCGCGGCCATGCTCTCGAACCCGCGGTCCGCCCCGGACCTTTGAGTTTGCATATAAGCGTGGATGCATAATGCACGCTCCACCCCTTGAACTCGCCAAGCCGCGAGAATAAATCTTTGACGGGCGCCATCCAAAAGCGCTTTCCTTGTTGAAAACCAACGAATTCAGTGAGGTGGAAATGCACACGAAGATGTTTGACCGACCAGTTTACCTGCGTGAAAGGAAGGATCTGATCCTCGAAATCACAAACCTGGACGACGCGATCGATTTCCTCGAGGAGTGGTCCAAAGGAGATCGCGATATCATTCATGACGCGACGCTGAAGACCTGCTACCTGGCACATGACGGCCACAAACCAGTTCAGGTGGCGCGCGACGCGCTCCGCTCCTTTGCGCACAAGAAGGGCATCCTTGTGAAAGCTCCTGCGGTGTTGCCGTGGATGATCAAGGCCAAGCCGGGCGGCGGTCGAGTACACCCGTAAACCGGCTTTCTGGAGTGGGGGGCCGCGCTCGCGGCCTCTCTAGCTAAGCTAGCGCGGTAAGCAGCGCTTGTTGCGTGGTTTTCAAGGTAGGCTGGCGCGGGCGGCAGTGAGCCCGCCTCCGAAACCGCCTTCCTCCCGTGGAAGCCATCGATAGCGCAGAGCTTCAACCAGTAGCAGCAGCGCGAAGGCAGGCGATGCCAAGCGGCGGCTCGGATAGTAGAGGTGATCTCCAGGACGAGGGACACCAGTCCGCTAGTGCCTGGATCAACCGTCCTTTCTTCACGAG
Organism: Rhizobium sp. 57MFTsu3.2; assembly: GCF_012932765.1. Classification (NCBI taxonomy): domain Bacteria; kingdom Pseudomonadati; phylum Pseudomonadota; class Alphaproteobacteria; order Hyphomicrobiales; family Rhizobiaceae; genus Rhizobium; species Rhizobium sp. 57MFTsu3.2. Next base: position 75,675 of record NZ_JDWI01000005.1, read on the forward strand.
CGGACCCAGGTGGTCGCACGGCAGGCAGGTAGGCCGCACCCGTCGAGGGCGGCGTCGAAACGACGTATTTTTGCGGAAACTGATCTTCAAGAGCCCGATTGTCACTGTGATGGGGCAGCCAACCATGAGTGACGAGATCTACGCCCCGCACCCTCCGTCCGCACGGTGGCCCAGGGGCCGTAAAGGCGAACGTGGGCCTGACACGATCAACCGAAATGCCCGGACATCGCGTCTGGCGGCTCTATCAGAACGCTTTAAGGGTGATGGCGAATTGCTCCGGTGCGCCGGAGCGAATGCTCGAAAGGCTGGGGCACTAAGAAGTGCCCCAGCCCAGCCATTCTAGGTAAGCGAGCGTTGACCGCCGGTACCTGTTTTCGCCCCGGGCGGTCCATCCGCGCCTATCGACATGCCCGCGTCTCGGCAGGCGTCCATAAACGCTTCGCGCGCGATGGCGACTGGCGTCATTCGGTTTAGAGCACGGCGGCACGTTTGAACCGCCCGATTGTATTTTCTGCCGCGATAGATGGCCCAATCCCCTTCGAGGAAATCGAGCACGTCGTTGACAGAAGCGAAGACCTGGGACGCCCCGTCCTTCATGTGAACGGTGACGGGAGTCATCCAAACCAATTCCGGGTTGAGCATGATGTCCTCCTTTCGCATTCAAACCGGATGAAAAGAAGTGAAGAAAATATCGGCGCAGACAGAGCAGATTTCAAGTCTTCCAACCCACCACTTGTCGACGTCGATTAACGATCCGAGCGAACAGATCGCCGTCTGCCCCCCTCAACACACCCGGTTCACGGTGTAGGCACGGGGTATCCTTGCCTGCGCCTTGACAGTCGACGATCTTCGCACAGAGGAACCGATCGGGACGAACCCTGACGAAGGAAGCCCACCATGGCCACCACGGACGATCAGCGCGAAATCCAACGTTGCTATGATCTTGGCGCAAACGTCTACATCACCAAGCCCGTCGACTACGACGGTTTCGCCCATGCGATCCGCTAGCTCGGCTTGTTCTTTTCGGTGATGCAGATTCCAAGGCCGTCTCGCTTGGTGTTGTTGTGACCGAACTTGTGACCAACGCATTCAAGTATGCCTACGAATCGCGAGCCGTTGGCGAAATCGGGTTCGCCTCGTTCGAAGGGAGGACATCGCCGTGCTGGTCGTCGAGGACGACGGGATAGGCTGGAATGGCGAAGGAGATGCGAAGGGGACCGGCCTGGGCAGCAAGATCGTTCGCGCGATGGCGACGAATCTTGGAAGCATCGTGCGCTACGAGCCCTTATCCGCTGGCACGCGCGCAAGCCTTGACTTTTCCCCGTGATTGATCTCGTTCCGGGGTAGGCTCGACCCCGGCACGCGTCTCGCTGACACGTCTTCACACGGCATGACGGCCATATTTGTTGGAGGCTGGCATCACGACAGGGAACCGGTCTTCAAGTGGACCGTCTGCTCTTCCAAGCCCCTCGCGGCTCCTGTGACTTTCGATGCCGTCATGGATGCGCTTCGCCGGCTCGATGAATTCTGCGCCCCAAGGCCTCGACCGGCCTCTTTCAAACGAGAAGGGTCGATAACGGAGCTGCTGACACAAAACGAGGAGACGAACCTTAGCCGGTTGAATTGCTGGCTGGCTGCGAACGCCAACCTTCCGATGAGGTTTCCCGCCAATCGGGCATCGCTGAGCGGGCGAATTTCGGCACGAATTTTCCGGCTTGGCGCTCCGTCATGACTTCGGCACGCGTCGGCAACCGAGGGTTGGTGTTTGAACGCACCCTTCATTGGTGGGCTACACAGGAGGGGATCATCATACGTCCAGGTCGAGCTTAAATTTCCCTGACGGGAGGCGCCCATAGCCTTCGCCGAGAGGCAAGAGCCCGAACTGCGCATCCACCAGAACTGCCTTGCCCGAGCGCTCGAACACGTCTCCGCGAGCCACGGAGAAGCTGGTCCAGGCACCGGCCAGGAAGCGATCAAAGCGCAAAAAGCCAGGCCGCTCGTTTCAGTGAGATCAGAGGCCGACCGAGCAAAGATTGATCCACTCTCAAGCAACGTCGGCCCTTGAAACGCGCGTTTTGCTCACCTACCTCATTCTTGCCGGATGCCCCTCTCGGATCCTGGCACGGGAACGATGGTCCACTCATGCGTTGGACCGGGTTCGGTTCATATCGCTTCGCAAGGAGGATATGGTCCGGCGTCTGCCCGACCCCCCACCTACTTGCGTAGCGCGCTGTGCGCTCGACCGTCTCGGTCTTCTCATCGTCTCGTCCCGACAGCCTCCGATCCATTCGGCCCCCGGCCTGCACGTGCTTGGCACGTCGCAAGCAACATCGCTGATTAGGAAACGAAGGAGGAAGCACATGCTGGTATCGGATTTTGGCCGCATCGGGTTCGACCCGTTTCTGGAAATGCGGCGCATGCAGCAGGAAATGAATCAGCGCTTGTCCGACATGACAGCCAAAGCCGCCCAGGAGTTTCCACCCGTCAACCTCTGGATGGGTGAGGACAGCGTGGCGGTGACTGCTGAATTGCCTGGGATCGCGCCTGACGATGTCGATCTCACGGTTCGCGAGAACACCTTGACATTGACGGGCGAACGCGGATCGCCGGCAGAGGACGAGAAATCCGTTTGGCACCGGCGCGAGCGAGTATACGGAAACTTCTCTCGAACGGTGCAATTGCCTTTCCGCGTCGATCCGGAACAGGTCGAGGCGCGTTTCGCCAACGGGCTACTCGAAGTTGAACTGCACCGGCCTGAGACGGATCGGCCGAAGAAGATCCAGATCAAAGGATAAGGAGGCAAACATGGCTCAGGAACTGAAAACGACCGAGCGCCGGGTCCCAAGCAAGCTTGACGGTGGCGAACCGACCCGTTCGCGCCCGGTGTTTGTCCCGCGCACCGATATCTATGAGACAGAGGACAATGTCGTTGTTCTCGTCGACATGCCCGGCGTCGCCTCGGAGGGTGTCGACATCACCCTCGAGAAGCGGACGCTGGCGATTCGCGGCTACGCGACGGACCAGCAGCATGACAACTATCGCCAAATTTACGCCGAATATGGCGCGGGCAATTATGAGCGCGTCTTCACGCTGTCCGAGGATATCGATCGGGACAGTATCGAGGCATCGCAGAAGAACGGCGTCCTGCGGCTGGTCCTCCCGAAGGCCGCGCCGGCCAAGGCGAGAAAGATCCAGTTGAAGATGGCGTAGTTCGTCCGGAGAAAGGAGGTTGACCATGCAGATTAGAGATCTGATCCCCTGGGGCAACAACAAGGGAAGCGAAATTGCGAAGTCAGACGATGGAAACCCCGTCTTTTCTTTGCAGCGCGATGTGAACCGTATCTTCGAGGACTTCTGGAAGCGGTTCGATCAACCGTTCGGCGCTTTCGGGCGCTGGGATACCGGTGGGCCGCGAACGGACATCGCCGAAACCGAGAGTGCGCTCGAGGTTTCGGTGGAACTTCCTGGAATCGATCAGAAGGACGTCGATGTCTCCCTGACGGACAGCGCGCTCACGATCAAGGGAGAAAAAAAGAGTGAGCAGGAAGAGAGCAAGAAGGGGTATCACTTGTTGGAACGCTCATACGGGTCGTTCTACCGCTCGATCCCGCTCCCGTCGGGCGTCGATACGGACAAGGCCGCCGCGCAATTCAAGAATGGTGTCCTGACTGTGACGCTCCCAAAAACGGAGGAAGCGCTGTCGCGCGTGAGGAAGATCGAGGTGAAGGCGACCTGACATCGACTTCACGGTCGTGAGATGCGGCGGACGAAATCCGTCGCATCTCTTACGATTACTGGATGCGTCTCGTCCGGGGATACGCCATGAGCGAAGCGCGGGCGCGGGCGAGATCTTCGCGGGCGACGGTCAGCATCGCGTCTGCCGTATCCAGAGCCGCGAAAGCAGCCGCAGTCGGATTGGGCCGTTCCGCAGTGATGCGAACCCAGGCGCGATCGATTTCAGCAAGAGCCGCGCGAACATTCGCGATCGCTCGTTCAATGGCATCGTAGAGAGCAATCTCCTCTTCGGAGACTATTCGCGAATTGTCCCCGGTCATCGATCTTTTTCCGGCCACACCGGTCCATTGTGCATGCTCGAATGGCAAAACTACCACCAAGAGCGCTCATTTTAAACAGTCAGCGTGGCAACGATAGGATCGAAAATGGGTGAGAAACGCCGAACCGGTGGGCGCCGATGGACGTGTGCTAGAGGCATCAAGGGTGATAGTCGCGGCCATGGAAACGGCTCATGAACGGTGGTTCACTGCCAATTCTCCCCTCTGCCTTCAACATCAGTTTTCCTGAACGGACACGCCATTCTGGTCAAGCGGGACTTCAACGCCGGCCGGCTTCGTTTCCTCGCGATAGAGGTAGACGCCGAGGACTATGACGGCGACAACCAGGCCGCCGATGATCAGGTCGAGGGTGTTGTTTTGCTGCATGAGAGCAATTTTGCCTCTAATAGGTGAAGGGAGGAGCGGTTAGCCGCCTGTGAGAACGGCCGAGTTTCGCAGTTCATAATTGCAGCTAACGGAATAATACCCGAAAAAACCAGCATGCGCGGGCATGAGACGCCTTAGCGGTAAGCCTACGCTGCGGCGTCAGTTCGGAGGTGCCGTCTCAGGGGATCCGCAAAAATAGCGCGATCGTTCTTCCGGCCCGGATCAGGCGACAGTCCGCTCCGGGTCATGCCCGGCAAATGGAGGCGGCAACATCGTCAGTTTTCCACCCTTCTGCGACGCTGCGCTCGCCGTGCTTGCCGAGGCTCACTCCACTTCTATTCTGCTCGCTCCATTTGTCTTCTGAATTTCACATAGTTTCTCGGCTTTGAGCGCTTCGTAGAGCGCTGTCTTGCCGATCTTTACGCGAGCGGCAGCTTCGCGAACATTGAGACCGGCCGCCAGATGCTGTTGGGCCTTTGCGAGTTTTTCCGGCGTTACCACCGCTTGTCGGCCGCCGCGCCGGCTCCGCTCCTCTGCGGCTTGAAGGCCGGCGCGGGTTCGTTCCCGGATCAGATCACGCTCGAACTGAGCCAGCGCCCCGAACAGATGGAAGACAAGGCGACCGCCGGATGTCGTGGTGTCGATATTCTCGGTGATGGATCGGAAACCGACGTCCTTGGCTTCCAGTTCGGTGATGATCTCGATGAGGTGCTTCATCGATCGGCCGAGGCGGTCGAGCTTCCAGACCGTGAGCGTATCGCCGTCCCGAACATAGCGAATCGCTTCGGCCAGCCCCGGACGGTCGGTCTTCACGCCCGACGCCCTGTCTTCGAACAGCTTCTCGCAACCAGCCTTGCGCAAAGCGTCGAGTTGCAGTGCCGTATCCTGATCCCCGGTTGAGACCCTCGCGTAGCCGATAGCGGTCATGTAGGTGATTTGTCCGTTTTGTCGTTGGATCCGGACAATGTCCGATTTGCCGTCGCAGAGCAAGGTTTGCGGACAAAATCTGTGGAAGCCGCGAAACGGTCGTTTGTCGGACATGCATTTTCCAGTTCGGTGCAGCTACCGCAACGAAATTGGAGGATCAAGGAATGGCACGAAGGGCACTGCTGAGCGAGGCATGGTGGCAACAAGCGACAACCATCCCGGATGACGAAAGGGAGATCGCCAAACATTACACGCTTGACCGGCAGGACCTCGATCTGATCATGCGACAGAACAAGGCATCCAACCGGCTGGGACTTGCCTGTGTTCTGGCCATGCTGCGATATCCGGGGCGACCGCTTGCGGATGGCGAAGTTCTGCCGCTTGGCCTCTCGCGTTTTCTGGCGCGGCAAATCGGCGTCGATCACCGCGAGATAGATCGCTATTTCGAGCGTCCGCAGACACGACGCGAGCATCTCACCCTGCTTTTCGACAGGATGAAGATTCGCCCGTTCGCGCCTTCGGATGTGCGGGCGCTGACCGGCTGGCTGACGCCTGCCGCCCAAACCCTGCGCCAGGCCGATGCGTTAGCGGACATGGTGGTGGAGGAATTACGACGCCGATGTATCCTTATGCCGGCGCGCGCGGCACTCGAAGCCATCACGCATGTGGCGATAAGGCGCGGTGTTCGCATCGCTCACCGGGCCCTGGCTGGCGGACTGTCAGAGGTCCAGAAGGTCGAACTGGATAAACTTCTCGACCCGCGTGAGGGGACGGGTGTGACAGTTCTTGCCTGGGCGAGGTCACCAGCATTGTCGCCAGCCGCCGTCAACCTCGACAGGATCGCCGAGCGCATTCGCCTTCTTCGGTCGTTGGCCCTGCCGGTGACGTTGATGGAGCGCATTCCGGTCAAGGTCTTCAATGAATTCGCCGCAGAGGGGATGCGGATGAGCGCGCAGCATCTGCGCGACCTCAACACCGAACGCCGGCATGCCGTCCTGGCCGCGACGGTGTTGCACCTTTCCCGCCATCTGACCGACTGCGCCATCGACATGTTCAAAAAACTCATAGGCATCCTGACTCGGCGAGCCGACAACCAGGCAGCCGCTCGCGTCACCCGATCTGTCCGGGAGGTGCAGAAGCCGCTGAAGGACGTCTCGAAAGCTTGCCATGCGATCATCGAGGCCAGGGAGAAAGGCGAAGATATCGCCAAAGCGCTTGAACAGGTCATTCAATGGCCGGTCTTCGCGACCAGTGTCCGGGCGGTCGATACGCTGATCGCGCCGGATGTCATCGACGGTAAAATCGAAATGCTCCAGCGCTATCCGACGATCCGGAAAATGGCGCCGGAATTTCTCTCGACCCTCGTGTTCCGCGGTCACGCCGTGGCGGCGAATCTCTTGCGGGCGCTCTCCGTGGTCGCGGATCTCTATCGTACCGGCAAACGGACGATACCGGACAACGCTCCCATTTCCTTCGCACCGAAAGGCTGGATGACCCTTGTTCTGCAGGATGGCAAGATCGATCGCAGGGCTTACGAACTCTGCCTGTTCAGCGAGCTGAAACGCCGGCTCGATGCCGGTGATGTCTGGGTCGAGGGAGCCAAGCGCTTCCAGTCCTTTGAAAGCTTCCTCATCCCCACGCCGACATTCGAGCTGATGCGCGAGGAAGGCCCGCTTCCGGTTGCCGTCGATACCGACGTGGAAACCTACCTCCACCAGCAACGGCAGATCCTGAACGACGGACTGAGCGACCTTTCCCGTCTGGCCACAGCCGGCGAACTTGACGATGTCGAATTGACCGGGGCGGGCTTCAGCGTCACGCCGCACAAGGCCATGTTTCCTGACATCGCGAAGTCACTGAAGCCGAAGGTGGAAAGCCGTCTGCCTGCGATCCGCATCACCGATCTGTTGCTTGAGGTGGACGCCCGCACGGGATTTTCCAACACCTTCACCCATCTGCGCAGCGGTCGGACGGTTGACAACAAGCTTGCGCTCCTCACCGCCATTCTGGCGGACGGCATCAATCTCGGCCTCACCAGAATGGCGGATGTTTCCCCCGGAATAACCATGCGCCAGCTCGCCTGGGCGCACGACTGGCATATTCGCGAGGAGGGTTACGCCGCCGCGCACGCCATTCTCGTCAACGCCCAGAGGCAATTGCCTCTCGCAAAGCTGTGGGGCGACGGAACCACGTCATCCTCCGACGGTCAGTATTTTCCGGCAGGAGGGCACGCCGAGGCGATCGGCGACCTCAACGCCCGCTATGGCCCCAATCCCGGAGCGAAATTCTATCGGTTCACCTCCGACCAGTATGGCGCTTTCTACATCATCGCCATGAACGCCAATGCGAGCGAGGCCATTTATGTCCTCGATGGTCTTCTCTATCATGGTAGCGATCTCGCCATCGAAACCCACTATGTCGATACCGGCGGGGTCAGCGATATGAGCTTCGCCCTCTGCCATCTCGTCGGCTTCCAGCTCGTGCCTCGGCTACGTGGTCTCAAGGATCGCAGGCTTTATCTCTTCCCAGGCGACACACCTCCCGAAAACTTGGCGTCGCTCGTCGGCGAACCCATCAATGTCGAGCGGATCAAGGCAAACTGGAATGACATCCTGCGCCTCGTCACGACGATCCGCTCCGGCCAGGTCCGGCCTTCGACCCTGCTGGCGAAGCTGTCCGCATTCCCGCGCCAGAACGGATTGGCGCTTGCGTTACGCGACATCGGGCGCATCAATCGGTCCATCTTCCTGCCCCAATGGTGGCAGAGCCCCGAAATGCGCAGGAACGCGACCGCCGGACTCAACAAGAGCGAAGCCCAGAACACCTTGGCCCGCGCGCTGTTCTTCAACCGTCTCGGAGAACTGCGGGACAGGACCTTCGAGAGCCAGTTCTATAGGGCGTCAGGACTGAACCTTCTGATCAATGCCATCGTCTACTGGAACACGCTTTATCTCGAACCGGCTTTCGCCGAGCTCAACCGGGAGGGCATCGCCACGCCGCCCGACATTATCAAACACATCACCCCGCTCGGGTGGCAGCATATCAGTCTCACCGGCGATTACATCTGGACCCCGACGGACAGCATCGATCTCAGGCCACTGCGGCGCGAAACATCCATCCTCGCAGCGTGATCACCGTATGTTCTCAAATGTCGGACAGATTCATCACTTTCGTGTCGTGATGCCTAAAAGCTTAGCACGCTGGAGAAGCCTCGACGGCATTGGCCGCCGATAAGTAGCGCACCGTAGTCCATCCGAGGCAGGCGCAATGATTTTTCATTCTCGACCCGCTCTGGCGTGGAACCGGATTTTGGGTCAGAGGCACACTTTGTCACGCTCTAGCGCTTGACGTGGCCGGTGGAGTTGCCGATCACCGTCGAACAGCACAGCAAGAGGGATCGAATGCCGCATTATCTCGTGATGCACACGTCACTTGTCGAAGCCGAAAACGAGGAGGCCGCCGCTCGGAAAGCCTTGCTGACGATCAAAGAGAGCAAGGAGATTTCCTTTTCTGTGAAGTTTGATGAGGCCAGCGTGAGACGGGTCGTCGTTTCAACTGCCGATATTCCATGCGACCTGCGGCCATTAGCGGGCGATCCTGAAAAACAAGAAGAGGAGACACCCGTCGACAGTATCGACGGAGCGCCTCCCGAGGCGTCGTTCCATGCCTTCATTGATCGAACGAAGTTCGCAATCGCATTGATACTTTTCATCTCTGGCTTGTGCCTTGGGTTGGCATACCGCGTCATGTAATACGGTCCAGATCAGCGGGTCAGCGGAAATGAAACCCAAGCCTCAGCCTGGCGTCTGGCGACGGCCTCAGTGAGGCAGCCGCCGTAAGGGCGCGCGCATGAACCGGCCCGGTTGGGGAGCCGCCCATTGAAAATGGTTTGCAACTTGAAATGGATCTATATCCAGGCTGAGGTGTGGCCGAAAAGCCTGAATCTGTGAGGACCCCGCGAACGTCGTGGTTTTTTAAGGTTGACGGTCGATCTCAGCCGCAGAGCATAAACAACTTGTCCCGCTTGCATTTTAGTAGTTGCTTAATCTTTATATGTCAGATTTTCATTTGTCACGGGTAGGTTATCGTGGCGCAACATCACATGCTAAGGGCTCGCCGCAGGTATCTCGTGGCGAGCCTCTTTTGTTAGCGCGCTGCGGGGTTGCCGACACGGCGTTCTGCGTCAGTGACAGTACTTGCTGCATCACCCCCGAAACCATTGATCCCGTTGGCACAGGAGGTGATTGGCAGCCTCAACAAGCATGTGGCTATCAGAGCCGAAATGATCTCCATTTCCAACTTCTTCGGTTCCTTCGATTGTTGCTGCCTGGACGAGGCTAACGACGCTTCCGCCGGGCGTTGACGCTGGACTGTTGCTCGGTTGCCCCGACGCCGACCCGTCGGTAAGTTTGATGACGACAATTGCGTCGATAGGAGTGCGACGCATCGCAATCCAAGGACCGGAGATCGCTGGATCCTCGAGATCGAGGCGATGGGCGTTACGTGGTTCTGGTTCTGGGTCGAGCAGGAGTTTAGAGGATTGGGCGTTGCCACGAAGCTGATGTCCAAGGCTGTTGCGTATTTGAAAAGCCGCGGTTGAACGGGTATTGTGTTGCATTCGTCAAAAGCAGGTGAAGCGCTTTATCGCAGTCTTGGCCCGAGCCGGCACATGAAATGCGAATGACATTTGGCACCGATGATCTGAATGCCGCAAACATCTCATCAGAACGTGGAACATAGCTGCCTCATCGAGGTTGAGGAATTCGACAGCGGCCATTTTCATCGAGATGGAACGCCCTATCTCGCAGTCAAAGCGCTCGTAGGGTGCACTGAACGGTTTGTGAAGCAGAACGTTTCTCTTTTCTCGCGCAGACAAGAGCAGGTGAAAATCTATTCACCGGCGCGCGAGCATCCTGCGCTGCAACTGCTGTATGCACGATTAGATACCATCGGACGCGGCTCAGGAGTGCGAATGACACGACGCCCCTCGCGAGGAGAATGGAAATGACAGGGCACGGCAACAGAAAATCCTCGAGGTCGAGCAGGCAGCAACGGCTCGATGCTTTCGAAGAAACGACGCGCCTCGCTCGCCAGAGTGTGGAGGAAGAGCGCCGAGAGAGGGAAGAAAAAAGCGAGCGACTTCGAAGGGCACGGCTGGAAGCGCAGGAACAAGATCGGCAGGTTTGACGTGCGCCTGCAGCCGAAACCTTCGCAACCAACCGAGTAAGACGGCCCCTCTGCCTCTAGCCTACCTTATCCTGTGTTTGCGTTTCAAAGTCGGAGGCATCGTGTCGTTCATGGAGTTGTTCTGAAGGATCGCCATTGATCCGGTTGACCATGCGGCCGCGCTTGACCGCCGGCCGGCTTGCGATCTCAGCAGTCCAGCGCTGCAGATTCTTATAGTTCTCAACATCAAGGAAGGTTGCGGAGTCGCCGTATGCCTTTCCTTGCGCGAGGTTCCCGTACCAGGGCCAAATTGCGATATCCGCAATCGAGTATTCGTCGCCCGCCATGAACCGGTTGCCTTCAAGATGACGGTCCAACACGTCAAGCTGACGCTTCACCTCCATCGAAAAACGATCAATGGCATATTTGATATGCATTGGAGCGTAGGCGTAAAAATGACCGAAGCCGCCGCCAAGGTAGGGCGCCGAGGCCATTTGCCAGAACAGCCAATTCATCGTCTCCGTCTGCGCCTTGTGCTCTTGTGGTATCAGGGCGTCAAATTTCCTTGCCAGATAAAGAAGTATGGATCCGCTTTCGAACACCCGTGTCGGCTCAGGTGTAGAACGGTCCATCAGTGCTGGAATCTTCGAGTTTGGATTAACCTCCACAAAGCCGGAACCGAACTGGTCGCCATCGCCGATCCTAATCAGCCACGCATCGTATTCCGCTCCGCTGCGGCCGAGCGCAAGCAGTTCCTCCAGCATGATAGTGACCTTCACGCCATTCGGAGTTGCCAGAGAGTAGAGTTGCAGGGGATGCGTTCCGACAGGCAGAAGCTCATCGTGGGTGGGGCCGGCAATGGGCCTGTTAATGTTGGCAAACTGTCCGCCGTTGCCTTTTTCCCAATGCCATACCTTTGGCAGTTCGTACCCGGGAGGGAAATTATTGGCGGAGCTATTTTCAGTCATACTAGATCCTCTGTTGGGCAGTCATGGGCAGGCACATAGGCTTCAATTGTTATAAAGGAACCGCGACACGAGAGTGCCGCGCCCCGGCACTGCCATTCGCGACTGCGCTCCGGGCCGGTTTCGCCGGCCCTATAGGAACGATGTTTGACGGCGTTAATCGAGAAAGCTTGTGCCCGTAAGCTCGGAGCTACTGGAATAGTTTTCTCGTCGCAAAGGATGGCGCGTGGACGTCGGTGCGAATTGCGGAGCTTGTTATTTGGCGACAGTTATTCTACTCTTCCTTGTAGGTTTTTAGCCTAAATCCCGGATTGGAGCGTCTCGCATGCTGAAACGTGTTTCCGTCCTTTTCTCGGTCTTTTTGACGGCATGCGTGCCGTCCTGGACGTACCCACCCTTTGCGCCAACTAATGCCCGTAACTGTCAAAGTGCGCCGCCGAGTCGAGCTGAATCTGCCGATTGGCGCCGGGCACAAAAGCTGAACACGCGTCAATCCTATCAGGCTTTCCTCGCAAAGCACCCTCGCAGTTGCTACGGCAACTTGGCGGTCGAAAGGATGAAGAAGGGGGTTCAACGGCAACCTGTTGCAGTACGGAAGTTGGACACCCAATCCGAACGGGGCTGGGGCCGCGGATCAGCCTATTAGCGCCCGTTCTTTTCTCTGCCTCGGGGAGGCTGCGACCAGTGCGGTGGAAATGTCTCGCTGCATCAGGGTATTTGAAACAGGGTTCAAGCTCATTTGAGGGTAGGGTATTCCGGGTGCAGCAAACAATCTCGGGGTTGGCTGATGCATTTTGACGTTGTTCATGCTGCCGACCCACGGTTTCTTGGCGGTACGTCGAGCGCACTGAGAGCCGAGCTCAAGGCGGCGAGACAGTGGGAAGTGAGCTGTGGGCTATTGCCCTTCCTCGGACAGCGCACCCGCGAGTTAGGCGTCTTCGACACTCGCACGGCCGCCACAATTGAACAATCGAATGCCGTCTGGCTAACAGGGTCGGAAGAGGCAACGTGCGACATTCTTCTGGCTCACCATCCTGCAGTGTTCGAGCGTATGCCGAGTTCGCCAGTGCGCATAAGACCTCGCCGCGTCGTTTGCGTGGTTCATCATCCTCTGTTCGACGGCAATCGAGTTCCGCAATACGATCTGACGGTCGTGGGACGTGTCTTGGACAGGCTCTTTGGTGTGCCAGTCGCGTTCGCTCCTGTCGGGCCAAAGGTCCGGTCACAGTTCAACAGTATTGGGACCGAAAGCCCCCCGCTTCTCCGACACGATTTGTATAATATGGTCGACGCCGCTGAATGGGCGTTACCCGAGCGATCAGCTCCGGCAGGTATCGCGAGTTTGGGACGCCATACGAGGGGAGACCCGGCGAAATGGCCCAGTTCTGCAGATGACCTGCGCGCTGCTTACCCCGACGCACCCAATTTCGCCATCAAGGTGTTGGGCGGTGTCCCAGAGCCAATCCAGCCGTGGATCGGCTCGAACTGGCAGATCAGTCCATTCGCGCAAAACAGCGTCCCAGACTTTCTCAGACGCCTTGATTTCTATGTCTATTTTCACAGCCGGCAATGGGTGGAAGCCTTCGGAGTATGTATCGCAGAAGCAATGGCCAGCGGCTTGGTGACCGTGCTTGACCCTTCATTTGAAAGCCTGTTCGAAGATGGCGCGGTCTACTGCAACATTGCAGAAACGCGAAGCGTCATCGAGCGCCTCATTGCCTCTCCTTCGACCTATCTCCAACAATCAAATGCCGCCAAGGAGCTTGTCCGAAGGAAATTTGCGATCGACCAATATCCGCAACGCATGGCACGCCTCTATGATGATCTTGAGCTTCGCAGGCCTTCTGGGTTCGAAAACAGCCGGGCCGTGGGCAGCAGTTGTTCACCTGGCAAGACTGCCGAAAGTGTGACGCCTGAATCCGCCCCGCGACGTGTAGGCAAGAAGCGCCGAGTGCTTCTTGTCGCGACAAACGGCATCGGGCTCGGTCATATCACACGACTGATGGCGATCGCAGAGCGGCTGCCCGATGATATGGATCCGATATTCTTTACTCGATCGGCCGGATCCGCGTTAGCCCATGCGCGAGGTCACGCTGTTGACTATACGCCTTCCGGTTTGGCAATCGGCGTAACGGATGAAAGCTGGAACAGGGCTTATGCGCAGGAGCTGGTGACGGCAGTCGAGGCGTTTGATGCCTCGGCGGTGGTGTTTGATGGAAACAGGCCGTTTCCAGGGTTAATTGCCGTTGCCGAATGCCGACGCGACCTCGCCTGGATCTGGATCCGGCGTGCGTTGTGGCGTCTTTCCCACAATTTCGAGCCGGGCGTCCAGGACATATTCGACATGGTGATCGAACCAGGCGAATTTGCGCATGACGAAGACCATGGTCCGACCCGCGATATGCCCGGGGCAGTTGCTGTTCCCCCTGTGCTTCTGTTGGATCCCGGATCGGGCCTGCCCAGGAGAGAAGCTGCCGCCAAGCTTGGCGTCAACCCGGACCGGTTCACGGTTGCTGTACAACTGGGGTCGCAACGAAATTTCGACCTGGAGGATCTCCCCAGTCTGATCTTCGCCGATCTGGCCAGACGGAATGTGCAGACGGTACAGGTCCTCAATCCGTTGGCGCCACCTCCCAAGCAGGAATGGCCGAGCGTTTTGCGCACAAGCGTTTACCCCTTGGCTGAGTGCGCCAGCGCGATCGATCTTCTTGTCACCACCGCGGGGTACAACAGCTTCCATGAGAGCATCCTGGGAGGGATCCCCTCGATCTTCGTACCCAACCAGGCGCCGGAAATGGACGATCAGCATCTTCGCGCCGTTTATGCCCAAACTGCGGGCTTGGGTCTTTGCTTACGATACTCGGAGTCAGATCGTGTGACGACAACGCTCGACCTGGCGCTATCAGATGCCTTCCACACCGAGGTTCGCCGGCGTCTGGGGCGCCTGAATTTCGTTAATGGAGCCGCCATGGCCGCGAAAGCGGTCGAGCAGCTTGTCTTCAGCATCCGCGCTGACCGTCCCTTGCATGCCGCGATTGCTCGAATGTGAGCTCATGGAAACATCCGCGCCGAGCTGATCGGCAAGAAACTCCTCGATGGTCGATGAGATTGTGATTTCACTGGCGATATCCCATTTCGCAATGATCAATGACCACCGCCTGCGCGAGTATCTGCCATAGATTTCGGGGGAAAGTGATGGCAGGTGGCTGCGGGTTGGGACAAATTCCAAAGGGGCAGAACTTGCAGCAGTCAGGTCGGGACGCAGTTCTGACAGAACGATAACTGGAAATTCGCCATTAGCCCTACAAGCTTCGACGGCAGTGTCAAGAATCTCGGCGAGATTAGCGGGCATGGCACCGAGGACGGAAATGAGGCTTCTGGGTTTGGCTTCGTCAACTGGGTCTCGCAGGACGTACTGAAGACTGTCCCCGTCGGCGGCGGGATCGGCAATCCTGACGGCGCTCTTCGACCTCCCGAAACGCAAGAGCCGGCCAATTCTTTCGACAATCCAGCGCAATGCCATCCCCGCGTTCCGTGCAACTATGCCACTATGACCGTACCACCGTGCTCTCAAAGCCCATTCTGCTGAACGAAGAGTTCGACATCTTTCTCGATTTCCTCTCGTGAAGCAGCGTCCAGCTTCTCGCCCACCGAGGTCTTTGTCCGTTCCGCCTCTTCGACTTTGAAACGCGTGGCGAGTGTCGCGTTGAAATATGCCTTCCTCAAATCTGGCTTTCCGCGGGCAAAGCTGCCCGCAGCGTAACCCTTGGCGAGCTCGAGATAGGCGTCCTCGAAGCCTCGGCGTGCCGACAGTTCCAGCAGGGAAAGTGCGCGATTGGCATCGGGACGAACCTTGCCCTCGCCTTTGACGAGAATGCGAGCTGCATAGAGAGGCGCGTATTGGTTACCCATTTCCGTGGCGCGGATCATCAGATCAAAGCCCCGTTTGACATCCTTCTCGACGCCCAGGCCGCCGACATAGGCACGGCCCAGATTGGTCATGGCGTCGATCTGGCCGGCATCTGCCGCCGCGGCATAAAGCCTTGTCGCTTCAACATCATCCTTCTTCACTCCGATGCCGCGCCGGAAGCTGTCGCCGAGCGCAGTGATTGCATTCGACCAGCCGCTGGATGCCGCTAGTCGGTACCACAGGATTCCCTCTTCGGGATTCTGTGGGACGCCTTGGCCGCGTATGTAGGCGGTTCCTACATTCGTCCTCGCTCTAAGATTTCCGAGCGGTGCCGCCTGCATGTAGAAATCGAGAGCCCGCTTGTAGTCGACCTCGCGGCCTATGCCGGCACGGGCCATGTATCCGAGATTGACGAGTGCAGCGCTGTATTGCTGCGTGGCGGCAAGTTGGTAGAAATGTTCCGCCCAGTCATAGCGCTTGGCTATTTCGAGGACGCGGGCCAACTGGAACTGCAGGCGTGGATTGTTGGGGTCCGCCGCCAGCGCGTAGCCGCAGGACCGTAGCCCGTCGCGGATGTTCACCAGTCCGTTCGTGACGCCCGGTACCACGCGTTGAGGATCGTTCGGATCGGCTGCGTACAGGTCGCAATCCGTAACGAGAGACTTCATGCCGCTTTGTGTGTCAGGCATCTTGCGCGGCCAGATTCGAAAAGTCTCACTCACGGCGCGCTCGCCTGCCTGCTGAAAGACAAACTCCGCCCCAGCAGCTGCATTGGCCTCATTGGAGGGTGGTGGCTCGGTGGAAATCGGGGTGGCGGCAAGTGCGCCGCTGACGAACAGACCACGCTGCTGCAACTCGGCAACCTCAAGGCTGCTACGTTTGACCGCCTCCGCTGCGAGCGTGCTGTTCGGAAACGCCTTGGCAAAACGTTCGAAATCCGTTGGATCCGCGCTGTCTTGAATGAAATACCAGAGAACCTGATCGATCGTCAGTGCCCCGTCACCGCCCGCAACCACGGGCGCCGGTTTCTCGCTGCCTGCCGGCTTCAGGACGAATTTGGTTTCGATCGATCCCGTGATCCACGGGATCTGCGATCCGTTGGTGGCCAGGCGCACGTCTCCCCGTACTGTTCTGAACGTGTCGTAGATGTCGAGGCCCGGCTGCTGAAGTGCATTGGCAAGCGCCAAAGAATAAGGGCTGTTCGCGCCTGTGCCGTCATAGGCGACTTCGCCGGCGCCGGTAGCGAAGGCAATGAGAACCTGACCGGCGCCGGCCTCCATGTTGGCGAGGCCCTGTTGCAGTCCTTTTTCGGTGGTGAGCGGGTTGTTGCGGCAAGCGTCCAGAATGATCAGTTTGACGCCGACTGGATCGTTCTTGACGAGGTCTATGAGATCATTGAGGGCGATGGCGTCATCGATAACCTCCTTGGCAGACCCCGTCCGTACATCGAC
This sequence comes from Rhizobium sp. 57MFTsu3.2, assembly GCF_012932765.1. NCBI lineage: Bacteria > Pseudomonadati > Pseudomonadota > Alphaproteobacteria > Hyphomicrobiales > Rhizobiaceae > Rhizobium > Rhizobium sp. 57MFTsu3.2. The sequence goes on from NZ_JDWI01000005.1 coordinate 92,533, forward strand.
GGGTAGCAGCAAGCTTCGTCCCTCGTGCTGGAGCGCGTGTCCCGCATAATAGAGAATGGAAAGATCGGCACCGACCAGGTGGCTGCGGATTGCATTCTCGAGATCGCCGACGGCGGCTTTCTTGACGTCGTAGAAGAGCAGGACATCGAAGCCAAGCTCGGTAAGCGTTGCGGCAATCAGCTTGGAATCGTTTTTTGGATTCGATAAAGGCGCAAATTCGTATTCGCCGTTCCCGACCACGATAGCGGCTTTACGCTCCGCATGGGCCATCTGCGAGAACGCCGTTAAAAACAGCACCAACAGCGGGATCAAAAAAATCCATTGCGGCCGAAGGCACGAACTTCTTTGCGTCATGGCAGGTAAGCCCAGATTGTTGACTTCGTTGTCCTGATGAACGGCAAGAATACAGCGTCCATAGTAATGCAATTTTTGCGGCTTCGCCTAGGGAAAAGGATTAGGGCTGAAAGAGTGGCTTTATGGCGCCATGCGAGCTCGGGCCTACGTATGTCAAGACCGGATCCATGGAGGCACAAAGCACTCCGCCCAATTCCGATCCGTGCAAAAGCCTGGGCGATGATGGCCGATCGGTATCATCGCGTGACCGCGTAAAAAACCCAATCCCCGTCGGTACTTCGTCCGGAGAGTATGGCCTCGGCAACGCCGATGCGGCTTTCGAGGTGGCGGGTCTTTGTGCTAGGCTCATGATACAGGAATGCCGGCGTCACGAGACAGGGGCACTCTCCGAATGGCTGAAGAACGCAAGACAACCGTCCAGACGCCGCTTGGGCCCGCGACGCTGACATTTACGCACCTCATTGGCCATGACGAGATAAGCCGGTGTTTTGCCTTCACCGTCGGTTTCGTCAGTTCCGACGAAAACGTCGACGCGCTCAAACTGCTTGGAAAGCCAATTTCGGTTGAGGGCGAGGCCGGAGATCCCAAGCGGTGGTTCAGCGGGCTCGTTTCAGACTTCCGCCTGACGCGGATCGAGGAAGGCTTTGCTTATTACGAGGCGGAGCTGCGACCGTGGCTCTGGCTGCTCGCCAACACCACTGACTGCCGTATCTTTCAGAACATGAGTGTCGTGGAAATCGTCGAGCAGATATTCTCGAAATATAAGCCGGCGAAGTTTGAAAAGCGGCTGCAAGGATCCTATGAGGCGAGGGAATACTGCGTGCAGTATGACGAAACCGACCTGGACTTCGTGCAGCGCCTGCTCGAGCACGAAGGCATCATGTATTTTTTCGAGTATGGCGACGGAGAGCACACGCTCATCCTCGCCGACGCCATGAACAAGCTGAAGCCGGCGCCGGGCTATGCGACAGTCAAGTTCCGCGCGGAAGGCGACCCTGTGCGGCGGGACCAGGAATATATCACGCAATGGGTGGCAACCAGTTCCGTTCACCCGGGCGCCTACGCCCACACGGACTATGATTTCACCAAGCCGGGCGCCGACCTCATGGCGCAGTCGACACAGCCCTTTTCTCACGCAGAATCACAGGGAGAGCACTACCGCCATCCAGGTGCCCATTTGAATGTGGGCCGCGGCGACGCTGTGGCCTTGGTAAGACGCGAGGAAATACAGGCGGCGCATCAGCGTATCACCGCCGGCGGTACTGTGCGGGGGCTGGCTTCAGGCTGCACCTTCAAACTGGAAAACTTCCGGCGGAAGGACCAGAACACGGAGCATGTTGTCCTGCGCGCCGAATATCGCCTGTTCGACCCCGGTTACCGCCCGGCTGGTTATGCAGGGGAGGAAACCTTCCACGCGGCACTTCAGGTCGCTCCAACCTCCATCATCTACCGGCCGCAGCGTATCACGCCTCGTCCAATCATGCGGGGGCCGCAAACCGCGACGGTGGTCGGTCCTTCAGGGGAGGAAATCTTCACCGACAAGTATGCGCGGGTGAAGGTGCAGTTTCACTGGGATCGCCTCGGCAAAAAGGACCAGAACAGTTCCTGCTTCGTACGGGTTTCGCAAACCTGGGGCGGAGCCGGGTGGGGCTTCATCCAGATCCCGCGTATCGGCCAGGAAGTGATCGTGGACTTCCTCGAGGGGGATCCGGACCGGCCGATTATCACCGGCAGGGTTTATAACGGCAAGGAGATGCCGCCCTACGAGCTGCCGGGAAATGCCACCCAATCGGGGTTGAAGACGAATTCGTCGCCGGGCGGCGGCGGTTGGAACGAAATGCGCTTCGAGGACAAGGCCGGATCGGAAGAGGTTTATTTCCAGGCGCAGAAGGACCACAACCTGCTGATCAAGAACGACCGCGGCAAGTTAGTCCAGCACGACCAGTCCGACCGCATCGACAATAATGCAAAGCATTCCGTCGGCGTGAACCTCGATGAGGACGTCGGCAACAACAAGACGACAAAGGTAGGCGTCGACCGCACGGTCAATATCGGTTCCAACGACACCGAGACGGTGGGCATCAATCGCTCACTTACCGTTGGCGCAGACGAGACGATTGGCATCGGCGCGAACTCCACCGAGACGATCGGCTCCAACCACACGCAGACAGTCGGCATCGTCCAGACGGTCGTCGTGGGTGCGGCGCGGATCGATACGGTCGGGGCCGCAGAGACCAGAACGGTGGGAGCCGCTCAGATGAACACCATCGGCGCGACCAGGTCGGTAAGCGTCGCTATCAGCCAAAGCCATGACATCGGAACTTCCGACAGCTGGGATGTCGGCACTGACCAGAGCATCGGCATTGGCGGTGGACAGACAAGCCAGATCGCCAAGACACGCACCGCGAAGATCGGGGAGGACGATGCTACGGAGATCAGCGGTGCCCGCGTTGTGAAAGTTGCGAAAGGCAGCGCGCTCGAGGTCGGTGAGGACGGGCTGATCAAGATCGGAAAAGATCTGCTGATTGACGCCGGTGACTCAGTCGTCATCAAGTGCGGCTCTGCGGCCATTTCAATGAAAAAGGATGGCACGATTACGATCGAAGGCAAGGATATTTCTGTCAACGCCAAAGGCAAGTTCAATGGCAAGGCTTCAAGCGAAGTCACGTGGAAAGGCAGTAAGATCACTCACAATTGAGGGGCAGTCAGATGGCCGAGACTCGGGAACGTATAGAAGGGGTGGTGATCGGAGTGTTGTTGGGGTTCGATGCCGGCGTGCCGCTGGTCGTCTTTCCCGGCAACCCCCGTGACACCGCGTTGCCTGCGCGCAGCTTGGCCGACCTCACATCGGCAATGATCGGTGCTGAGGTGGCGCTGCTCTTTGAAGGCGGAGAGGCGATGCGGCCACTGATTGTCGGCCAGATCGTGGAGCCGGCGCGCAAGTCTTCGTCGCCACATGTCGTTCGCGACGGCGAGCGCGTGCGGATCACCGGCGAGGAGCGTATTGAGCTTCGTTGCGGCAAGGCCACGATCATCATGGAAAAGGACGGCCATATCACCATACGCGGCACCTATGTGACCAGCCACGCCAGCGCCGCCAACCGAATTCGTGGCGGATCGGTGAACCTCAACTGATGCCTGCCGCACCTGTTCTTCGCGAAATCGTCCGCCAGCATGCTGAAATGGCGGCATTCCTGTGGACGGTCTATGACTATCATCTGCTCCATCCGGACGAAAACCCCGAAATGGACGAGGAGCGGCTTGCACGGCTGATCGAGAGGCTGGAAGCGCATATCGACGGCTTGCGAGTGGCAGGAGAGACCGGGCTGGAAATTGCCAAGGAGCGGTACGCCTCGTTTCACGAGGCCGGGGAGTTGTTTGTGGTGCGGATGCTATCTGGCTCACCGGACTTGCGGATTCGGGCACTCGATCTCGACAAGGTCAGACGCTACTTGAAAGTGACTCTGGAGACGTCCGCTTGAGCAGACGCCGAACGCCGCCAGCGCTCGTCAAATGAATTCGCGAGTCATGTCGATCCTACGAACAAAAAGGTTACCGTCATAACCAAACTCGATCCCTGACCACGCCTTTCCGTTAAACGTGAAGACTTCTTTCCAGCCCACCGCAACAAGATAGTCGTCGGTCGCATGCATCGCATAGACGAAGCCCAGTGATCTGAACGGCACGAGTTTCATTCCTTTTTGGACGTAAAGGCCGTACTCGTCATCTCCCCAGTACCGATTTCCAGCGAACTCGCATATCGAGCATATCTGTGTACCCGGTCCAGCTATCTCCGTTAATTCCTCATCCGCGTACCGGGCACAGAAGCCATTTTCGCATCCGAGATATACGCTGCCGTCACGCGCAACCTGCAACGCAGAGATGCTGTGGTTGAATCCGAGAGGAACTGGGCGCCAACGAGTGCCATCGAGGCGCAGCAATGTCCCCTGATCGCCGGCCACGTGAATGAGCTTAAGTGTCGGACCATGCATGGCACGCAGGAAAGCCGAAGTCCGTGTCTCGATCGGCACCCATTGGGTGCCCTGCGCCAGGCAAACAGTTCCTTCGTCTCCATAAAGATAGGCAGTCCTTTGGTCGAGATGCCAGAGCTTGTTCGTGAACGCCTCCGGTCCTTCGCCAGTCGCAATGGTGCCGTTGCGAATGTGATGGGTGGTTCCACCGACCTGCAACGCGATATGTTCCTTCTCGGAGAGGCTGACATGCGAGAGAATGAGATCGTCGATGTCCAGCAGTACTTCTTGGCGAATCTGGTCGTCGAGCGACATCCGCAGCAGGAACGAGCGTCCCGCTTCGTCGTTCTTGTCGCTAAGTTGCACGGATACGGAGAAGAGATTTCTCCCCAAGTGGAAGGCGTTGATCGCCTCGATGTCGATCTCGTCAAGGGGGTAGTCGTCGAGACGCGGCTCTGGATCGTCCGTCATCACCTTCCTACCGTCATTGCATTCAGTTCGGTCTGTGTCTTCTTCGGTCGGACTACGTCCTGAAGATAGTTTATCATTACGAGCCGCAAGCATTCAATCATGTCGTCGGCATCCTTCTGCGGCGCGTTCTTAATCGCGGGTTCGTTCTTCCGTACAGCATCGAGTGACTTTTCCATCGCATTCTTCAGCGATGGCTTCCTGCGTCGCTTCTTTTCCTTTCGGAAGAATGCGGCTTCTTGGTTCGTTTTCAAGTTGTGGGGTGTTCCCTTCTTGCTGCCGTCGCCGCGCTGAAACCCGCCCCCTTTCTTGTGCTTTCGGGAACGCATGCAGATGCATGGGGCGGTCTGGTTATCGTACTCCTTCCATCGCGTGAAAGACTTGTTCTGCTTGCGACTGCTCTGGAAGCACCCAACGCGAACGAAGTGTTCGGATTCGGACCCCGCAGGGCAGTCGGCCTTCGAATGCTGATGGAGCCGGATCTGATATTTGTTGAGCAGGGTTTCGCAGTCCTGGCCCCCTGCGCTCAATCCGGCCATATGGGGCCATGTAACCGTGTTGGGGCCTGGGGAGGAATGATTGTTGGTGGCGAGATCGGTGAAGCGGATGACCGGCTCCCCGTCAAATTTCACATCATTCGACCAGCTGTTGAAATACTCTTTTCCAGTGTTGTTCGATGTGATGATGCCCTTCTTGGTGGCACAGCCTGCTTCGGTGCCGGACGTTCTCGACAGGTCTGACTTGTTCTTGATATTGACGGTTTGCCCGCCGATTTTGACCGTGCCCGTGCCCTTCTCTGTGTCGCTGGCAAATCCGAAGCTGGGGTAGGGGATGGGCACGCCGGGCGGTGTTGCCGGGTTCTCAGGCGGGGTGAAGCAGGTGTCCGGGAAGACCGCGATGGTTCTGGCGTTCACGGCCCTGCCAGAAATTTCAAGGCCGTTTGCGAAGACGTTGGACATTTAAGCTGCCCTCGTCGCCAGGATAGCAGCGCCGCAGGCGCCAGAATCGCTGGAGGCTTCGATTAAGACCGGATTGCCGGCGGCGTAGCCCTTGCGGGCGGCCATGAAGGCCATGCCGATCATAATGGGCACAGCGGCCGCGCCGACATTGCCGAGGCTTTCTCCGGGCGACCAGATGTCCTGGAAGTCGTGCCGGCCACGCAACAGACGCAGGCTCGCCAATGCCGATTGTTTGAACCAGTATTGCTCGCCGACAAGATCAGCGATGCGGTAGCCCACCCGGCTCATTTCAATGCCGGCTTCGTGAAGTGCGGCGCGGTAGGCCGAGGTCATGCCGTCGCCGCGCAGCGGTAGATCCTCCGCATTGTAAATGAAGGCCCGCTCGCGGGTCAGACCGAGCCCGGCCAGACCAAGGGCGCTACTATGTGAACGGGTGCAAAGCACGGCTGCTGCTGCTTCCCCCGGGATAAAGCCATTTGGATTATCCGCAGTCAGCAGGCGTTCGCCGGCGAGATAATAGGAAAGGGTCTCTGCCGTCAGATAGCTGTCGACGCCAGCGATCATCACAAAGGGCGCTGCATCCGCCGCCAGTATGCGGCGGGCCTGTTCCAGGGCGACATGCCCCGACGGACGACCATAGGGTACAATTCTCGAGCGGCCATGCGGCGGACATTCCACGATCTCAGCTATGCGCTGGAGCAAACGGGCACCTTCGGGGGCGGGGCGGCCGTGCCTGTCCTCCTCGGCGAGGCAGAGGATAAGCGCAGTCTGGCCGCGGGCTTCAGGAGCGGCCTCGAAGGCCTCGCAAATGGCACCCGCGGCGAGACGGGCCATACGCGTTTCGCCAAGCCAGTTGCGCGGCAGAGGTACTGGAGCTCCGATCAGCCATTCTCTACCAGGTCCCAGAAAACGCGTTTCTTGAAAGCCGTCCAGGCGCGCTCTCATTGCCGCGCAGGCGGATTGTGTGTCGAGGCCGACGGCCGTTGCCATTCCAACCGAGACGATGTCGATCGGGGCGGTCATGCCTCTTCCTCCTGCGCCGCGGGCGCACTGCTCGCGCGCACGTAGGTGCGACCGGTGGCCCGCGCCCTCAGCATCGATTGGGTCGGCGGTCCGACCCAGCACTCGCTGAAGTCGAGGATCGTTCGGTGGATGCGTTGCGACATGCGCCAGACCAGCGAGAAGCGCCTGTTCTCCGGATCGAACAAGACAGTGTCGGGCGCCAAAGCGCTCTCGAAGACTTTCTCGCGCCCCTTGAACAACGTCATCGGTAGACCGGTCGCTGGAAGCCGGAAACTCTCGCGCCCGGCCGGTGTCAGATTGACCAACACCACGTCCTCCCCGCCCTTCGGATGTTCTATCTGCTGGTCGGGCGGCGACATCTGGAAGTAGCGCTCGTCGAAATCGGGCGGAAGGAACGGGAAGATGTTGTCGATCCAGTTCTGATCATACGTGCCGCCGAATTCAATGCGGCCCGGCCAACCCCGCCCGTATGGGCCAAAGCTCATTGGCCGGTAGTCGCCAAACGGCGAGCGGATTTCCTCGCCTATCGCCTGTGTGTTTGGAAGGGGTAGACCGGGGACCAGATGCTGGTTCTTCGGTCGCGCCCATCCCCTGCCGACGGGGTTGAGCGGATAGCTCGCCGGCAGCTTGTCCTCCGGGTCGAGGCGGTCCGTACCGCCCCACGCAGTGTCGTAGGAGAAAGGTTGCCGCAGGAAGGATTGCGCACTCGTGGCAACGAAGAGTGGGCCGCGGGCGCGCCACTCGCGATGGCCGAGGACATCAAAGACCTTCGACCAGTTGCCGACCTTGATCCCGACACTGACGCGGTCGACTGGACGCCCGCCGGGAGCATAGGCAAATCCGTTGGCGATGACGTCGCAGCGCGGCTTGCGAAAGGCGAAGTCGGTCTCCCAGAGGGTGGCCGAAAAACCGGGTGCACCTGTGTATGTGTCGGCCATCACCAGCGGTGTCTGCACGGATGATTTTTGCACGGGGGCACCTGGCGTCTCGGGAAAGTCGAAGGTTCCCTTGACGACGATGGCGATGTACTCGCGGCCCTCCTTGTCCATCCCCATCGTGAATTCGGTCGGGAAGCCTGTCTGGTTCCAGATCTGCATCAGCTCGTCTCCAGACTTTCGGGGAAGAGGTGGCGAAGCGCTGGTTCAGGTGCACCAGGATCAATCTCGATTGGCTCGCCAGGCTGCGTCCACAATGCCATGCCTCGGACCGCGCCGCCTGATATCTTGATCGCAGGATAGGGCAGGGTCGCAAGAAGGGCAGCGAGCCCATCGCCATCCATCGCGCCGTCGCGCGCAGATTTTCCCGCCGCTTCCAGTGCATCGAACCAGTCCGCGGCGGAGACGGCGATTTCGGTGGTCAAGGTCGGCGGCGCGGCCGCGATGGTCAAGGGAAACCGGCGGCCTGCGCGGTCGGAACTTGCCATCACGATACCGGTCATGGGTCCAAAGGCCTCGGATCCGAGGATAAACCGCAACGCCGGATGAGAGGTCACCGAACCTTGAGAAAATCGATGAACCAGATATCGGCTGATCCAGCGATCCCACGGGCCAACGAAAACTGCCGGCAGACCGCGCGTCACGAAATCCCCCATCGCTGGCAGCTTTCCAAAGAAGCCTGGCAGGATCAAAGCCTCGTCGGGCATGAGAACCTCGCAAACATTTTCAGATCGTAGGGATTGGCCACGCTCGCGGCCCGCAGCTCGAAATCGGCGTAATGGCCCTGAGCGGCAAGCCGCAACTTGTAGAGTTCGGGCAGTTCCGTTCCGCTCAGACGACCGGCACGCAACATTCGCAGGAAAGCCCAGCTTCCGGTTTCGCTGACCATCACTTCCGGTGAGCCGTCGAGCGGTTGGAAGGCAAGGGTAATCACACCGGTCCCGTCCTTGCCTGGCCAGGTCATTGGCTGCGGGCGTGTCGGGTTGTTGAAATAGGTGAGGCTCTGGCCGTCGACGTTTAACGTCACACGGCCGACGGTCGGAGAGAGATCCTTCGGTTCGAGCGTAAAGGTCAGGATCGGTCCGGCGCCGCCAGGAAAGAGGTTGTCGCGGATCAGCCGGGCCTGCTCCAACGCTGCCAAAGACGATGAATCGAGGTGGATGTCCGCTCGCCATTTCCACGGGTGGCGGGTCACGTCAATGTAGTTGATCAGGTGATTGTTGATGAAGCTGTCAATCAGCCCGCCCGGGCCAAAGACGCGTGCAAAGTCGACTACGTTCACATCGATTGCGCTGTCAGCAATGAATGGATAGCGGTTCGCGAGCGCTGCCTGGCAGAAGGGCAACACATCAGCGCGCCAGATGGCGTTGAGTTCCGAGGTCACCGCTTTCGTCGCAATGCCGCTCGTATCGCCAGCGATGCCGGCCAGCCAGTCGTCCAGTGGATCAGGCAGGGTTATGGCCTGCTTTGCCACTGCCCCCGTGAGCTCGGCCAAACCGCCTTGTCGCTTTATGGCATCCTGGGCGTCGGGGCTGGCCGATACTGTCTGCAGCATGTTCGAAAGCGCAGTCATCGCGGCCACGGCATCATTGAGTGCCGGAGGCTGGCCATCGACCTCGGCAATTGCGCCCTTGATGGATTTGAAGTGCTCGGCGACCGGAGCGCCCGAAAGGTCCACTTCGGCTTTGGAGCCGGCGGGCATCAACTTCACGCCCGTCTTGGCAAGCTTGCCGATCTTGCCGAGCTTGGACAGGAGCTTGGAGGTTGCCGCAGGAGGGACTTTGCCGCCACCCTCATCTTCGGGACGGGTCAGTTCCGTCTCATGCACGACGGCGTCCAGAAGCCGTTTCATGGCAGAGTCTGCGCTGGAGAGATCCTTGAGATTTTCGCTTGCCGTCTGCAGGTCGGTCAGTGGAGCGAGCCTTACGTCGCGCAGGAAGCTGTCCCACTTGGCAATGTAATCGTCGTAGTAAAGCTTGAGGATGTCCTGCGACAGCGCGGCGACAGAAGGGGTGGCGCTTTCCGAGCAACCGCCGGCAAAAACAGAGCGGTCGAGCGCAGCCTGCGTGGCCACGTCTTCCAGCCGCGCAAGAACCACGTTGTGGAAGCCGTCATAGGTGAAGGTGCCGCTGATGCCTACCCGAAGCGTCTTGTCCGAGCGCCGAGCGAGTACCTTGAGGCCATTCGGGCCGACATGATCTGCAGGGACCCATTCCTTGAGCGCCCTGACTTCCGGGTCGGACAGCAGTGCATTATAGGCACGCACTGGAAGTGGAATTGAACAGATGGCCCGCAAGGCTTCGCTCACCAGCGCCTCATCGGGTTGAATAAGGGCCTGCTCCGCCGCCATGTTGTCGATTGCCGCAAGTTGATGATCGGTGGCCATGTCGGTGCGGAAAGGAGGAACCGGTGCGAATTCGGGCAGCCGCTCGGTCCACCATTGCTTGGCGAATTCGGGATCCATCGGCGATAAGCCCGTCATCATGCGATATGTCTTCAGCGCTCCGAGCAGGTATTCGGGGTCGCGGATCTGACGCCACATGGTCGCTTCGAGCAGGGCGACCATGCGTGGTTCCAATATGTTGCGCAGCAAGCGATCGTAGGCGTCGGCCTGCGCCTGTCTGATCTCGGTTGCCGCGGAAGGGCCGATCAAGGCAGCCATGCCGCCTGGCGGCTCGGTACGGGCATTTAAGACTTCGGTTGCAGCTTCGAGCGCCACATCCAGATCGAGCGGTTCGAGTGGCGCCTGACGCGCAGCAATCGGAGTGAGCGGAATCTGCAGGGCTTCGAGCTGCTCGGCCTGTGCGGCAAGCGCGGCGCTGTTTTTCCGGTAGGAGATCGTAAAGAACAGGCCGGCAACGACAACCAACGCCGCCGCGGCCACTGCCGCGCCGCGCCAAATCCATATGCGCCGTTCCTCCGCCGCGGGATCAAACGTGCCTAGACCTGCTTCCTTGAAGATCACTTTCGTGAGCAGGTCCTTCAGGAAGAAGCTGCGCGTTTCAACCCGCGGCATTGGGGTGGCGGGCTGTGCGGGCAGGCCGAAAGAAGAAGAAAGTGCTGCTGTCAGCCGGTCGATTGCAGTGCCTTCCTGAGTGGCGGAGGTCAGATAGATACCGCGCAGCCAGGCGCTTTCTGCATAGCGGCTTTCACCGAAAATGGTCTCCACCAACACGCGAATAGGCTCGGAAAGGCTCTCGACCTGCGCCGGGAAGCGGAAGATCTCCGCACGGGCATTAAGGTTTTCTTCGCTTTCCAGACGGGGAATGAGGCGTCGTTCGAGCACGCCAGCCAATGCTTCGAGTTCCCGCGTGACTTCGCTGCCGTCGATGCGAGCGCCGGGTGAGAAGGTTGCTCCCCAGACCTGCTCGCGTCCCGCCGTCGACAGGCCTGCGAAGAAAGTCTCGAACCCCTTGATGAGATCGGCCTTGGTCAGCATCAGATAAACGGGCAGACGAATTTCCAGCCTCTCCTGCAGTTCGGTGAGCCGTTTGCGGATCTGGCGGCCATGTGCCCGAATGGCCGCGTCACCTTCCGCCAGCGTGTCAATTGCGAGTGCCACGATGACGCCGTTCAGGGCTCGGCGGCCCCGGTGCTTTTTCAGAAGATCGAGGAAGCCAAGCCATTCGGCTGCATCGACGTCGGGCTGGCTTTCCTGTTGAACGTAGCGGCCTGCAGTGTCGATCAGCACAGCCTCTTCAGTGAAGAACCAGTCGCAGTTGCGCGTCCCACCGACCCCATGCAAATCATCCGACAGATCAATGGGAAAACTCAGTCCAGACTGCCGCAGTGCGGTTGTCTTGCCGGTTGCCGGGGGCCCGATGATGACGTACCACGGCATCTCCCGTAGAAGTTTTCGGCCGCCGACTTTCTGGCGTTTCAGCTCCGCCATCACCTCTCGGAACTTTGCGCCGACAGAGGCGACCCCTTCTTCCGCCGGGCTTGGCGGCGCTTCCGGTGGGGGGGCGATCTCGGAAACGAAAATGCGATTGGCCTTGATCGCCCGGCGTTGCGCCGCGATCCACCAGATGAGAAAGAGGACGACGAGAAGGCCGATGACAACCAGTCGTACCGTCTCAGAAGCCAATGGCGCGCTTTCTGCGACACTGATGATTGGGCCGAAGATCCAGATGATCAGGGACAGCAGCACGAGCCCGATGAAGGTCCAGAGCCAGCGCGAGGTGAGGATTGCCCAGAAGAATCGGAAGACCGCCATCTCAGAGCCCCTTTTCGATCAGGAGCTCGATGCGGCGGTTAGCAGCCCGGCCTTCGCGACTGTCGTTTCCGGCCAGAGGCTGCGTTGCTGCACGTCCTTCCGACCTCAGGCGATCCGGCGGCAGGCCGCTGGCACGCAACAAGGCGGCAATCGTTGCAGCGCGCGCCTCCGAGAGGCGCTGATTGTTGGACAGGGGATTGGTGGCCTGGAGCGGAACATTGTCGGTGTGTCCGACGATCGTGACACTTCTGATCAGCTCGGCGTTGTCCTTGAGCACAGCCGCAATCGATGCGACGAGGGGTTCGAAGCTTTTTGTCAATTCGGCCCGGGCAGAAGGGAAGAGCTCCGGAGTGCTCGACTGAAGCAGGAGTGTGACCCGAGAGGCGTTTTCATTGCCTTTCAAAGCCGGAAGAAGCGCAGGAGGCGCGGCGGCACGGAACTCTGGTAAAAGCGCAAGGACGACGGGTTCGACTGGCGGCGCGCCCGGCGGCGGTGTGCGTTTCTCCGGGCGATAAATTTCGGCGCGCTCCGGCGGTGGTAGCGCCCGAACGAGCGTCGCAAGCTCTTCCGCCTTGGAGCCCAACCGCGTCGATAACAGCACGTAGATCGCAGTCGCGAGTGCGACCGCCACGACAGCGAGCACCCAGATCGGAATGGCAAAGCCGGAAGGCTCGTCTTTCGCCGCAACGCCCTCCCACCTCGGCGAAAGCGGCGCACCCTCGGCATCCACGTCCCGCAAGAAGCGCGCGGCTGCAGCGCGAACGGCGTTAATGGAGCGATCGCCGGCACGCCCCGGCACCCGATATTTGCCGCGGAACCCAAGCGCCAGGCACATATACTGCAGCTCCAGCAATTCACGATCGCGACCGGGATGGCGTTCCAGTTCCTCCAGCCTGGCGAAGAACTGCTCCCCGGCATCCACATCGCCGCGCAGCATGACGACCAGCGGCTGGCGCGGCCATGCGCTGGATCCACCCCAGGGTGTGTTCAGTGCCAGATCGTCGAGCAGTGCGGCGACAGCCCAGGCGGCCGCATCAGCGCGGGCCAGGCTTTCGCCAGACGCCACGGCCGCATCGCGTGCCGAAACGAGTTCCTCCATCAGCCTGGTTCGCAATGCTTCCGGATTGCCGGGTGGCAATGCATTCTCGAGTTCGGGGGCAAATTCGAACAACCTGGCGAAGGCATTGACCAATGGATTAGGATGGGATCGGGCGCGTCGAGCCAGTGTGCCGGTGGCAATGACCGGCATTGCGCCCGGGGGGACGGGGCGGATACGCGTACGACCTTGATCTTCCGATAGGCCGAATGGATCCTCACTTGACATGGTACTACCTGTTTACCGAGTAGCAGTCGATCTGTGGTTCGTTGGGCAAAACACCGGAGACTCCAATCACAAAACCGGGCGAGCGTAGAAGCGACTCCCAGTGCTCGCTGCGTTGATCGAGTTCGAGGCAGAGGCGATCTCCGTCGTAGGGAATTTCGCGGGGCTGAGAGTGAAGCGGTTTGAGGCCGATACCGGGCAGTCGAGACTTCCACAGCGCCTCGAATTCGTCCGCAGCACCCACAGTAACCTGGTTGACGAAGATTTTGCGCAGCGCCTCGTCGGACATGTCGCATCCGACCCGCACGACAATGCGGCTGGCCGTCAGAAGTTCGGGATTGTCGATGCGGACCTTCCAGACATTGGTGGCGTGTTTCAAAACAGGCAGCGCCCGCGACTTCGGCTCGACATAGCGCAGGCTCAGGATCAGTGAGCGCAATGTGTCGGCGAGTGCAGCAAAAGCTGGTCCAGGCGCCATGTGCTCATAGATGGGAAGCTCGCTCAGTCGCCGAGAGCCCGACCCGTAGGTCGCCATCCGTCCAGCCAGTCCGCTGAGCTCCAGAAAGAGCTCGGCCGGATGAAAAACCTCCTGAGGAAGCATATGCGCCAATCGGGCGCGGGCGCTGTTGGCAAGATCGAGCACCAGCAGATTTTCTACGCTGCGGCCGGGGCCGCCGAGCACCATCTTGCCATGGGCTTCAGCTATTCGGTCAAGCCCAGTGATGACCTCCTGCAGGAGTTGGCCATAAAACAGCACGGTACCGGTTGCGAGTGCGGGCGGCAGGAAGTTTTCGGAGATCGCCACCCTGCCATCGGACAGGAGCCCGGTAACGTTGGTCACCGGCATTGCGGTGTAGCCACCGGTCGCCTGCGCCGGGGAAAGGAGCAGGGCTTGCGGACGGGCGATCTCGATCTCTTCGGGATCAGCGCCGCCATGCACGGCATCGCGAACCCACTCGATCCTTCCTCTATACCTCGCACCGGTGGGATCCCGGTGGGCGGGATCGAAGCTGGCACCTCCCGGAGGTTCGAGCGGCAGGGCGAGCTGAACAGCGCCGGCGCCCATGTCGTTGGTGATTGTCAACGGGGTGGGGGCGTCCATCGTTTCGGGTATTGCGAACGGGGTGCCATCCGGGAAAATGCCACGGGCCGACGTCACCGCTATCCGTCCGGTTTCCAACTGCGCGGCATCCAGCATCAGGGACTTGAAGCCGAAGGTCTGCAACCGTCCAGCCTGCAGCGAGCCGCGTATCAGCGCTTCGGTATAGCGGTCCTGCTGCTGGAAATGCTGCGTTCGCAGAAAGAGCCCCTCGGACCAAAGAACCTTGTTGGTATCGGTCATGCTAAACGCCCTCCATTCAGGCGAGCGCGAGCGTCATACCGCCGCGGCTGAGTACGACATTCGCCGTCACCGTCGATTCCGGCCTGATCGGAACACTCCTTCGCCACGTACGACTGCCGGGTTCCCGGAACAGCGCGACAATCCCGAGGAAAGTGGCCTCCGGCGGGAACGCCACCGTCTTTGAGGCGGTTGCACCGGGAGCGACCGTCAATTGCTCGGATCCGACGAGGTCTGCGCCGAGCGCACCGGACGGATCTGACTGAAGGGCAAAAATGTCAGCCGAGTTGAATTTCCCGACATCCTTCAGCCGGAGAACGAGGAGGGTTACGGGACGCTCCCCGCCACCAGCGGCAGCATTCATTCCGGCCTGTCCCGTCGCCCTGACGATTACGGTCGAGGATTTGGGTGGACCGCCCATGCAAGCGGAAAGCAGGCCTGTCGCGCCGGTCACAATGAGAAAACCGCGTCGGTTAAGCATCAATTGTCCTCCCTCTCTTCATAGCCATCCCGAAAGTCGCTCCCGATTTCGCCGAGGAAGCGCGTCGACGCGCTCTTGGCGATTTCGCGATAACGGTTCTCATAGAGCTCCCAGAGTTTCGCCCGCCGTCCACCGGCAAACAGGGCATCCAACGCTGAGTGCGACTTCAGTTCGCTTTCGAGCGTCGCCGGGTCAAAGCGGTCTATCATCCTGGCAAGCGCTGCTTGGACGCCACGCCACGTTCGCACATGGTGGTGGGCGAGATCGCGGATGGAATTGCCGATGGCGGCCTGCGGAGAAAGAAAGCCTGCGTTGCGCTGAGCCAGGAAGGTTGCGATTACATCATCCACGGTGGGAAGGAATTTGAGAGGGTTGACCTCGGATGCGCCAACCACAGTCTGGGCGATTCTTGCTTCGCCCTTTTCTTCGGCTCGTTTGCGCAAGAGGTGCATCAGTCCTTCCAGCATCAGCCGGTATTCCCGACCGAAATTCTCCATCTGGGCAACCGGATCGGATGTGGCAAACTCTTCAGCGCCAAGCCCCAGTCCGCGCAGAAAGGCTTCGCGCAAGACGGTTTCGGATTGTCCGGTCTCTTTCGTCGTCGGCGTCGCCTGCGGCGCTGGGGAATAACGAGGTTCGGGCGGGGGCTCGGAGACGGGCTGCGGTGGCGTGGGCAAGGAAAAATCCCAGGCGGGCTTGCCCTGGTCTGACGCTGGCAGAGGATCGAGGCTGAAGGGATCGTCGAATATCGGCGCCCTCTTTGCTGTCTCGCCCCTGTCCGACGCGACAAACGCACCCGGGGCTGGCTGTTCGAACGGGTCCGGTAGTCCAACCGGCCGCGGGGTAGGAACTGTCGGCTCCTTGCGCTCGGCGAAGAAGTCGTCCCGCTCGAGCCCACCCTGTGGCAGAGGATCCGTCTGTTCGGAAGCTCGCTCCGACGGTGTTGCCTGGAACTCGACCCGGACGACGTAATTTCCAAGCTGCAGGCGCGCTCCGTCATGCAGCGGGGCGGAATTCCCCAGTCCAAGCGGCGTGCGCGAGCCGTCAATGAAAAGCCCACCGCTGGAGGTGTCAGTCACCACATACCGGCCGCGAACGAACCCGATGGTGCAGTGAGCGCGTGAGATATACATGTCGGGGTCGTCGATCCGCCAGCCAGCGTCTGCGCTGCGGCCGATGACGAGCTCGCCATCAACAAGCCGCATCTGGCGAACAGCCTGGGGTCGGGGTGAGTGTTCAAGGGTGAGGATCAGGCTCATGCCGCGGCCTCCGGCATTTTTGGCCGCCAGCCAATGATGGTGCGCATGCACAAGTCATCCGCGTCACCGCGATCTTTCGGTCGAGCAAGCCATGCGATGTGTCCGATCCGCATGGCTCCGATCCTGGCCGCGGGAACGTCGTCCCGCTTGAGCACCAGCCTGACATCGACGTCGAGCCCGTCTCCCACCAGATCGCGGACAGCGGATTGCAAGGTTTCGCGCCGTTCACCGCCCGGCAGAAAAGCGACATAGTCGGTAAACGTCAGCGGGCCGATCGAGAGCTCTATCCTCTGCTGTCGCTGGAACGACCTCGGTCCAATCGTGGCGCTTCGTCCGAGTTGCCCATGCCCGCCGCCAATCCGTGACTGAAGCTCTGGCGGTATTGACGTCCAGGAGCCGACAAATTCGCGAAGCCGAACCGGCACTTTCAGCAGGTCGGCGAGAAACAGCGTAAGTCTCTCTGGTCCATCCACCTGATGGGCGAGGGCCGATGCGTGGGAGATCTTGGTGGCGTCGATTTCCGAGGGCTCACCGGGCCCCGTTCCGCACAAGCCGAGACCCGCCAGGGCTGCCGACATCGCGCGAATGCGGCCGCCGTCGTTGCGTGTGACCTGAACCGGCGGATGAGCGTCGGCCCAGGCCCGATAAAAGAGTGCGATCATGCGATGCTGAAGAATGTTCACGAAATCGACGAATGTTGTATCGGAGACCTCCCGCATGTCCGCCCTTGCGAACCACCGCTGCGAAAGTCGGTCCAGCACCCAGCGCGTCAGATGGAGGGGCATCGGGCCTTCTGGCCCCAGCAAGCCGATATTTGCCACCGTGACACGGGCCGGCGCGCTTTCCGTGGCCGGCTCGACCTTTGCGACATCCTGCACGGCAAAACCAAGCCGCACGTGCTGTCCGAGCCGGGCCGGCTCCCGGTCCGGTCGCCCGGCCTGGCCAAAGCGCTGTCCGTCGTCTTCGAGGTGTCGCAGGAGCTCGAAGAAGTCGAATGCCTCAAGGGATGGAGTGGCTTCCTTCGTCAGATCAGGAAGCGGTTGCCCGGCGCTATCGGCCATAGCACATCCTCCTGTTTCTGTATGATGCGCGTGCGGGTGCGCACGAATGCGTTGATTGCCGAATAGCGCGCAAAAAGCTTCGACAGCAGCGCTGGAAGCAACAAGGTGCTGTGCCCGGCAAGCACAGATTGATCGATGTGAAGCGTAACCTCAGTGCCGCGCGCAAAGCACATCGGCCCGGCAATTGCCAGGCGCTCGATCACGGGCCGAGCCTCGACGCGGGCGATCGCGCGAACGTGCCTGCTCAGGCTTGGATCCCCGCGGTGCGCGTAAAGTTCAAGCAGCGCATGAAGCGGATCCACGCCGCGACCTTCTTCCGCCAAGCTAAGAAAGTTCAGCGAAAGTTGCGCGATGAGCCGCCAGGCGAGTTCATCGGCCCTCGAGCCTTCCACCGCTCCAGCCGGAAGCGTCGCTGGAATCGAAGGCCACGGCGGCCGCAGCGCCCCGAGGAGCTGGACGCTCTCGACCGGGTCGCCGCTTTCGAGCGAAAGGGACGGTGTGTCGTCCAGGATAGGCAGATCGCGATTGGTACAAAGCGCCGTAACCTCAATCCGCTTCAGTTGCCGGGCCGCTGTTGACTTGGCAGGGCGCGAAAGCGTTAGGAAGACATCGTCGCCGGTATAGGATGTCCGAGTTTGTCCTTGGCGCAATTCGTCCTCGCCCGGTCGCCGCGGACGGCGCTCGGCGAAATAGACCCAGCCGTTTCCACGGTTCTGGCCCAAGCTAAAGAGTGCCGGTATCTCGGCATCAGGGCCTTCGGCGTCGGCGTCTTCGACGCCGATTGTGCGATAGATTTCGAAGTCTCGTGGGCGCGTGCGATCAGCGTGAAGTACTTGCCGGGTCCGGCGTGTATCGAGTTCAATGACGTTGCAGCTGCGCTCGAACAGATTGATGATTGGCGTTACGAAGAGTTCGAAATCCTTTGTCGTGATATTCGCAAGCTCTGGAACGGGACGCCGTAACAGAAAGACCAATTCCAAGCCGCTCCCGCAACGCCGAACGACCGGTTTCAGGCTTCTCACGCGCGCATAGTGAAATCTTTCCGGCGCCATGAAGTATTCGCGCAAAAGCCTGTAGCCTTCGAATGTTTGGCGCGTGCGCGGCATAAGTGCTTCGTCGTCGCAAATCCCGACCATCTCTGGATCCGGAAGTGCGCTCAGAATGTTATCGCGCCCTTCAGGGCGGGCTCCGACGGCCGCGCAAGCGCCAAAGAGCGTATCGAAAAGCAGGGGCGCCTTGCTCTTGTCGCCAAAATGCAGATCCAGACAGTCGAGCGACAACTCGCTGAGCTTGCCTTTGCCGGTTCGATTGACGATGACGCTCAGCGCCGCCGAACCGCTTGCCCCTTCAATTGGGGCTATCCCGGCCGCTGCAAGCGCGCTTCGATCCTGAATATAGGAGACCGAGCTTATCGCGAGCGGCCAAAGGGTAACGTCCTGGGCCGTCGTATAAATGCACCGGGTGGGTACTCCAGGGCGGACGCTCGAGACCAGTCGGGTTCCTCGCTTTACCAGGTGCCCTGCGAGCATCGTCTGGACCTGTTGGCCCGGCTTCAGCAAAGCCATGGCGGTTGCGGGGGCAGGCGCGATCAGGTCCGGATAGAAATTTTCGAGCACGCTTCGTGCGAAACGCGAGCTCTCGGCATCGACCTTCTGGCGAGTGCGCGCAGCAAGATAGGCCACACCGTCAAGAAGGCGTTCGACGAAGGGGTCGGGACACGGGATCGTGTCCAGGGAGAGGTTGCGCGCGATCGAGGGGTGCATTCCCGCAAACTCGGAGGCGAGTGCCCGAATGTGGGTGAGTTCTTCCTCGTAATACTCCAGGAAGACCCGGTCCATGGTCAGGTGTCCTTCAGCTCAGTCCGCGCCGAACCGTTATCGAGGTTGAGTATTGTGCGCAGCAGCAGCCGCTCTGGTGCGGGGGAGGTAAGCAGCAGCGCGTCGATGTCGATCCTGAGACCGGCTGCCCTGTCGCCAAGACTGACGGTGACTTTCGTCGCGCTCTCCTTGAGCCGGGGTTCAAATGCAGCGAGCACGCTTCGGATCTCTTTGGCCAGTTCATCGCGGTCGAAGTCACGCGAGGAACGGCCGGAAAAAGGCGGGACGCCATAATTGATCACGCTGCGGCGCACCTCCGGGAAGTCCTCGAGCGATGGAGGGTCGTCTCCTGCCTGATCGGCTTCGAAGTCGGTCAAGAGTGGCGAGGATTCGAAGCGTTGCGCATTGAAAAGCGCCTCTATGTCGCGTCGCACTGCTTCGCGCAGCACATTGATCGAGACGACGACGCCACGGCTTTCCAGTTCCGCCTGCCGTCGCTCCAGAGAGAGCAGACGGTGGATGTTTTTCTTCTGCTCGGAACTGATATCCGTGGCAGCGTCGATCTGATGGAGGCCTCCCGCAATCAGCGCGTTGAGACGTTCCTCGTCCATTTCGTTCTGGATCGCCTGCCGGAGTTGATGGATTTCCGAACTGAGCCCCGGCAGGTCGTTCACAAGGCGATCCCACAGGGACGGCTGGATCGCTTCGCGAGTTGCCCGCGGGTGACCTCCGGGCGGTCTTGCCTCCCGTCCCAATCCTTTTTGCCAGCTGTCACTTGCCGACATAGACATCCATTTCGACCTCGTCCTTGTCGTCATAGTTGAACGTGATGTTCTTGTAGGCGAAACCGATCCGCTCTTCGAGCACGTCTGGCTCATCGGCACTTGGCTTCATGTGGTAGTTGGTCACCGAAGCTTCCTTCAGCGTGATGACCAGGTAGTCGCTCGTTTCGCCTTCGATCGTTCTGCGCGCCGAAAACTTCACCTCGTCCAGAGGCGTGTTGTCGAAGAGAGCCTTCTTCAGATAGGGCGAGGACTTGTCGTAATGCTTGATGAAGTTGACCATTCCCAAGCTGACGCGGCCTCTGCGCGACAATGAATTGGGGTCGAAGGGAGCCACCATCTCAAACTCCACTCCGTAGACCTCGATTTCTTCCTCGTGGCCATCGCGAACGCTGGGTCCCGTGATATCAGGTACTTTGAGAAATCCGTCAATTTTCATGAATAACCTCCCATCAGCTATCTGTTGCTCATGACTTCATGGACGGCAGCTCCGAAACCAGCCGGAGCGAAGCGTTGATACCTTCCAACTGGTAGTGGGGCCGCAGATAGAACCGGGCATTGTACCAGCCGGGACGGCCCTCAACACTGTCAACCTGGACCTCGGCAGCAGCAAGGGGACGTTTTGCGCGGGCCTTTTCGTCGGCAAAGACAGGGTTGGCGAGAACGTAGCGGTTGATCCACTCCGTCAGCCAGATCTGCATGTCGGCACGTTCCTTGAACGAGCCGATCTTGTCCCGGGCGATCGCCTTCAGGTAATGGGCGAACCGCGAAACCGGGAACAGGTAGGGCAGGTTTGCACTCAATCTCTCGTTGGCCTGAGCATCCGGGTCGACCAGCCGGCCGGCCCTCGTTTCGTCGTCCTGCAGTGAATGGGCGCCTATGAAGGCGGCAATATCGGTGTTCTTGCGATGGAGGATCGGCATCAGCCCCAGCTTGGCGAGCTCGGCCTCTCGCCGATCGTCAATGGCGACCTCGGTCGGGCATTTCATCGCCACCGTGCCGTCGTCGGTCGGGAAATTGTGGACAGGCAGATTGATCACTGCCCCGCCGTTCTCGACACCACGGATCTGCGTGCCCCAGCCGAACAGCTTGTGGCTGCGGTTGATGTTGACGCCCATCGGAAAGGCCGCGTTCATCCAGACATACTTATGATGATCGCCCTGGACTTCTTCCTCAAATGCAAAGCCCTTCACCGGAACGGTTTCTGCACCATAAGGCAGCCTTGCCAGCACGCGCGGCATCGTCAGGCCTATGTAACGGGCATCCTCGCTCTCGCGCAGCGACTGCCATGAGGCATAGGCCGGCGACGAGACGATCTGTTGGAGGTCTTGCGGGTTCGGCAATTCCTGCCAGCTTTCCATGCGGAAGAGACGAGGGGCGGCTGCTGCTATGAACGGTGTATGCGCCGAGGCGCAGATACCGGACATGTTGCGAAGCAGACCGACATCCTTCGGGTGGTTCGAGAATTCATAGGCGCCGATCAGGCAGCCGAACGGATTACCCCCAAGCATCGAGTATTCGTCGGTGTAGACTTTTTTGAATATGGGACTTTGATCCCACATCTGACCTTCGTAATCCTCAAGCGTATCAGCCAGCTGCTCCTTCGAAATGTTCATGACGCGGATCTTCAGCTTCTGATCCGTCTCGGTATTGTTGACGAGGTACCACAGCCCGCGCCATGTCCCTTCCATCTGGAGCACTTCAGGCGCATGCAGAATTTCGTTGGTCTGCTCGGTCAGCAGCTTGTCGATGCCACCGATCAAGGACTTGATCGATTTGATCGCGTTCGATGAGATGACGGTCGATTCCGCGCGGGCGCGGGCAGCAAGCGCCAGGTTCCTGACCAAGGTTTGAAGCTTGTCGCTGTCATCCTTCTTGACCTTGAAGTCCTTCTCCAGAAGACCGCTGAATTCCTGAAGGTCGACTCCCTCGGCTTCCGCGACACCAGCGGGAGCGGCTTTTTCCTGTTCGGCCATGGCTCAGACCTCCGACTTGCTGCTATCGTCGAGCGCCTGGTCGGCGATCTTTGCTAGCAGGGGCTCATTGTTCAAAAGTTGCGCGATGCGTTTTTCAGCGTCGACGCGTCCATCCATGAAGCCGAGCAATTCTTCGAGTTGGCGGCGCATTCTCAAGAGTTCTGCAAGCTGCGGGACTTGTTCGGCCACACGATCGGGCGCGAAATCAGCCATGCTGGTAAAGGTCAGGTCGATTGCAAGCTCTTCATCGCGCTCTTCACCCTCGGGTTGGGGAAGGGTGTTCTTCACGCGAGCTTTCACACGTGGACTGAGCGCTTCCATGAAGCGGCCAAACCTGTTTGCGTCCGTTTCGACAAAGGCGCGGTCCCGGACGGACTTGCTGGCCTCCGGCGTCTGGGAGGCGCCTGCGAGATCGGCCATCACGCCCATTACAAACGGCAATTCAATGGTTGTCGGGCTGCCGTAGGTTTCGACTTCGTAAGCTATCTGGACGCGAGGCGCCCGGTTTCTTTCAATTACCTTGGCCTTAGTTTCGCTCATTGATGGTCACCTTTCGTCCCAGGGACAGGTTTCTTGCTTTCCGGCACCCCGGCCAGAAGCCGGAATTCCTTCAAACCGGAGGGCGCCAGGTCCTCCATGAGTTCCAGAAAATCCATCGGCACCATGCGTTTGATCCTCCGCGCCAGATGGGGGATGGGGCTCGACGGTTCAGTACGGTCGTAAAAGGCGATGATCAGGTCGATGCACTTTGTGACATCCTCGCGCGATGTAAGCCGTGACGGAAAGACTGCCGGTGCTCCGATGTAAGTCGGAGCGGCGGGGGCGGTGGCTATTGCGGGCGCACCCTCACGGTCGAGGCCTTCATCGTTTGCGGTTTCCTGCCTGGGGCTCGGCTTTACTCGTTCAAGCGTGGAAACCGCTCGCTGCAGGAACCGGCTCAAATCCGGCAATGTGACACGTACATCCTCCCCGATTTGCCGATTGAGCGATGTTTCAAGCGCCTCCATTGCAGCCGCCGCAGCCTTTGCGCTCTCAAAAAGCGCTATCGCCTCGTCGGGGGTTTGTTCTGCAAAGGCAGCGCAACCGATCCTTACACGGTTCAGCAACTGGTCATGGGCGCTTACAAGCGACGCCTTCTCGGCCTCGCTCAGTCCGGGTGCGGCCTCGCTGAGAACGGTTCGGGTGTCGATCGCCCCGCGATCCAGATCGCGCCCTGTGACAGGGCCGACGCCCCGCGGCGTAAAAAAAATCATCTTGCGAAGATCGCCGAGCAAGCCATCCTTGTCGTTCTGAAGCTGTAGAAGAGCGTTGATCCGACGTAGGGCGGCGTCGCGGAGTGGCAAGCCCTCGCGAAGTTCCGGATGCATCGTCTTCCAATGCATGTCGAAGGTTCCAGTGATCAGGTTCAGCCCGTCAGCGAGCCCGGCAAGACCCTGTTCGTTGGCAAGCGCGCGCGTCACGATCACCAGGAGCCTCAGATCCCGTCCATGGGGGCGCAACTCTTCAGATTTTCGAAGGACTGTCGACCAGTCGACCGGGACCTCGGTCCGTGAAACGGGGTTGTTGCGCTCGTCACGGCTAATTTCTATCTGCGGTTGCACGAGGCGCTCGAGCTCGTGAAACCGTCCGTCATTCCGCAAGCTTTCACCTGACGGGTTCACACCGTCCAGCGGACTTAACCAGAGAGCAGAGTCGAACAACCGAACCCCCGTTAACCGACTAGTATTCCCTTGCAATTTGCTTTTTACCACAACTTCCCGGTCTATACTAATGCCGTGTATGTCCGGCTTCTAATTAATTCCGGGTGTCGATCAGCCGGGTGCTCATCGAGAGAATTGACACATGCCCATTAGCTATCGCAGCGCGTAAATCTTCGGCAAACGACTTGGTGGACTCCGTTGTTGGTCGAAGCTGTGAGAAAAGTGGCTGGTCGGTCTGCATGACAATTATCAGACTTCTGCCGAACGTCGCGTCGACGGAAAAGGAGAGCTTGGAAGGATCGGCTGCACCCTCTGCGGCAGGGTAGGCAACACGGATAGTGCGCATGCCACCCGACACGGACCCAATTTGGGCAAGGGCGTGATCGGGCCTCTTTATGTTCGGAAGAACATTGAAAAGATTGCCGGTGACGTCGGCGATAACGACCCACAGGTATCCCTTGTCGAGCGAGGCCGGCGCAATTACGTCAATGACCGGGTTGTCGCCGACCGAATAGACGCCTGCCATGTTCGGTTCGGTCCTGTCGCCGTAGCCGAGAACGATCGACATTTGACCTTGCGGTGCATCTGGCAGCAGCTCTTGAACAACGCACAGTTGGCTGTTGAGCACTGTGGCGTCGAAGCGTAGCTCGCGATCTCCGACACGAGGGGCGAGCGTCTTTTTCAGGGCTTCGACGTCATCGCCGGACGCGACATTTCCACGGACGACCAGCGTCGAGCCGAGAGGAAAGCTGCCGCTCGCCGGAGGTTGAACGAGGAGCGGACCGCAGGTTTGAAGTGGCACGAGAAGAGGCTTCAACTGGTCCGGCGACAGGTCCCGCGGACCGGCCGCGATCCGGACGATACTCTGGTAACCGGTCGACTTTGCCGCAGCGTCAAAGCGGGTGACCGCATCTTCGCGTGCAGCTTTGTCCGCCGCCAGACCGGTGAGGCGAGCTGTCCGATCAGCGACTTCGAGCTTCCACTCGACGAGTGGAGCGGCGGCTTTAAACAAGGCGTCAATGTCCTGCGCCCAGCGTTCAGATGGAGCACCCTGGGCAAGCGTCAGAGCGCCATTGGGCGGAGGAAGCCCGACCGTTCGGTTGAAGGTCGACAGGATTGCCTGTTGCTGCTCAGCATCCGGAGCAAAACCCGCAAGCATGGGGCGGCTTTGGGCATCCACCCCGGCCGTGAGTTTGTAAGGGGTTGCGATCGGAAGCGCAGTCGGGGACAAATGCTCAAAAACCCCGAAAAACCAAAGCCCGGCGATTGCCGCCAGCGCCACCAGGGGCAGGATCGCGAGCCATGGCTGCCACCTGGGCCTTGCTTGATGCCCGGTCTCCCGCCGTGCCTTGGCGAGACCAGGCTGCAGCAATCTGCCGATTTCCTTGACGACTGCGGCAGCACTCGGAGGGCGTTGGGCAGGGTCCGGCCTGGTGAGATCGTCGATCAGCGACTTCAACGGTTCAGGAACACCCGAGGTATCAAGTCGCCGTTCCTTGTGACGGACAACCTCGCCGGGACTGGTTCCGACGTCAGGAATCCTTCCTCGAAATGTGGCAAGCAGCGAAGCGCCCAGCGCATAAAGGTCAGAGCGTGGCTCCGCCTGCCCATGCAACTGTTCCGGCGCCGCATATTCGTATTTGCCCGCAAATTCCTTGCCGACAATTGTACGAGCCCCTGTCTTGCTGTCCTTCGCGATACCGAAGTCGATGATAACGGCTTCCTCCGGCCTGCCGTCGCGCAGGATGATATTGTCAGGGGAAAGGTCGCGATGAACGATCTTGTGCTCGTGCGTCGCGACAAGGCCTTCGGCCACTCTGTGGGCCACGACCAGCAGATCCCGAGGCGACGCCCCGCCACGTTCGAGCCACTCGCTGAGAGGTGTTCCGGCGACGTAGTCCATCACCAGATAGACGTGGCCGTCTTCGGTCTGGCTGCAGTCGGTGTAGCGCACAACCGCATCGTGGGAGATGTTGCGCATCTCCTCCTCACGCTTCATAAGCTCCAGATACCCGGCGTTTCCCGATAGCTCGCGTTTCAGCGCCTTTAGCGCCACCACACGGCCTGTGATCCGGTTGCTTGCCCTGTAGACCTCACCTGTGCCGCCGCGGCCGAGGATACCCTCGATCTCGTAGGTGTTGTTAAGCACCTGAGCTTTGCGAAAGATGTCGCCAGGCAGCGGATCGATCATCTGGAGCCTCCCAGCGCACCCAGTGGAAATTACGCGAGACTGTTCACCAGGAACACGTGGCCCTGAATATTTGTCAAGAATACTCTAATGTGGCACGCTGTGACCAGCGATCAAAGACGAGGCTCGGGACCTCTTTAAGATCACCTGGGCAGGAGCCGATCGACATGGAGCAGAACATGTCTTCGCAGAGCTTCAAGCGCAAGGAACTGGTCGGAAAACTTAATCCCGTTTGCCTGCGCGCGTTCAAGGCGGCGGCCGACGCGGCCAAGCTTCGCGGCAATCCCTACGTCGAACTTGTTCACTGGGTCGAACAGCTGGCTCTGGTGGACCGTGCGGATTTTCAGCTTCTCTTTGCCGATGCCGGCATCGATCTTGGCCGGCTTGCTGCCGACATGGCAAGGGCAATAGACAAGCTGCCTTATGGCGCGACCTCTATCGAGGAGTTTTCCGATCACATATTTCATGCCATCCAGGAAGCCTGGAGCCTGGCAGGCCTGCAGTTTGGATCCGAAGAAGTCCGCGGGGCTTATGTGCTCCTGGCATGCAGAAAGGTTGCGGTGCTTGACGGCCTTCTGTTGAAGATCAGCGCCGAATTCGATCGGATCGAGGCGGATTCGATACTTCCACGGCTGGATGACCTGCTTGCCGGATCACTTGAAAATGCCGGCAAGGCCGAGATCCAAGAACAGCCCCGGAAAAAACGCCCGGCAGGCGGTGACTCCGCATTGGCGAAGTATGCGACGGACCTCACCCGTCGAGCGCGCGATGGGAAAATTGACCCGGTCGTCGGCCGCGATCCCGAGGTCCGCCAGATTGTCGACATTCTCATGCGACGGCGACAAAACAACCCGATCCTGACTGGTGAAGCCGGCGTAGGCAAGACAGCTGTGGTCGAGGGTTTTGCGCTTCGCCTTGCAGCAGAAGATGTCCCGCCTCCGCTGAAGGGCGTGGCGCTACACATGCTTGACATCGGATTGATGCAGGCGGGGGCAAGCGTCAAGGGTGAGTTCGAAAAGCGGCTAAAGATGGTCATCGACGAAGTTCAGGCATCGGAGACGCCGATCATCCTCTTCATCGACGAAGCTCATACCTTGATCGGGGCAGGCGGGGCAGCGGGAACGGGAGATGCTGCGAACCTTCTCAAGCCAGCCTTGGCGCGTGGCGAGCTTCGCACAATCGCCGCAACGACATGGGCAGAGTACAAGCAGCATATCGAAAAAGACCCGGCGTTGACCCGCCGGTTCCAGGTGGTCAAGATTGAAGAGCCTGATGAGGAAGCTGCCATCCTGATGCTGCGTGGGGTGGCCGGTGTATTGGAGAAACACCATCAGGTGCAGATCCTGGACGAAGCGATCGAGACGGCCGTCAGCCTGTCACATCGCTACATTCCCGCCCGCCAACTTCCGGACAAGGCAGTCAGCCTGCTCGATACGGCCTGCGCGCGGGTGGCGGTATCGCAGCACGCGACGCCGGCTGAGGTTGAAGACCTTCTGAGGCGCAAGCAGTCCCTTGAGATCGAGCAGGGCATTATCGGGCGTGAAGCGGCAATCGGCATTGAAGTCGCCGAGCGCCAGTCCAAAGTTGAAGCCGCTCTCGCCGAAATAGAGTCCGCGTTGCTTGCTGCAAAGGCTCGCTGGGAAAGCGAACAGTCGATGGTCGACGAGATCCTTGGTCTGCGAGCTAGCCTGCGAGGAAGAGGAGTTGCGCTCGATGCCGCGCTTGCTGAATCGGAGGCAGGCGGGGAATTGCCGGGTGCCGCCGACGTAGAGCGTGCCGGGCGGGAGGCCGCCGATGCATCGGATCAACGCGCCGAGCTTGAACGGCTCAAGGCCCGGACGGCGGAGCTTGCCGGGGTTCAGGGCGAGGCACCGCTGGTCCTCCTTTCCGTCGACAAGAACGCTGTTGCCTCTGTCGTAAAGGACTGGACGGGCATTCCTGTCGGTCGGATGCTGACCAGCCAGACCGAAAAGGCGCTAAAGCTTGCCGCGGTTCTGGGCGAGCGTGTCGTCGGCCAGGAGGACGCAATGGAATCGATCGCCCGGCGTGTGCAAACCAGCCGTGCGGGCCTGGCCTCTCCCGAAAAGCCGGTGGGCGTGTTCCTGCTATGCGGTCCGTCGGGCGTCGGCAAGACAGAAACGGCGCTGGCTCTCGCCGAAACCCTATATGGCGGCGAGCAGAACCTGATCTCCATCAACATGTCGGAGTTCCAGGAGGCCCATACGGTCTCGACCCTTAAGGGCGCGCCTCCCGGCTATGTCGGCTATGGCAAGGGGGGCGTGCTGACCGAGGCCGTGCGCCGGCGGCCCTATTCCGTCATTTTGCTCGATGAAGTGGAGAAGGCGCATCCCGATGTGCACGAAATCTTCTTCCAGGTTTTCGACAAAGGAATGATGGACGACAGCGAGGGCCGGCGGATCGACTTCAGGAACAGTCTCATCCTGCTGACGTCGAATGTCGGTTCGGATGTTATCATGAAGCTTGCCGACGGCGGCAAGAGGCGGCCGCCGCCCGAGGAGCTCGAACGCGCACTACGTTCACCACTGTTGAAAGTGTTCCCGCCAGCCTTCCTCGGACGTGTGATTGTCGTTCCCTATTATCCGCTCTCGGATTCAATGATTGAGGCGATAACACAACATCATTTCGCGAAGATCGCGCGCCGGCTTCGCGCCAACCATGACGCCGAGCTGGTCATCGGAGACGGGGTCCTGGAGTTGATCAAGGCACGGTGTACCGAGGTCGAATCGGGGGGGCGCATGATAGACGCGATCCTGACCAATACACTTCTGCCGACCCTCAGCCAGGGTCTTCTGAACTGGTCCCTCGAGGGTAAACGCCTTACCAAGGCCACGATCGGAACATCCCCGGAAGGCTTCACTTACGCATTCGAATAGGCAAAGACGTGGCTGTCGCCGGGGAGCGCCGTTAGCTCACCGCCTGGAATTCCACGCGCCTGTTTTCGTCGGCCTTCGGGTTTTCCTGGTTGAGAAGAAACTGCTCGCCGACACCAACCGCTTCGAGCCGCTCGCGCGGGATATGGCAATCATCCGTGAAAAACCGCGCAACTTCCTTCGCCCGCAGAACCGACAGATGCTGGTTGTAGCTCGCGCCACCGACAGAATCCGTGTGACCGATGATACGGACGAGTTTGATGTCCATGTCCTTTACGACTTCGCAAAGCTGCCTCAGCATTGGTCTTTGCTCCGAAGCGATCGCCGCAGAGTCAAATGCAAAATTCACCCGGACGTTGATCTGGTCATCAGGCGGGAGCTTCCAGTATGTCTGTGGGTCTGTCGTCGCCGCGGCCGCGGACACTGCCGTTGCCGACGACGTCGCCGTCGGCTTCGGGGCAGATGGCTGAGCTGTATTGGGGGCCGCTGGAGCAGTCTGGGTGCCTTGGGACTCAACGGTTGCATGGGAAGAGGGAGCTGGAGCGGTCTTGGCCGGTTCAGTCTCGGGCGTTGCAATTGTCACCGGGACGGCTTGGGCGTTGGGCGCTGCGTTGCCGTTGTTAAGAACCAGGCCGCGCGTCGCTCCGAGGCGTGCCGCCTTGAACAAGTCGATCTGTCGCTGGAATCGTTCCTTGAGCGCGGAATCGTTCAGTTCCTGTGCACCCAAACCACCTTGTGTCACGAAGAACAGAGCGAGAAACACCGTCAGCTTTGTGGTCATCAGGCGCTTCATCTCAGGCTCCTTGGCAAAAAGGTTTCGCCCCCCTTGAAAATACTATAGGATCATTGTGGCTGCAACCGATCCGGCAGTTGCGCTCACGACGGATCGATCAATGGGGTTATCCGATCATGACCCCGGATTCTCGGGACAATCCTTCGACGCGCTGGCCCTCCAGGCCGCAAGGAGCGGGACTGAGCCATACCGGGCATGTGCGCACAAACAACGAAGACGCGATTCTCATTGACCCCTCAGGCGCACTTTGGGCGGTAACTGACGGGATGGGCGGATACGGCCACGGGGATGTCGCGGCAGACCTGGTCATCGAACAGCTCGCCCTCCTTCCGCATGCACCCATTTCCGGCGCTCATCTCGTCGCTGCACTGCAATCAGCCAATGCCGCCATCCGTCGTTGGGCGGCGTCGGCCAATGTCGCGCAGATGGGCGCAACAGTGGTGGTCGCACTTATTGATGGTGGAACAGCGACGATCGCGTGGGTGGGCGATAGCCGGGCCTACCGTTTGCGGGCAGGGGATTTGTTGCAGCTCACGCGCGATCATTCGGTCGTGCAGGAACTTGTCGATGATGGACGTTTGACGCCTGACGCTGTCTGGCAGCATCCGCAAGCGCACGTTGTTACCCGCGCGATCGGTGCCGCCGAACGGCTCGATGTCGACTCTATCGAAGTCCCTCTCAAGCCGGGGGATTATTTGCTTCTTTGTTCCGACGGATTGACTGACTGTGTTGCCGAGCCAGAGATCATCGCACAGTTGAGCGCGCCAAACCCCGACGTCGCCTGCCAGCGACTGATAGCCGCCGCTCTCCATAATGGCGCTCCGGACAACGTCTCTGTGGTGGTCGTTCGGATTGACGGAGCTGCAGCGCCTTGAGGCCACTAGATCCGATTGCAGCCGTCGTCATTGGAATGAGCATCATTCTTGCGGCGGTCGCGTTCGCGTTGGTTGGAGACTTGCTGCGAAATACCGAGCTCGATCCGAATGAGGGAAGGATTGATCGGGCAACGCAACAGCTTGCCAAACAGGACGCGGAAATCCAGGACCTGCGCGCTGAACTGAACTCATTTAAGCGAAGGGTGACCGATCTAGAAGGAAAGGTGAAGGAACTGGCAGAGGCGCCTCGTCCCGAACCCGTCCCGCAAAGCTCTGCGGTTTCGCCGCCGCCCGGCGAACCTGTGAGCCCGCAGTCGTTTTCGATCGATCAGTTCGGTGGCATTGCGCCGCCGGAAGAAACCGAAAATATGACGGAGCCCATGCAATTGGCGAAGAAGCGCTTCAACGAGCGTGTCATACGCCCGACCCCGGCAGTGTTACGCGAGGTCCTTGGCGAGCCACGAAGTGTCTATTCCACAAGCTGCCAGCCGGTCACCAACCCAAAATTACTGAGAACCCTGGAAAGCCGAGACATAGGGCATTTCCGCCTGACGATGATCAGGCCTGCGCTCGATTCCTTGGGGCAGATCATGGAGCGTCTGCGAAAGGAAGAGCCAGACATCTACGCCGCGATCGGAACGGCCGGTGCGCTTTGCGCGCGTTATGTGCGCGGCTCCACGAAATCTGTCTCCTCGCACGCCTGGGGCGCGGCCGTCGACCTGACACTCAAGAAGAACCTCGACCGAATGGGCGATGACAACACGCAGTTCGGACTTGTTGTCCTTGCGGAGTTTTTCAACGATGCCGGCTGGTACTGGGGTGCCGGCTATAGTCGCGAAGATTCCATGCACTTTGAAGTCGGCGAGGCGCTGCTGCGCAAATGGGCTGCGGAGGGCAAGCTGTGAGCGACCATGGCCAACCGCCGGGTCGGGATTTCACGGGAGCGGACATGCTTCCCGCATTGGCCGAGCCGCTGCTGAGCCTCGCCAAGCGCGCCGAAAGCGAGAAGCGGCCGGATCCGCAGGAGCTGGCAGCGACTGCCCGCCTCCTTGTGGCCGAGTTCGAGAAAGAGGGACGCCGCAGGAACATTCCTCCTGACTGGCTCCTGGATGCTCGCGACGCGCTCGTCGCGCTGCTTGACGTGCGGGCTCGCAGCAATCCGGCGCTGCCGGCCAAGCGATGGGAACGTGCTCTTGCAGCCGCCCTTCCAATTGGCCACATGATTGGCGCCGATGGGCTCGCAGAACGCGCTGCCCAGGCCGCGAAAGGAGGCTTGGCGCGGCGCGATCTGGCCCGCTTTCTCGGGCATTGCAATGAGGCAGTGCAAGCCGCGCAGTCGAAGGCGGAGCAGCATAGAACGCGGGCAGACCGTGGACTCGTCTTGCTTGCGATTGTCCTTTTTTTCGCAATGCTCGTCGGCTGGGCTGGATGGGCGGAATGGCGGTTTCGCGAGCGGTTGTTGGCGCAATTGCCAGCCGTTGGAAGCGTTGTAGAAGCTGGCAAGGCCGCTACGCCGGCTGCGCGGGCGGCCCAACTCGATGCGTTCCTGGCGGCAGTCCAGCTTGTCGAGCAGGACGCGGGCCAGTCTCCGCTTGGCCTGATTCATCATATCGAGATGCTCGACCCGGCAGCGGCCGCACGTCGTCGCTATGGCGAGGCGGCCGAATCCCTTGTTGCCGAGCCACTCGCCGAGGCACTCGGTGTTGCGCTTGCCACCGAAGGCGAGGCCAATGCACTCTACGATTCCCTGCGCGCCTGGTCGATCCTGAAGGGCACTTCTGACTGGCAGCCTCGGTTTCTTGCTGGTTGGGTTGCCGACCGAGCCGAGGCCTTTCCCGAGCTTGCCTTGCTGGCCGAGCATGTCGCCGCCATGTCCGGGCCACAGCCGAGACTTCCATCTCCGGATCCCGAAACGGTCGCCCAGGCACGGCAGTTCGCTGCTGAAGGCTCGGCAAGCGAGCGCGCATTGCTTGAACTGACCCGTGCCGAAAAGGCCGCAGCACTTCCTGCCTGGTCTCTTTCCCAGGCAGTGCCAGGTCTCGAGACGATCCTGATCCACCGGTCAGGCGTACCGATCGGGCGCGGTATCGCCGGCCTCTATACGGAGGCTGGATGGAGCTACGCGCGGTCCGACGGTGCAAGCGAGGCGATCCGCAGGGCAAGGTCCGAGGCCGCTACTCTTATTGCCTCCAATGGCACGACGACCGAAGACGCGGTGATGGATCTGCTTCAAAAGCGTACGCTTGACGTATGGACGGAGTACCTGGGTGAGCTACGCGTCAGGCCGTTCACCGACCAGCCAACGGCGGTCGTGATCAGCGGTGCGCTAAGCGCACGCAACTCGCCGCTCTCGGCACTTATCCGTGAGGCCTGGCGCCAGTCGGGCGGGACGGATCGTGGCCGAAGCCACGCCAATCAGCTTCGGATCGCGGCGGCGTTGGGGCCGGCGATCCAGTTCGTCGAGCAGGGGCGGATGTCGGAAATCTCGCAACTTTTCGTATCGTTGAACGTCGCTCTTGCTGTTCTCGATGCAGATACACAGATTGGCAAGAAATCCCTCATGGACGCACAGGAGCGTGCGAACTCCATCGTTGCCTTGCAGCAAGCACCTCTTCTGGTCGTGCAAATCGTCGAGGATGTGATCTCCCAGACGGCTGCCCCGAGGGCCGCCGAACCTACGTTGGATCAGGCGCCGGACGTTGCAACGGATCATGTTGCAAAGGAGGTGCCGCAGCCCCAGCCCCAGCCCCAGCCCCAGTCTCAGTCCCAGTCACCTTGGGGTTCGCAGATTTCAGCCGCCTGCCGGGCCGCCGTGAATGGCCATTATCCGTTCTTCGATGGCCCTGACGCGGACATGGCCGAGGTCGCACGGATCTTCGCGCCGGAGGGCACGATCGAAAAGTATTTTCGGGCGCAACTGGCACATTTGATGGACACGTCGACGACACCGTGGCGTTGGAGACCGGAGGCGCGGCTTTCCGGCTATACACCGGAAAGCGCAGCATTCTTGCAGCGGGCAGTGGCCCTTGGGCAGGCTCTGTTCCAACAGGGAACACCGCCCAATGTCCCGATCGTGCTGGAGGCGCTCGCCCAACGAGGAGCTGCGACCGTCTCAATCGGCGGCGCTCATGCTCCGGTCGTCACTTCAGGGGAGGCAGTGACCTTGAAATGGCCAGGAGCGTCACCATCGCGCGGATTTGAGATATCCTTCGATAACGGCATTGCAGTCGACAAGAAGGGTGAAGCCGGACCGTGGGGCCTCCTGCGGTTCCTGGACGGATCACGGTTGCGGCCCCGCGACGCCGGCCGGCGGTTCCTGATCGATGTGCGCGCCAAGGGCGCGCGCGCCTATCTGCAGATGTCCTTCGCCGGGCCTGCCAATCCGGTGTCGGCGCGCTCGCTGATGCGCGGTCTGACCTGTCCGCTGACATTGTGAATTTCACTATCGTATCTTTCGCACGCGGGCGAAGCCTCGTGCGATTTGGAAGAGTGCGACCCCGTCGGGCCTACGCCACAAAATTCGTCTGGAAGATCGCTGAGCTCCCAGCGGTCAGAAGGATCGCGCCCGTTCGTTGTTCAAGCGATCAAAGGGACTTATCGGGGTCATCGATATTCGGAACTGACGGGGAGTGGTCCCAGTGCGCTCTTTGAAGGTTTCGTAAAACCGGCTGCTCGAGCCGAATCCGCAATCAAACGCAATTTGCAAGACTGACCGGTCCGTATCAGTGAGAAGTTGCATCGCCCGGGCGATGCGGTAACGGGTCAGATATTCGTTGACGGACATCCCGAGAACATCCCGAAACGCCCGGTTGGCGGTGGTCTCATGCATACCCGCGATCTTTGTGAGGTCCGGCACGCTGATTGCATTTGAAAACTGCGAATTGATCAGGTCGCTCAGTATCTCAACGTGCCGGACCGCGTGTCCCTTCGTGGTAGTGCCGACAGTATGTCGGGTCGAAGTCGCCGCGTCCGCATTATCCAATATCAATCGCCGAATTCGGACTTTCACCTCGTCCACAATCAATCTTTGCCGAACAGCATCAGCATTTTGCCATTCACGTTCCCACCGCGGAAAGGCGATCGCATCTGACCCATCCGATAGCTGATCTGCGAGAAATCTCCCCTGCATGATCAATCGTCTGGCGTCCTTGTCTATTGGCAGAGCCAGAAAATCAACGAGCGGAAGGTAAGCGCAAACAAGCGGCGCGTTATCGCTGACCAATATCGTCTGGTGCGGAATAGCGGCCCAGAAGAGAACCATTCTGCCCGCCTCAACCACTTCCTGTCGCCCATTGAAAAGGTAGGTCATTTGCCCTTCCAATAGCAGATTAATTTCCAAGTGGTCGTGCCAGTGAGCGGAGGCCATAGCGTCCGCGGTATGACACTCCACTAAAAAGGCGCCTCTGGAACCTGTCCATTCCCCGCGCTCACCTCTGCGTTTCATTAATATCTTTCGCGCTCGATTCTCGGAGTAAATTGGCATTTCGAAGGAGGAAATCCCTAATTTTAAAGCGCATTACGAAGCATGATCTGAAAGGAGATTGCAATGCCGAAGATTTGCCTCGTCGGTGCCGGCAGCACCGTTTTTGCTCAGAATATCCTTGGAGACGTGCTTTCATCGCAAGGCTGCGACTTCACGATCAGCCTGTTCGACATCGATCCAGAACGTTTAAAGACATCGGAAATTGTTGCGCGCCGGATTTGCGACGCCCTCAAACTCGTCGGGGTCAAAGTGGAGGCGACCCTGGACCGGCGAGTGGCGCTGAGCGGATCGGACTTCGTGATCCTGATGATGCAGGTTGGCGGCTATCGGCCAGCCACGGTTGCCGATTTCGAAATTCCAAAAAAGTATGGACTAAGGCAGACGATCGCCGACACACTTGGAGTTGGTGGCATCTTCCGAGGGCTGCGCACTATACCAGTGCTGGAAGCGATTTGCCGTGACATGCAAGAGGTCTGCCCGCAGGCAATCTTGATGCAATACGTAAATCCCATGGCCATCAACTGCTGGGCGATCAAGGAACTAGCCCCGGAAATCCGAAGTGTGGGTTTGTGCCATAGCGTCCAGCACACGGCCGGACACCTGGCGAAATGCCTCGGTGAAGACGTCGCAGACGTGAACTACGTTTCGGCCGGGATAAATCATGTCGCGTTCTTCCTGCGCTACGAGAAGGTTCATCAAGATGGGCGCCGTGAAGACTTATACCCGCGCCTCAAATCCCTGGCAGCTGAGGGGCGTGTTCCGGCGGATGACCGCGTTCGCTTCGACGTGCTCAAGCGGCTCGGTCACTTCGTAACAGAGTCGAGCGAGCATTTTTCCGAATACACATCCTGGTACATCAAGGAAGGAAGGGGCGATCTGGTTGATCAACTCAACATTCCTCTCGACGAATACATCCGTCGTTGTGAAGTTCAGATAGCTGATTGGCACGCACTGCGCAGGGGCCTTGAAGGCGACAAGCCGATCGAGGTTTGCCGGAGCAATGAGTATGCCGCAGGGATCATTCACGCGGCGACAACAGGCAGTCCAGCCCTGATTTATGGAAATGTTCCAAACAACGGACTGATAGAGAACCTGCCGAACGAGTGCATTGTCGAAGTGCCTTGCCATGTGGATCGCAATGGAATTCAGCCGATCAGGATAGGGCGGATACCCTCGCAGCTTGCGGCCGTCATGAGCCTGAGCGTTTCCGTTCAAAAGCTCACCGTTGAAGCCGCGCTGACAAAAAATCGAGATCGCATCTACCAGGCGGCCCTGCTTGATCCCCACACCTCCGCGGAACTCTCTCCCGATCAGATCTGGAGTCTTGTCAACGACTTGATCGAGGCACACGGAGACCTCCTGCCGACATATCACTGAATGGGATTCCCGCTCAGCGGCTGACCGTGCGCAGTTCCCGCTGCTCTGCTTTTCATCGCAAAAACATCAGAAACGATCAAAATTGTGATTGACTCTGATTAATTGCGGTGGGAGGGTGATTGATATTGTATCCTGGGAGATGTGAATGAGCCAACCAATCGGGGTTAAGGTCGATCGCCTGGATGCTATTCGCAGCCATTTGTATGCGAACGGATTTTCGACGATCCAGGCGCTGGCTGATGCAACCGGTTCATCGCTTGCGACCGTTCGGCGGGACCTCCAGATCCTTGAGGAAGAAGGTGCGATTGACCGGGTGCATGGGGGGGCCCGCATTGCCGAGGGATCGTCGGTAGAGATTGCATTTCAGGAGCGGGAAAAGCAGCACCTTTCGGCTAAGCGGGTCATCGCGACGGCCGCCTATGAATTGCTTCATCCGCGATCCGCAATCTTCCTCGATGCGGGCACTACCGTCCTTCAGCTTGCTCGCCTGATCCGCATTAATCCGTTGCCATTGAGGATCTTCACCAACGGCCTGACCGTCGCCCAGGAGTTCCTGAATATCCCGAACCTCGAAGTGGTCTTGCTTGGTGGCCAGTTACGGAGTGAAAACGCTTCGCTCGTGGGCCCCCAGGCCGAGGCGATGCTGGACGGCATATGGTTCGATCAGCTCTTCCTTGGTGTCAGCGCCATTAGTCCTGATGGCGCGATCTACAGCGTTGATAGCGCCGAGGCGAGCTTGAACCGCCACATGCTCGCCAGATCGGCAAATCGCTTCGTCCTCGCCGATTCCTCAAAGTTCGGGACAATGGCCACCTACAAGGTCGCGCCGCTGAATGTCGCACAGGTTATCACTGACTCCGGACTAGCGGTTCATTGGCGAGACGACCTCGCTAAGCTCGGCGTCGCGACCACGATCGCGGAGTTGGGGGGAAGGAATGAGTGACGAGTTTGTCCTGGGAATCGATGGCGGGGGCAGCAAGGTCCTGGTCGCGTTAGCTGACAGGTCCGGACGTATCGTGCAGTCGTCTCGCGGTCGCGGCGTTAACCCGATGGATAATCCAAATTGGCTGCGGGAACTGGAAGAGCAACTTGGCCCGTTCCTCAATCACCAAAACGTGGCCGCAGTGGCCGCGGCCCTGCCTGCGTTCGGGGAAGTTGCACGCCTGTCGGAACTGCAGCAGCAAGCCATTGACCGGCTGTTTCCAAACGCGCGCCGACACATCCTCAACGATGTCGATGCTGCCCACCTTGGTGCGTTCGCCGGAAGGCCCGGTATCCTTATCCTCTCGGGAACGGGGTCAATGGCGTGGGCGCGCAACGCCTCTGGCCAATCTGCACGGATCGGCGGTTGGGGCGATCAAATCGGAGACGAAGGTAGCAGTTACTGGATTGGCAGGAGCGCGCTGAGTGTAATCAGCAAGAGTCTGGATGGTCGCGCTCCCCCGACAGCACTTTCCAAGATTCTATTCGATGAATTGCAGATCGAAGCGGACGATCCGATGAATGCGCTGGGTGACTGGGTCACTTTGCTACCCAATCGAAGAGCAGGTATCGCAGCGATTTCCACATTGGTGGATAGGGCTGCTCGTTGTGGCGACGAGGCGGCGATCGGGCTGATCGAACAGGCCGCTGACGAGCTCGCCAGGCATCACAGTGCAATCTCTGGACATTGTGACAACGACGCATCGTGGACCTATGCCGGAGGCAGTTTCAATAGTGCGCTGCTCCTGGGATCTCTGGCGCGCCGAATAGGAAAGTCCCCAGTCCCCTCGAAGCTTCCCCCCATTGGTGGCGCGCTACTTGCCGCCGCCCAACTTCTCGACTGGTTCCCCGATGAGAGCTGGTTCGGGCAAGTCGCTGCCACCGCCGACAGCGTTGGCACGTCTGCGAATAAACTGAGCATTAAGAACAATGAAGGATGGGAACATGCATAAGTTTATCTTGCCATTACTCGCCTCGGCGGCCCTGGCGATCGTAACGCCAGCTCATGCCGATGAAGCCAAGCCACTCGCCGGCCAGTCCATTACGGTTTTGATGCCCTCTCCACAGGGCCCGAACATCGCGGCAGACTTCGAAGCTGAAACCGGAATCCACGTCGATCTCCAGACCCTTTCGTGGGACGACATTCGACCGAAGCTTGTCACTGCCTTGGTGGCGGGTACTGCGCCTGCTGACGTGACCGAATTCGACTGGTCGTGGACGGGGCAGTTCAGTGCCGCTGGCTGGTTCCTGCCTCTGAACGACGTGATTGATGCAGATACCGTGAAGGATATTGGCGTCGCGAAAATCTTCACGGTCGACGGAAAGCTTCTTGGCGTTCCTTATACCAACGACTTCCGCGTCATGCTTGTCAACAAGAAGCACTTCGCCGATGCGGGCATTACGGAAATGCCGAAGACGCTTGACGCATTGGTTTCGGTCGCCCGTAAAATCAAGGAAAAGGGCATCTCTGAATATCCGATCGGCCTTCCCGTCTCCGCGACGGAGGGCGCCTCGACCAGCTGGTACCTGTTGACGAAGGCCTTTGGTGGCGAACTCTTCGACAAGGATTTCAATCCACTTTTCACGAAGCCGGATTCGGCTGGCTACAAGGCGCTTGCCTTCGAATTGATGCTTCTGAAGGAAGGGCTGGTTGATCCGGCGTCGACCGGTCTGAAAGACAGTCAGATCAACGAAAGCATGTTCTCGCAGGGTCTCACCAGTATCATGATTTCCGGCGAGCCCGGTCGTCTCGGGCAAATGAATGATCCGAAGCAGTCGAAGGTTGCCGGTCAGGTAGAAGCAATCCTGGTGCCCACGGCAAGTGGTGAGACACGCAGTTTCGGTCTGCCGGAGGCGCTTGCTATACCGAACGTCTCTGCCAACAAGGATGCCGCCATCGCCTTCGTGAAGTGGTTTACCAGCAAGGACTTCCAAAAGAAGAATGTCGTGAATGGGTTTCTGCCAACACGCACTTCGGCCCTGTCGGAGCTCAACGATGCTGGAAAGCTGAACAGCGGAGCTGCACTTGTTGCGCAATCCAAGACAGTTGAGCCGCTGTTCCCGCAGGGAACGCCTCCATGGTACCCGCAGTTCTCAAGCGGCGTAAATACCGCGATCAATAGCGCAGCAAAGGGCCAGATGACTGTCGATCAAGCGGTGGCGGCGATCGCCGATGCCGCCAAGCAGGCCATGGCGCAATGACCGCTTTTGCATCGCAAGATGTGACCAGCAAGCGTGGGGTCGGCTTTAACGCCGACACCACACTCGGCCTGTTACTGGTGGCTCCGATTGCAATCACGATGGCCGCCCTGGTTTTCTACCCGATGGGTCGAACCGTGTGGGACAGCCTGCACAGGGTCAACCCCATGCAAGCAGGAACTCCGTTCGTGGGGTTGGAGAACTACACGCGGATGCTGTCAGACGCGCAGCTCGGAACGACGTGGGCAAACACGCTCATGTACGTCGTCCTTGCGGTGGCGGCGGAAACTGTCTTCGGCGTCCTTGCGGCGGCGCTGATCAACCAGGTGAAGGTGGGGCGCCAGTGGGTGCTGGCGGCCGTCATTCTTCCCTGGGCACTTCCCGGTGTCGTGAACTCGGTAATATGGCTTTGGATCTATCAGCCTGGTGCAGGCCTGCTCAACGGCATTCTGTCAGCGCTTGGCCTTCCGTTCGAAAATCATGTCTGGTTCAACGATCGCACAAGTGCCATCATCGCTGTGACCGTCGTTCACGTGTGGCGCATGATGCCATTGACGGTCGTGATTGTTCTCGCCGCGATGCAGAGCATACCCGCTCATCTTTACGAGGCTGCGCGCATCGACGGGGCCACTCGCCTGCAAATGTTTGGATTGGTCACGCTTCCGCTTGTTCGCAGCGCAATCGCCGTTGCCATGACCAACGCCACCGTTAACGCCTTCAATCTCTTCGATGAGGCTTGGGTACTCGCCGGTGCCAGCCTGGAAACCAGGCCGATTCTCGTCCAGATCTACCTCGAGACCTTTCAGAACCTGCGCTTCTCATACGGCATGGCACTTTCTGTGGTGATCACGCTTGTATCACTGCTCATCTCCCTCGTTTACGTCCTTCGGGTCTATCGCAACACACGGTTCGACTGATGAAGCCCACAATTCAGTACCGCATCATGATTTGGGTCGGCGTTGCAGCGCTGTTGCTCTGGTCCCTCGGACCGATTTACTGGACAGTTGCGAGTTCTGTGACGCCAACCGAAGACTTTTCGACCCGGCCGATCCGCTTCTTTCCACAGCACTTCACCCTCGATCACTATTCGAGGCTTCTCGGTATTAATATTGCCCGGATCGGTGGGGTCGAGGTCTTCAAACAATTCCGAGCCGCATTGATCAACAGCGTGGTGACGTCGGTGGCTGCCACCTTGCTCTGCGTGGCGGTGTCGGCGCTCGGAGCCTACGCGTTCACACGACTACAGTTTCCCGGTCGCAAAGTTCTCTTTGTGGCGGTTGTTGCGACCCTGGCGGTCCCTGCCTATGCCGTTCTGATCCCGCTTTACCAGATCATGATCAAACTGCATCTGGTTGATACATATGTCGGGGTTTCTTTGATCTATGTGTCTGCCTTTCTGCCCCTGTCGTTGTGGCTACTTCGCAGTGTCTTCGAAGCCCTTCCGATTGCGCTTGAAGAAGCAGCCCAACTCGATGGGGCAGGGCGACTCTACATTTTCTTCAACATCGTGTTGCCCCTTGCCGGCCCTGGATTGACGGCAGCGGCGATTTTGACCTTCCTTGGCGCGTGGGGACAGTATTTGGTGCCGCTGATCTTCTCGCCTCAGGCAACGAAGCCAATGACGGTGCTCATTCCCGAGTTCGTCACCAAGAACTTCATCGACTACGGCCTCATCACAGCAAGCGGATCGATTGCAATCGTCATCCCCGCTCTCGTCGTCATTTTCCTGAATCGTTACCTGGTCAGCGGCCTGCTGGCCGGCTCAGTCAAATAAATCGGAGTCCACATGAACACGACCGAGAAGGTTATTTTCGAACAGTTCCCCTACTGGGAAAAGGCTATTGGCGCCAACACGTCCGTAGAGGGTGCCGAGTTGTTGGTGTTCGTTGGCTGCGGCACGTCCTATAATCTCGCGCTCTCGCTCGCTGCGTATGCCAACATGTCAGGTCGCAAAGCCATAGCCGTGCCCGGCGCGGAATGGCAGAGCCGACCGTCCGCCTTCTGGCCTGATTGGCAAGCGACACACGTCATCGCCCTATCGCGCAGTGGCGAGACAACCGAGACCGTCGCAGCCGCAAAGGCAAGCCGCAAAGCTGGCGCCTTCGTGACGGCTATAACCGTAGAGGCTGAAAGTTCGCTCGCAAGGAACTGCGATCGGTTGGTGACATCCGAGACTCATCCGCAGGAGGGGATCGTCATGACGGTTTCGGCAAGTCTAATGGTCCTCCTCGGTATGCAGGCAATTGGGCAGCCAATCCCCGGCTCCATTGGCGCTTCCGCCCGCAAGCTCGCCAATGCACTCGATGCAGTCCTTCCGACAATTATTGCAGACCGATCGCATTTCGTCTTTCTCGGCGGCGGACCGTTGTTTGGTGTCGCTCTGGAAGGTGCGCTCAAACTCATGGAAATGAGCCAGACGATGACACAGGCGTTTCATCCGCTGGAGTATCGCCATGGCCCAATCAGTCTCGTCGACGAAAAGACCGCGGTGGTCATGCTTTACAGCTCAGACCAGAAGGAGGCTGAGGTGAAGCTGGTTGAGGAATTGAGGGAAAAGGGCGCGGCTGTCATCGGAATTGGCGGACCAGGAGACGTTGGGCTGCCCATTGACGTCGACCTTTCGCTAACAGGACTGATTGTTCTTCCAGCGTTGCAGATCCTCGGCGAGCGCGTCGCTCAGGCTCGCCAAATCGATACCGTTTCTCCCAGACACCTGACCAAAGTCGTGAAGCTCGCATGACACGGATCGAAGAAAACCGGCAGACCGCACTTGGAAAGCTTTTCGGAGGAAGATCGCTTCCTATTCCCCGCGGCATCACTTCGGTTTGCTCGGCGCATCCACTTGTCATCGAGGCCGCGCTTCGGCGCGCCGGGACCGAAGAGCAACCAGTTCTCATAGAAGCCACGTGCAATCAGGTAAACCAGGAGGGCGGCTATACCGGAATGACACCGGCGGGCTTTCGTCGATTTATCGAGGGCATCGCTACGGAACTGGATTTCCCGACTGAACGGATCATCCTTGGCGGCGATCATCTCGGCCCAAACCCCTGGAAATTCCTGGCGGCCGAAGAAGCCATGGCGCGCGCCGAGGCGATGGTCGTCGCTTATGTGGAGGCCGGGTTTGAGAAGATTCATCTAGACACATCGATGGGTTGCGCGGGTGAACCAATCGCTCTTCACGACGAGTTGACAGCTGCACGCGCCGCGCGGCTGGCCAAGGCAGCCGAGGAAGCTGCTCTTCGTTCAAATCGTCGTCCGCCGGTTTACATCATCGGAACTGAGGTACCACCACCCGGTGGAGCAACCCATGAAATCGCGGACATCGACATCACACGTTGTGACGCCGCTCTTAAGACTTTGAAGGTCCATCAGGAGTCCTTTGCGCAAGCAGGAATAGCTACGGCGATCGCTCGCGTTATCGGCATCGTGGTCCAACCCGGTGTCGAATTCGGCAATTCAAATGTTGTGCTCTACAAACCCGAACGAGCAAAGAGCCTGATTTCGGCCCTGGATGAAATGCCCGGGTTGCTGTTCGAAGCACATTCCACCGACTACCAGACAACCGAGGGCCTGGCTGCCCTTGTTGACGGCGGATTTGCTATCCTCAAGGTTGGGCCTGGTCTCACCTTTGCCCTTCGGGAGGCGTTGTATGGCCTCGATGCCATTGCCTCGACTACTTGCGGAGACCGCGAAACGACACTGGTCGAATCCATGGAATCCATCATGTTGGATCGGCCTTTGAATTGGGCGGGGCACTACGGTGGAACCGCCGAAGAAATAAAGCTTCAACGTCACTTCAGTTACAGCGATCGAATCCGCTATTACTGGCCAGATCCGCGAGCGAGCGCCGCGGTAGACGAGTTGTTCAGCCGTTTTCACGGCGATATCCCGCAGACCTTGATCAGCCAATACCTCGGCCGGGTCTACTCCGATGTCGTTTCAGAGCGGATCGGTGCGAGCGCTCGCGATTTGTGCCTGGCAGCGATCGATGCAGCGCTTGCCCCTTACTCAATGGCAACGAGCAGGTAACGATCAGTACCGACCCTCGAACGAGACGACTATCGAACAGAGATAACTGCCGGAGAACATGATGGCGTCAGTAACAGTCGCGAATGCCCGAAAGAGCTATGGTCATTTTGAAGTGCTGCACGGGGTGGATATTGATATCCAGGATGGCGAGTTCGTTATTCTTGTCGGTCCGTCCGGCTGCGGCAAATCAACCCTCCTGCGAATGATTGCAGGGCTTGAAGAGATCTCGGGCGGTAGGATCTCCATAGGCAGCAAGATCGTGAACAATGTCGCACCGAAAGAGCGCGATATCGCAATGGTGTTCCAATCCTATGCGCTTTACCCGCACTTGACCGTTGAAGCCAACATGGGGTTTTCGCTCAGGCTTGCGAAGGCCCCGAAGGAAGAAACAAGGAGACGTGTTCGGGAAGCGGCACAAATACTTGGTCTCGAGTCACTTCTGGAAAGATACCCTCGAAATCTCTCGGGTGGACAGCGGCAGCGTGTAGCGATGGGCCGCGCGATCGTG
The DNA here is from genome assembly GCF_012932765.1 of Rhizobium sp. 57MFTsu3.2. NCBI lineage: Bacteria > Pseudomonadati > Pseudomonadota > Alphaproteobacteria > Hyphomicrobiales > Rhizobiaceae > Rhizobium > Rhizobium sp. 57MFTsu3.2. Next base: position 136,519 of record NZ_JDWI01000005.1, read on the forward strand.
AGAAACCCGCAAGTCTTTCTGTTTGATGAGCCGTTGTCGAACTTGGACGCGAAGCTGCGCGTGCAGATGCGCTCCGAAATCAAGCAACTGCATCAGCGGCTAAAGACAACGACTATTTACGTGACCCACGATCAGATTGAAGCCATGACCATGGCCGACCGGATTGTAGTCATGCGCGACGGATCTGTTGAACAGATTGGCTCGCCACTCGATCTTTACGACTGCCCCGCAAACTTGTTCGTAGCCGGATTTATCGGCTCCCCGGGGATGAATTTTATTCACGGCAAAGTTAATTCATCGGGTCCGCTTGAGTTCATCGCTCGTGGTGGTGCAAAGCTGCCTTTGCCCGAAAATCTCAGTGTGAAGCCTGGATCCGACATCATTTACGGGGTTCGGCCCGAGCACCTCTCGATCGGTGCCGGTTCCGCTGCAAAGGTTATCCTGACTGAACCCACAGGGGCCGAAACGCAGCTCACGGCCAAGCTCGGTTCCGACAATGTCATCGTATCGGTAAGGGATCGACTTGACGTCCGTCCGGGCGATTCACTGCTGCTGGCACCAGACCTGGACAAGATCCATCTATTCGACGCCAGAACGGAAAAGCGCTTGCACTCAAACTAGACGGCGCTCTGCCGTTGGTATCGCGGACACCAAAAGGGAATAGCTGCATCCTGATCGGTGACGCTATCTTCACATTTCGATCGATTGTTGTTGCGTATTTGCCGGACATCGACAGGGGTGATGGTCGCGCCGTGTGATCATTTGAGCTCAATCGGACAGAAAACTGGGACAGTCCTATCGGACGCTCGCAGCTGAACGGGGCCGAGGCGTTAGGCGGAGCTCCGCAAGATGAGATCCGCATTGAGGAGTACCCGCTCTTTGTCAGAGGTGGCTGCGACTTCGCCGTCGAGGTCAATCATCTCGAACAAAAGCTTCGTTGCCAGTCTGCCGATCTCGTTAAAATTCTGGGCGACGGTCGTGATCGGTGGACACGCGTAGCGTGAAAGGGGATGATCGTCGTGGCCGGCGATTCTGAGATCGCTGTCTGCCGTTCGGCCGACCTTCAGTCCGCGCTGATAGGCAGCGGCTATAGCGCCAAAGGCGATGCGATCGTTTGCGCAAAGCACGGTCTTGGTTGGAAAACCGCCCCCGTCAATCCAGCGTAGCGCCTCCTCAAAACCGATGCGCTCGAAGTCCCAATCCGCCTTCTCGGAAAGGGGCAGGACGACGGGCTCCATCTGCAACTCGCGCATCGCTTCCACGTAGGCCGCTGCACGAGTTCGGGCATTGGTGTTGACTGGCGGCATTCCGAGGTAGCATGGGGGCTCCCCGGACCGACAAAGATAGTCGACGATAAGCTGAAAGCTCTTGCGGTTGTTGGTGCCGACAAAGGGCGAAATGTCATCAAGTGGAGAGTCGACGAAAACCAGTGGGATCGCGGCTGCAAGGGTCAGCAGTGTTTCCTGATGAGACTGAACACCAAGTGGCGCAATGATGGCACCGGCCACGTTCATCGACTTCAACGTCTCAATTGCCCGAGCTTCCAGCTCCGGGTTGCCGTCAGAGGAGAGAATGAAGGCCAGAAAGCCGCTGGCATTTGCGATAAATTCCACGCGCCGCGTCAAAGCCATGTAGAAGGGATCGGTTGAGTCCGGGATGATGATCCCGATGATGTTGCTGCGGCGACGGTTCAGATTGACAGCGAAGATGTTCGGGCGAAACCCGCTTTCCTTCAACGCCGCTTCGATGATGTTGCGGGTCTTGATGCGGACCGAGCTTGGATCGTTGAAATATTTGGATACCGTCGGGCGGGACAACCCGACATATTCGGAGAAATCCTCCATGGTCCTGATCGGTTTGCTTGTCAAAGCCGGTCCCACCCTCGTTCATGCTTAATCGATTTAAACTATAGGAACACTTCAAGCAGATGTCTGCCCGTCGCGCAACCGTCGCACTGGCTAGGCGCGGCAGGCCTCGAAGTAGTCATCCAGCACGTGATCGATTGCGGCGATAGTCAGATCTTGCGCCCGTGGCTTGACCTTGCCTGCGCGCACCCCAGCGTAGCTTGCCTGAAGGTACTGGCTGATCAGAGTCTCCGGAATATCAACGCCGTCGAGGAGCGTGAACATTGCAGTCACTGCGGCGTCGATCTCGGAATGGGGCCAGTAATAGCGGACGCGGTCCGAATAGCTGAAATGGCGCTGAATATGCCGGTCGGCCTCGGAGCCATGATAGTATTTTTCCCAGTTCTTCGGCTCGGCTGTGAGGACGCGCTCGATGGTGGCCACGAGCGTTTCCTTGCGCTTGCCGGCAAACAGGAACTCGGCGATCCGGTCCAGCCCGTAATAAGCTTCGCGCAGTGCAAAGGTCAGCCCCGGCCCGACCTTCAAGATGGCAAAGCCATCAAGCACGAGGCGACGCAGAGCATCTTGCGTCTGGTAGTCGGTCGAATGCGCCTCGAATACCAGACCCGGAAGATCGGATAGGGCGGCGCTAAGAGCTGCGGCTCGTTCCGGAACATAGGAAATGACGTTCTCGTTGCCAAACTCGACGCCGGGCTGCACGACTGCGCCGACAACACGGGAGAAGGCGTCCGGGACACCGGCCGCCTCAAAGGCATCCCGATGGACGCTGATCGTCTCGCGCGCAGCTTCCGGCTTCGTCACGTCCAGTACATCAAGCTCCTCCATCGCACCGCCAGGAATTGGAACCTCGGTGCCGACGATGTAGACCGGCTTGATGCCGTTGATGCCGTCCAATGCCTCTTCGGCAACGGCGGCAAGTCGGGCAGCGCGAGAAGCCGTGATTGCGTCGGGGAGGGCCACTGGCTCGCCGGCGCAGCCCATGCTGGTGTCCAGGTGCAGCTTGGTGAAGCCGGCCTTCGCATAGGCTTCGATCATCGTGCATGCCTTTGCCATTGCTTCGTCGGCTGGCAGATGTTTCCACGGATTGGGTCCGAGATGGTCGCCGCCGAGGATCAGCCTTCCAAGATCAAAGCCCGTTTTAGCGGCAATATTCTCGACGAAAGCGCGAAAGTTGGCGGGCGTCATTCCTGTATAGCCGCCGTCCTGGTTTACCTGGTTGCAGGTCGCTTCGACAAGCAGATGCACGCCGCGGCGCCGCGCATGCAGCATCGAGGCCTCGATGACGGCAGGATGGGCAGAACATACAGAGGGAATGCCCTTGACGCCGTCGCGTCCGCGCCACTTTGCGATATCGGATAGGTAGCTTTTCTGCATGTTACGCATTCCCTTGCGATTGGATGAGCGCGTCCAGTTCTGCGCGGGTCGAGGCGCCCTCCATCGGGCCTGCCTTGGTCACGGCGCGTGCACCGGACGCATTGGCGTAGCGCAGGACTGCTGCGGGTTCCAAGCCGGCGAGCCAGAAGGTCACGAAAGCTGCGCCGAAGCAGTCGCCGGCGCCGGTCGGATCGACCTCCTCGACCTTGTAGCCCGACTGATCGAGCCACGTATCCTTGTCGAAATAGCTGGCCCCCTTGTCGCCGCGCTTTATGACGATCGCCTTGATGCCCTTGGCAAGCAGTTCGGCCACGGCCTCCTTCTCTGTCTTGGCCTCGGCAAAAAGGAACAGCTCCTCGCCGCTCGGCATGAAGAGGTCGGTCTTTGCGAGCACGGCTTGCAGCGCCTCGCGCATGCCAGGCGCATCAAGTATTTCGGGCCGCAGGTTTGGATCGAAGGATACCGTTCCGCCAAGGGCCTTGACCCTTTCGGTCGCCGTCAGGATGCTCTTGACGACGCTCGGAGCATAGAGCGCCGTCCCCATCACATGCATGTGGGTGCAGGTATCGATGAGGGCGAGCGTGTTGTCCGACAACTCGATGGTGCCGCAGGCGCTGTGACGGATGTTGAAAACGAACGCCCGGCTCCCGTCCTCGCGATAGCGCACGAAAGCACTGCCTGTCGTGCCCTGCGGCACGATCTCGATACCGGAGATGTCGACGCCGTCTGCCTCTAGCCGGTCGATGTTGACCCAGCCGAAGTCGTCATCGCCGACGCGGGAAATGATCGCGCATTCCTGGCCGAGCTTACCGACCTGGTCGATGAAGATCGCTGGTGCGCCGGACGGAAAAGGTCCGATGAGTGGAACAGCCTCGCGGAAGCCATCGCCGCGTTGCGTAGCGATGATCTCGACGAGAATTTCGCCAATGGTAAGTATCTTGGACATGCCGGGTGCTTCCCTTTTCTTATTGCTTCGCCCGCTTCGCGCGCACGTCGAGATAGACGGCCACGAGAATGACCAGGCCCTTGACGATGAGCTGGTAGAAGTAGGGAACCGATAGCATGTTCATGCCGTTGTTGAGCACTCCGATGATGAGCGCGCCAATCAGCGTGCCGATCATGGTGCCGACCCCACCCGACAGGCTTGTGCCGCCAAGAACAGCCGCTGCGATTGCATCAAGCTCGTAGCTCATGCCTGCATTCGTCTGGGCAGAGAACAGGCGGGAGGAAAGCAGGATGCCACTGATCGCCGCCATGATCCCCGAGATCATGAAGATGACAATCTTCAGCCGGTCCACCTTGATGCCGGAATAAAGGGCCGCTTCGCGGTTACCGCCGGTCAAATAGGCACGGCGCCCGAAGGTCGTCTTCGACAAAAGGATGTGGTTGAAGACGAAAAGCACGGCAACGAACCAGATGACAAGGGGAATGCCGAGAAGGCTCTGGGTGCCAATCGCAGTCCAGCTCGGATCCATGATCATGGCTGGCGCGCCATTAGTCGGCAGGCTGACGAGGCCGCGATAGATGCCCATGGTCGCGACGGTCACGATGAAGGACGGCAAAAGAAATTTCGCCGTCAGCACGCCGTTCACGAAACCGAGAAACGCGCCGGCGAACAGCGTTAGCAAGACCGCTGGCACGAAGCCGAGGCCGAATAGAAAACATTGCGCGCCGACCATCCCGGCAACCGCGATGATGGAACCGATCGAAAGATCGATCTCGCCGAGAAGGATCACCCAGGTCATGCCGAAGGCCGCAATGGCGATCACAGCGACCTGCTGCAGCACATTCAGGAAGTTCGCCAGCGACATGAAGCGCTGGTTTGTGATCGAGAAGATCACGCAGAGAACGATCAGCGACAGGAAGATGCCGCCATATTGTTTCATTACGCGCATGAAGGCGGCGTTGGCCGCGAGCTTGTCATTCATGATAGGAATCCCGTCGCAAAGCTCATGATCTGTTCCGGCGTCATCTGGCTTTTGTCTGCGATCGCCGTCATGCGGCCTTCACTCATGACCACAGTTCGGTCGCTCATGCCGATGACTTCGGAAAGCTCGGAGGAGACAAGCAAGATTGCTGTGCCCTCCGCCGCCAGCTGGCGGATGATCTTGTAGATTTCAAATTTGGCACCGACGTCGACGCCGCGTGTTGGTTCATCAAGGATGAGAATTCTCGGCTTGGTCAAAAGCCACTTGGCGAGCACAATCTTTTGCTGGTTGCCGCCCGAAAGTGAGCCAGTTGTCGTCTCAAGCGAGGTGGTCTTGATCGCGAGCCTGCCGATTTCGCTGGCAGCGGCAAGCCGCTCTCGCCGGCGCGCTAGGAAGCCGAGCCGACCAGCAAACTCATCGAGCGCCGCCATCGATATGTTGCTTTCAACGCTGTGGCTGAGAACCAGGCCTTCCTCCTTGCGGTTCTCGGTGACGAAGCCGATGTGCCTGTTGATCGCGTCGACAGGCGAGGCAATTTTCACCTCCGCACCGTCAATGGCGATCGAGCCTGCCGATGAATGGTGCACGCCAAACAGCGTGTTCATCACCTCGGATCGTCCGGAGCCGATCAGGCCGAAGAAACCAAGAATCTCGCCGGGTCTGACATCGAAGGAAATGTCCTGAAACTCACCCTCGCGCGACAGACCCTTGACCGCAAGCACCGGCTTCACGTCGATTGCGGGCGCGGGCGCGGGCGCGGGCACGGCGCGGGGCGGATAGATCTCGTTCATGTCGCGACCGACCATCAGCGCGATCAGCTCGTCGATCGTCGTCTCGGTTTTGTCGCGGGTGGTGATATAGCTGCCGTCGCGAACAACCGTTATGTCGTCGCTCAACCGCATGATTTCCTCCATGCGGTGGGAGATGTAGATGATGGCGACGCCCTGCGACTTCAGGCGCGCGATGATCTCAAACAGGATCTCCGCCTCGCTGTCGCTGAGTGATGAGGTCGGTTCATCGAGAATGACGACCTTGGCGTTGATGCTGAGGCCCTTGGCGATCTCGACCAGCTGGCGTTGGGCGATCGACAGGTCCCCGACCTTATCGGTAACGGAGACCGGCAAGCCAAGTTCATTTACGAGCTCGGCGGCTTTGCGCACGAGCGCCTTGTCGTTGATGAAGCCGGCGCGTGTGGGCTCGCGCGTGGCGAGGATGTTTTCCGCGACAGTCAGGTTGTTGCAAAGGCTAAGTTCCTGAAAGACGATGGTTAGGCCGGCATGGGCCGCATCCTGGGGATTGGCGGGATGATAGGGCGCACCGTCGAGGACAATCGTACCCGACGTCGGCTGGTAAACCCCGGCAAGGATCTTCATCAACGTCGATTTGCCGGCTCCATTCTCGCCGAGGATGGTGTGTACGCGGCCGCGTCGCACGCTGAGCTGCATGTCCTTCAACGCCAAGACGGCGCCGAACACCTTGGTCACACCCTTGATTTCGAGGATTGTACTACCGCATGCGGCGTCCATGACGTCATCCTTCAGGTCGAGCGTTACGATGGCCCACGGCAAGGCGTGGGCCATCGGAAGTGAGCGGTCCTTTTCTCTGGAAAAGCCGTCTCGGGAGGAGGAGTGTTACTTCTTGACGTAGACGCCCGGGACGATCGGTTGGCTTTCCGGAACGGTTTCGCCGGCCTTCAATTTTACCGCGGTATCGACCGCGAGCTTGCCCATCTGGTCCGGGAACTGCTGGATCACGCCGACCATATCGGGATCGCTGTCGACCGCCTTGATTGCCTCAGGCATGCCATCAAAGCCGATCACCTTCACCTTGCCGGTCAGGCCTGCCGACTTGACAGCAACAGAAGCGGCAAGTGCCGCATCGTCGCCAAAGCCGAAAATGCCGTTGATGTCGGGATTGGCCTGAAGCATGTTCTGTGCGACGGCCAGCGCTTCTGCGCGGGTAATGCCGGTCTGAATTGAAACGATCTTGATGTCGGGATGCTTGGCAATGGCGTCCTTGAAACCGTTAACGCGATTCACGACAGACTGCACGAGCGGGTAGTCAATGATCGCGACATTGCCCTTGCCGCCCAGCTGCTCGGCCATGAGTTCGCCGGCCTTGACGCCGCCAGCATAGTTATCGGTGCCAATGTAGGAGGCGACCGTGGCGCCTTCGACGGGAACGTCGACAGTGACAACCTTGATGCCCGAGGTCTGCGCACGCATGACAGCGGCCAAAGCGCCCTTGCTGTCGACCGGCGACATGATGATTGTGTCGACACCCTTGACTATAAAGTCTTCGATGTCCGCCAGCTGTTTGTTGAGATCCTGGTTGGCGATGGCGATTTCGGCGTTGACGTTTTTTTCCTTGGCTTCGGCGGTAATCGCCTTTGCCAGCTCGTTGTAAAACGGATGCTGCTGCGTCAGCAGTGACACACCAATTCCGTCAGCATGCGCAGATGCGGCCGCAAGGGCAAAGGTTGCGCCGGCAAGCAGGGATTTTGCGAAAGAAGAAAGAGACATGATCCTCCCCAGTGTAACGAAGGCCGTTGAGCCACATCCGCGAGACGGGCCTCCTGTCGTCGGCGGATGGCGGGAGAGATACTTTCAAAATTAACGCGCGTCAACTTTAAAAGATACGCGCGATAAAATATGTACAAAGCTGCTCTCCTTGACAGCTTTCCGCGACATCACCTTGGCAACCACCTCGCGCCAATACATGGGATATCCATGAGTTGCAGCGGCACCGTCGCGTCACCACGGCAGTCGGGAGTTCGACATGCAGATATTGACGGCTTGTCATGCATGGAATGCTGACGATCCCGGCCTTATTGTTGTCGCAGGAGCAACACATGACGCTTGCCTGGCCCTCGAAATAGAGGCTGGTCAATACGCCTGGCGAAGTCGCCGAGGCCTTGCCGGCCGCCTGGCCAATCGACGATGGTGAAGACTACATCGTCGTCGTCAGGGGATGTCTGACATCAACGGAAATTCGTCCGCCAGCGATGCGCGCTCAGTCCTCATCCAGACGGCGACGGAATAGGGGATCTATGATGACCGTCGTTCGCTAAAGCTGCCGAAAATGCTTGGCAGCCCGACGTTTGGGACCATCACTTTCAAACTAAGGTGAGGTCGCAAGAGAGGCGTTGTATGGACCTCGATCCGAGTCGAGAATGATCAGGCGTCGATGACCATACGGTGCAGAAAGGCCCGGCGCCCTGTCCGGCAAATGCAGAGCCCAACTTAAAAGCCGCCTTGCCGAAACGCTCCCGATACCAGCTTGAAGTTCCGACGATCCGGACATTGGCAACGAGGCAGCGGACCGTGCGGACAGCGTGAAGCCAGACGTCGGACCTTCCCTGAGCAAAGGGAGGAACTTTCGTGTATTTTGCTCCGGTTCCGCGGCACCGATAGATGCCGTCTGAATTTGATCAATCGCTGCACCCACCGCCTCTTCCGGAGGCCGGAGATTCGGGATCGGAACGGCATACAAGGAAAGATCCGCGATTGGCGCCTGGCCGTTCGCCCGGGCAGTGACCGAATTTGGGCCTGCCTGGTGGGAAAGGGCCCTCTCGGCGCGGCTGGATGGGACTGGCACGAGTGCGACCTCAATGGGGCCGGCCGAAGGGCTCGCCTGGCCGGGTTCGACAGCATCTTCCTCGTCGGCTGTTGCAGCGTTCTCGATCGAGCCAGATTGAATGCGCTTGTTGTGGTTGGCGACAGCCTGGGCGTAGCCCGGAAGGGGTCTGCCGTCAGCCGGGACATGCATGGTGCGCCCATTCGGGAATATGCTTGCGAGTTCCTGCCGCGACATCCGCGGCCACGCCCTTACTCGACCGACGTCAAGGTGCACGAAGGGGGACCCGGAACGGGGATAGTATCCAACACCGCCGATCTGCAACTGCATGGCAAGCGCCCGCAATGTCTGCAGTTTCACACCAGGGATGTAGAAGTCCATCGCTTTGCCAAGCATATGCTGGCTTGTCTTTGCAACGCCGGAGCTTCGAGAACGCGAGCGCAGCATCTTGTTCGTCGTCGGAGATCTGTAAGCTGATACAACGTGGATATAGTCACGCGCACCGCTGCGATGATAAACCTCCCAGACGAGATCTAGCAGACGCGGATCCATCCGCGTGGGTTCGTTTTTCCGCCAGTCACGCAAAAAGCGATTGATCTGCGCGAGCCCTCTCGGATCAAATCTTCCGTCGCGTTTGAACGTGATCGTGGTTCGCTCTCCGGTGTGCGTAAAAAAGAGCTTCAAGGCACGATCCTCTGCCTCGGCGGTCATTCCTGATAGGAGAACGGCGAGTGTTGCGATCGCCGCTTGCCGAGCGCGTCTGGCGATTGACCATAGCGCTCTGCCGACAGCACCGAAGATGCACGGCGTCAACCGCCTTTCCGGATCATCAGACATGGCCAACCTCAACCCTTTGGCCTGGCAGGCGTGCAGACGGTTTGCAAAGCCAGGCATGCGAGAGGCAATTATGGTCAACAAAGTCCTAACAACCTGTTGACGCATCCAAGGGGATGCGCATTTTGCTGCATGCTTGGCGGGTAGAGGAAGTGACCCGGCGTGGAAGCTTACGCCTTATACCTTTCCAGCGCAGTCAGGTGCTGGACCGGCGGGTCGGCATCGTCCCAACGGTATATTTCAGTTCGCAGGAAGTGAAGTTCGTCTGCCAGAAGATCCTCGTCGACTTCGATCCACCAGGACTTCGGACGACCGTCGCTCCCGTCAGACCAACGATATCCCCGTGCTTTGAGGTGATCCTTCATGTCGAAAGGACTGTGTTCGGCAAACAGACGAGCGCGCGATCGCTCGGAGGCCCTGAGCAGTTCGGCGAAAGGCTTCTCAGCTTCCGCTTTCTGATGGTCGAGGACTTCCAGCAGCGCGAAGCAATCGTCAACGGCGCGATGGCCAACGTGGAAATAGCCTGCCTGACCGACAAGGTAGCCGAGCTTTGTGCCCTCGAAACCGCGCGCGCTCCAGTCGATCTCAGAGACCGAACACGCCCAGGCCTTGTCTTTGAAGTCCGGAGAAAACCTCTCACAGAAAGGGCGGTCAAAGCCGGCATTATGGGCAATGATGAGATCTGCCGGTTCGATAATCCGCCGCAACGACGCCATATCGATCTGTTGCCCCGCCACCATCTCGTCGGTGATCCCCGTCAGTTGGGTAATCCCCGGGGGAATCGCGGTTTGTGGCTGCTGCAGTCCAGAATAGACATCAACGATGTCCCCGATTTGGCCTTCGTCATCGAACGTGAAGCTTACCGCACCTATCTCGATGATCTCGTTCTTGCGGTGATCAAGGCCGGTCGTCTCGGTGTCGATGAGAACGCCCAGGCGTCCAAATTCCGGTCGGCGACGTGTGGGAGCGGAACGGGGAGCAAGCCTGCGTAACACGCGGTAGTCCCCGGTTGCCTCCAGGCATTCAACCATTTCCTCTGCACTCCAACCGATCGACTTCCGATCGGTTCGGCGAATACGCTCGATTTGCAGTTCGCTGGCCGCCAGCGTCGAAGCAAACATATCGAGTTGTTTTGTCATTCAGTCCTTCGTTCAGCTCAGCCGCATTTTAGAACGTGGCGCCGTCCCACATTACATCAATGCAAAGCCAGGTGTTTCTCGATGACGGACAGTATCCCCACCTTTTCTGCATGGAACGGGGTCACCTCCAGGGGGCACCGGGGCCCGTCCAATGGGATCGCGCCTGCGAATTCCCGTGCTCATCGTATGCAACCAGCTTCGGTCCGTCCTTGAGCGAAATTCGGTGAACTCCGGCATTCATCACATTCGCGCCCGGCCAGATCCAGTTACTCTTGACCTTTTCCGGGCGATCAGCCGGAGCGACCAGAATGTTGACGGTCCGACAGATCGTCAACAGGTTACGCGCTTTGCAATCGGCGTGATTACGTCCTCCAGCAACAGAATGAACGGCCATTTCGATCACAGCATTTAAATCTCAGCGTCTGTGCCAACGCAGTTCATCGCTCCTACTCCGGCGCCATATGTCGGGACCGTGCAGTACTGTTTTCTCGATAGATAGCTCGTGTTGGTTCCCGTCTCGGCGCAGCCGTTTGTCTCGACCCGCAAATCTGCGAGTTCAAATCTCTGTCACCTCCGTTCACGCTGATTGCGTAACCCAAATTGCGGAGGATTTTGATCATGCAGGCAGTCGCACTCAGTCAACCCCGAACATCCCGTGACCTAGATCTCCTTGAACAAATGTATCGGCTGCGCGCCCGTGTCTTTGCGCAGCGCTTAGGCTGGGTCGCGTGTAAGGGCGAGCGCGAGTGCGACGAATTCGACGCTCTTGAGCCGACCTACATTCTGGCAATCGATGAGCAAAGCAATGTCGTTGGCTGCGCGCGCCTTCTCCCTGCCTGTGGCCCAACGATGCTGCAAACTCTATTTTCATGCTTGCTTGGGGGTGGTGACACGTTCCGCCCTCATGCGTCCATGATCGAAAGCTCGCGCTTCTGTGTCGACATCGACCATTGTCACGGAATGGAGGGGCGTCCGCTGCATCTGGCGACCCGGACCATGTTTGCCGCAATTGCGGAATGGTCCTTTCTCAACGGCTACAACGAGATCGTCACAGTAACCGATGTCCGGCTCGAGCGACTTCTCAATCGCTCCGGTTGGCCGATGAGACGTCTGGGAGAACTTCGCCTCATCAACGAAACGCCAAGTGTTGCGGGTGTTCTCGCCGCCGACCAGGCAACCTTCGAGCGGATCTGTCCTGCCGACTACCATTCTGAATTCGTCGAAAGGGTGAAGGTGGCGTAAGGCAGACATTGGATCGGCGTCCGGAGCATCCGCACTTGAGGGATGTATTCATCTCGCCATCAAGAGACGCCAAAGGACTGTTCGGCCGCGGTGGCCGAACAGGTTCTTCGATAGGAACTGTCAGATCAAACCCAGTTGCAGCGCCAGGGAAAGTGCCTGTTTCAGGTTCTTTACGTTGAGTTTCGCGCGGATGTTGTCGAGATCCCAGCGAACGGTGTGGTAGTTCAAGCCAAGGATCTCGGCGATGTCCTGCATCGACTTCCCCGCGGCTATCCATCCCAAGCACAGCGCCTCGCGGTCGGACAATCCTGGCTGACGCTGGGTTGTCGGACAATTCGTCGAGACGAGACGCGAATGCAGAAACGTCGCCGAGGTTGCGGCGACGGCGCATTCGGTTTCGCAGAATTCTCTTGGACGCAAATTTTGAGAGGAAGCCAGGGTCAGCATTGCAACCTGCCCGTAGCATACGCGTATCGGCACAGTCACCCCTGCGCGAATGCCGAACTGCGACGCCGCGTCCCAGAAACCGCGCTCGTCTTTCGTCGCCCGTCGTCGTTGCTCATCGACGCACCACTGAAACGCCCGCATCATCCGTTTGCCCATAGTGACGACGGGATCCAGCGCCATGTATGAGCGGCCGAAATACATCGCCTGCCAGTCCTGCGGATAGTTCGATACGGCAAAGCTCCTGGCGCTTACGGCGTCGAGATTGAGATATGCGAAGCGCTCGAAACCATGCTTGGTGGTGATCCTCGCAACGGCGGCGCGAAGCGAATCCTCCGTGGACGTTGTCGCGGTCGAATCGATCATTTCGTGAAAAAGAGTACGCATATTCATAGCCGATAAGCTCCCCCAGGATGCGCAAAGCTCCATGTGGACGCTGATGTCGACGACCACCCTTGCGCAATTCAATGAACCCCGTCGTCGCCTGCGCGACGCCAACCCAGCTTTCAGCCCGTCCATGACGATCAGGCGTGCATACGATTAGTTGCATGGTTCTCGCGCATCAATTGGAACGGTGTCCGGAAACAAAACTTAATAGTTCGCGGACATGGCCTAGCCCGCCATCACGTCGGCCGTGAAAACATATCCTCCAAGTCTCACTGTCTTGAGCAGGCGAGGGTTCGGCGGATCGTGTTCTATCTTTTGACGCAGACGGCTGATGTGGACGTCGATGCTGCGCGTCACGGGTCCTGCAACACCGGCATGCGTCGATGTCAGCAACTCTTCGCGTCGCATCAGCCTTCCCGGGTTCCGGCACAGTGCCAGCAGCAGATCGAATTCTGCAGAGGTGAGATCAACGATCTGGCAGTCCGGACCCCAAAGCTGGCGTTCAAGAACGCTGAGACGAAAGCCGGCGAAGGTGAATGCTAGCGGTTGCCGATGTGTGGGAATGCGGGCGTGTGAGGCACGTCTCAGAAGGTTGTTGATCCTGGCGACAAATTCAGGGATCGAGACGGGAGGTGACATGCAATCATCGGCCCCGGCTTCTAGCGCCAACACGATCAGATCCGCCTTGAAGGGCTCCACAATAAGGAAGATCGGGATGGCGCTGCTGGTCCTGATTTGCCGACAGAAGTCGATTGCTTCGTTTGGCGATGAAACGGCATCGACGATCACCGCGTCATATTGCGATCGATAGAGATGCCTTCGCAGTTGAAGGATGGAGTGTACCACCGACACAGCCATCGCCTCCTTTTCGATTGCAGCAATGATTGGATGAGCATCCGTGCCGCCGTTATCCGCAAAGATGATCTTCGCTTGAATGAGTTCTCTCCGCCTGCCCTTATGGATTGAATGCCATGTCGGAAGCGTATGACAGGTCCGACGATAATCCCTCTAAGGTTGCGGTCAATATTTACTCTTGCCAACTCGCATAATTGCTAATCCCGCCTTCTCAGGCATTTCGATTTAATCTTTAAAGGCAATTTGCAACCTTTGCGTGTTACTTATGTCGAGAAGACTAAACTCAAGATGATCGGCACTATCACTCGATGGGCTCATTCGTTGGGGCCGTGCCTTTGGCGGTGCCGTCCAGCTGCGGCTGAGCCTTGCGTCCTTTACAGGAGAGGTTGCGACAGGTCAGGCAGGGTAGGGGTTTTGCTGCCACATGGGGATCATTGCAGTGCTCCTCATCCTCCAGTCTGCTTTCTTCCGACGACAAGTTCGACATTTCCAAAGGGGTACACATCTGGTTCTCCGGAGGGGACGAGGTGAGAACAAAATTATGCAGCCGTTCCTTTGCAGCCTCCAATTTCACGACAAATCAATTCATTGGCCATTCATATCAATGGAAAACCAGCACTTGGGGATACCAAGGCGTAATGTCCGACAGGTGCCGTCTGCTTCGTCCCGTTCTTAGATGTCGTGTGAACATCGTAGAAATATTTCTTAATCGAGCGTTGGACATCAATGTTTGAAGCGCACCCTCTCTCGTGAGATTGTACGGGTGCCAAAACACAACAACAGCGACAGTATGCCATGAGACCGACGATTGTTATCGGCTCAGGGGACGGCGATCTGTGCTTCATTGCCCGCCACCTTCTAGAGCATTCCGGCTTTGCGACGAGCCTGCAGTCAGAAGCCAATGACATCGTTATCGCCGCGCGCCAAGACAGCGTCTGTGCGCTTCTGATTGACGGCCGGGTCAGGAACGCAGTTTCGGCCTGTGCGCAGATTTGCGATCTTCGAGCAGGCAGCGCGATCATCATTGTCGCCCTGGTTGACCCGGGGGCGCATGGCCAGGGTCTCGCCTTCCTCAACGCGGGCGCCGATGAAGTCTTTACCCGACCGGTTCCGCCCAGTCATCTGCTTCGGGCATTGATGATGCAAGGCACGACACAGCGCCTGAGATATGGCGACATCGAGATGGACGTGGCGGCGCGGCGCGTGTGGCGTGCCGATTGCCCCGTCTACCTTCCACGGATCGAGTTTGCCATCCTGCGCTACTTCCTTCTTCAGCCCGACAGGATTTCCGACCGCAGGGAGATCATCAGGCAGTGCTGGCCAAGTGGAATATACGTCGATTGCAAGACGGTGAACGTCCACATCGGGCGACTGCGCAGGTGTCTGAGGATTGAGGGAGCCCCTGACCCCATTCGTACGGTGCGCGGCATCGGCTATGGCATCGGCTCCGTCTCCCTGCCCGAAAGGAGAGCGCGATGGCGTACGAAACCTTGATCCTCAATGGCCGCGTTGTCACGGGAGATGGATCAACAGTTCACACCCGCGGTTCCGTCCGTGTTCGCGGCAGAACGATTGTCCAGGTCGCGGAGGGTCAGCTTGCGGCCGCCGCGGGATCGCTTGTCATCGACGCCGACGGCTACACGATCATTCCCGGCATTATCAACGCGCATGCGCATGGGTGTGTGCACGGCCCCTCGATGCCGAGCGGGTCCAAGCCCTTTCGGTCGAGCGACGTCGATTACTTTCGCAACCGACACCTGCTTTCCGGCACCTCTACTCTCCTGAATGTCTGCGGCCTCGCACTGGCCGATGAAATCGACGATGGGCGAAACAACCATCCTCTCGACATACATATCACGAGCGCGCATACGCCGAGCAACCTTCGCGCCGCACTTGCAATTGACGGCGCCGGTCTCAGCGACCGTCATCATGCAGCGACCATCGAGACGATGATTGGTGCTGGGGTGCGAGCGCTTGGCGAAGCCGGCGGTGGTCAAACGCTTGGGGGAGGGGCCCAGGACTATCGCTTCATACCGGACGCGATATTTGCATTGTCGGGCATCAGGCTCTCCCCGAAATGGGCGCGAAGTCTCAAAGAAGCCGTCCTTGGACGCACCCTCGACGGTAAGGACGCAGCTCCAATTGAACTGATCGAAGCACTTCTCGCCGAATGCGGTCTGTTATCGATCATGTCCGCCCAGAAACTTGTGGAGCTGATAACGAAAACCGTCATGCCCCCTGTCGCGCTCTCCTTGAGAGGACTGGAGGAGATTGCCGCAGCCAGTGCGCACTATGGCCTGCCAGGCATATTCCACCACGCGCTCCCAACAGCACGAACATTACTGAACCTGGCAGTGCGATATCCATCAGCCCGCGTTGTGGCGGCTCACGCCAACCATCCCTCGTTTCGTCCGGATGAATGTGTTGCCTCCGCACGCGAACTCAAGAAGCGTGGCGTCGTCATCGACGTTTCAACACTCGACTGCATTACAACCCGCTGGCGCAACGACGCGACCAACATCGACCTCCTGGTCCGTGAGGGGCTTGTCGATACCTTGTCTACCGATTTTGCCGGCGGCGATTGGGACAGCATCCTTGCAGCGATCAACCGCATGGTACAACGAGAGCAGACGACGTTGCCTGGCGCGATAGCGCTTGCAACCGGCAACGTTGCTCGGATTTTCCCCGAGTTTGCGGGAGACAGGGGCATTCTCGCTCCTGGAAAGCGTGCCGATGTTGCGATTGTCGAAAGCCACAACCTTGCTCGCGTGCGGCACCTGATGATCAATGGCCGCTTTGCCGTTTGGAACGGTGCGAGAAGCGACAAAATCCCCAAGCACCCATGAAGCGTCCGGTTCCAGCATCAGGACGTAGTGTGCCCACATGAGGCGCTCACATTGCGATGAACCCTGTCAATCCTCGTGCATGTCCAAATACTGTGGCATTTCCGCAAATAGCGGTCCTGCCTCGCCCTGCGCCAGTGCCAGCACGCCGTCGACAATGGCTTGTCGCTTCCCCGGCGTAAGCCTGGCGGCTGTCAATCGACAGAACTTCTCCTCTATACCGTGCCACAGCAGCGGCAAGCCGGGATCTCCGAGTGGGCCACCCAAGTCGGAAACAAACTTGCCATTTTTTGTTTGAACAGTGACGCGTGCCAGGGTTTCGGCAGGAAAGAGGCGGTCGCTCTGATGATGAACCACGAGCTGAACCTTCTTTGCAGCAGCAACGAGATCCGGGCGTGCAAGGCACTCGGTTGTTATCGGCAACAATCCGGAGGAGCCGTCAACAAGGGCAATCGCGAGACAGTAGGGAAGACTATACTGGACATCGACGAGGTTCTCCGGCGAGGTGCGATTTGCAAGCCGGAGCGCCCAGCCGAACGTCTCGACATCGATCGAGATGAGGGTCTCTGACGTCAAACCATAGCGTTCAACAAGCTCAAGAAGCCGATCGAGAGCCGGATGTATGTAGCGGCAGCACGCATAGGGTTTGAAGTAAGTGCCGAGGATCTCCCAACGGTGACCGAGTTCTCCGAGTAGCAGCCTTGGGTCGTAGTAGTCAGGGTGATCAAACAGATCAGAAGGACCCGTAAAACCGCGACGCGCAAGCTCGAGAGCCATAAGCCCCGTGGCACTACTCCACGGGATGCCTTCCTTGACGTCGTTGCCGGTCATCTTCGAGTAACCCGAGCTACCATTTGCCTGCTGGTTCGGGGCAAGCACGCCGGCAATGGCAAGCGCCTGAGCAGTCACCCCTGGTGAAGCCTTGAGCAAGACCGCCGCGGTTGCGGCGGATGCGATGGCAGCCCAGCGTCCCGACTGCCGCGTGGAAATAGTTTGCGGGTTCTGTGCCGCTGCCGTCCTCACTCCAATGTCGTAGCCTGCGACAATTGCAGCGATGATGTCGTCGCCGCCAAGCTGTTGCATCGAGCCGATGGTAAGGGCAGTCGTTACCACTGAGGCTCCGGGATGGCCTCGTGCTGCCCGGTGACCGTCATCGATATCAAGGGCGCAGGCCGCTGCTGCGTTACAGAAAAGGGCGCCGACAGCGGCCAATTCCTGTCCCGAAAACCATATCGGCGTCTCGCCTTTGCCAAAGAGGGTAGCTGCGGATCGACGCGCTGCCGTTGCACTGTCGGAGGAATGACCGACGATGGCAGCACCGATAAGATCAAGAACACACCGGATTGCCATGTTGCGCGTCTCGGCAAGGGGAGGTCGAGCGGCGACAGCCGAGATATGTTCGGCGAGTATTTCGGAAAGGTACAATGAACCGCCTCCCTTTCATCAAGTCCGGGTTGCCAGCATGTGATCGTTGAAAGCACGGTATTTTTTGTAGGTTGCCTGTGCGACATAGAGATCGAGCATCGGGAGGCCAACGCAGGTGACGCAGGTCGGACCTTCCTGCTCGACGTGCAAATCACCGGAGCCCGAAAGCTCTGCAACTCCGATCAACGGGCCGACCTGCTCGAGGGAAAGGCCGCGCCTGGAGAAATGCAGCGCAATACTTTGCGAATTTCGGCGAGAGACGGTCGCTACGTCATCGCAGACGACAAGACCCGATCGAAGTGCTCGCTGGAGGTAGGTCTCTGGGACCTCATCTCCACCGAGATGCAGCGATATGGCGCGTCGATGAAGGGCGCAATCGTCAAACAGAGGTGTTCTGGAATTCGTGGCCGTGATCACAAACCGGCAGAACGGTAGGCGTGTGGTGTCGCTTGCAGGGATGACTGGGATCGTCGTGCAACCCGCGATGTCTGCCATCAGTGCCTCAAGGCCTTCCCTGCTACGCCCACGCACCACGATCTCTTCGATCCTGTCTGCGAAACGGAAATCAAGGCACTCAATCACGCTGCGGGCGATTGGGCCCGACCCGAACAAAAAGACTGATAGCTTATCCGTTGGATTCGTGAACATGCCCAGAACCGTCGTTGCATAGGTGCCCGTGCGCCGGGCGGACATTGCGGTTCCTTCCAGAACCGTCACGAGGCGCAGGGTTCGCTTCTCCAGCAGCAGTACGGTCGAGGTCGATCGCGGAAAGCCGAGATTGCGGTTGAACGCGTTGGCACCGATGATCTTGACGCCGCCGAATTGATCATTGACGCTGTAGAGGCACGACAATTTCCATCCCAACCGCTCGTTCTCAAACTGGGACTTGAATGGAGCGACGCTTTCGACCTCCCAGAAGGCTTCCTCTGGCAGCGACAGCACGGACTTGCCACCAAACGATTTTCCTGACCGGATGTCCCGCCAAGCCGCATCTGTTGCGTCCAGAAGCTCCTGCGTGGTCAGGTCGGCGCCTGCGGCGCGGATCTCT
This sequence comes from Rhizobium sp. 57MFTsu3.2, assembly GCF_012932765.1. Taxonomy (NCBI): domain Bacteria; kingdom Pseudomonadati; phylum Pseudomonadota; class Alphaproteobacteria; order Hyphomicrobiales; family Rhizobiaceae; genus Rhizobium; species Rhizobium sp. 57MFTsu3.2. Next base: position 155,479 of record NZ_JDWI01000005.1, read on the forward strand.
TCACAATTGAGAAATTTCACGTCGCGACTAGCTTGAATGTTCTGTTCCTGCATGGACGGTTTCTCCTTCTCGCCAATCGGAAGAACCTAGCGATCCGGAGGAAACGGCAGGATGAAGCTTGGATAAATTCCTGGGAAAGCAAAGCGCTTGCGAAACGCCGGCGCTACATGCGTTCCGGCTTGATGTGGAGGTGCTTGCCATCAAGGAGCACCCGATGCTCTGACATCGGAATCAGGCGCCGTACTTCGGCAAGGCGATGCGGATCGATTTCGACCTGGAGAACTGCCGGAAAGTGGCCGGCTTTGCCAATCACCGTTCCCCAGGGGTCGCAAACAAGAGAACGGCCTAACGTTTCCCGGCGCGGGCCGCCGGGAGTTGGGTAACTGCCACATTGACCACATGCGACGAAGTAAGCCTGATACTCGATCGCCCGCGCCCTGCATAGGACCTCAAAGTGCGCGCGTCCGGTTTGGCGGTTGAACGCAGCGGGGAGAATGAAGATATCGACCATCTCGCTGGCCAACCGATCGAACAGGCGCGAGAAACGAAGATCGTAGCAAATCACGCATGCGATCCTGTATCCATTCAACTCGTAGATAAGAAGATCATCGCCCGGCGTCACAACCGACGATTCCGCGTATGTCATCCCGTTCGGCGCCGTTATGTCGAACATATGTATCTTCCGATAGCGGCCGACCTGCTCGCCGCGCGCATTAAACACGATCGTCGTGTTGTGCACGGGTCCGTCGTTGCGCTGCCGTTCCAGCAAGCTGCCGGCATGTATCCAGACTGAATTGTCCTTCGCAAAACGCTCGATGAAACCGTAGGCCTCGCCCCCGGGGACGCGATCGGCGGCGCGCCGTTTGTCATCTGCGGTTCCTCCCATCCAATCGAAGTGCTCAGGTAGAACAATCAGGTCGGGAGTTCCGCGCATCGCTTCGTTCATCAGCCGCTCGGCCTGAACCAGATTCCGGCGGCGGTCCGGTTGCGAGTTCATTTGAATCAACGCGATTTTCACGATCCGGTCTCCGGCTGGAATTCAAAAATCGATCTGCCTGCCGCCAGATGCGTTCGCACGGCGACCGATCTTTGCTGGCGTTGCCTTGCTGCTTCAGCGATTTGGCGCATCCGGTTGGCATCGGCGACGAACACTCCGGAGCGGTCGGCAAGTACGGCCTGGCCAGGCAACACGGCGGTACGTCCGCAGGCGACGGGAACATTCAAGGAACCACCGATGCTGAATTGACGATTGGTGGTCTTGGAGGACACACCCCGGCACCAGACCGGCAGCCCAACTTCCACGATCTCCTCGACATCAGTACATGGACCGTCCACGACGATGCCAACGGCGCCCTTCGCCATGGCAGCCATCGCCACCCCGCCTCCCACGCAGGCGATGTCATCGCCGTCGACACGAGAGATCACAAGCATATCGCCGGGCATGAGCTGGTCGATCGCCTTGTAGATGATAGAACCGTCGCGGCCGGGGGCCGCGACGGTTACGGCAACTCCGGCCGCATGAGCCGGGAACAGCGGAAGGACCTGACTTCCCACAAATCCCACATGCTCCACGTGGCCAATCGTCGCCGTCTCTACCGATGACAATAGTTCGATCAGGTCAGGATTCAGGGGTGGATGGCGATCCATCAATTGATAGAACATTGTCACGGATAGCTCTTCGTTTTTGGGATCAGACTGGCCGTTCGCCTGAGGTCGTCGTACGGTGCATGGTCCGGATGAAGGCCGGATCAAATGAATCGCGACGATGCATCGTGCATCGATTGTCCCACATCATGATGTCTCCTTCGTCCCACTGCTGCACAAAGACTTGCTTGGTGCTGGTAGTGTGATCCCACAGCTCCGCCAACAGCGCTTCACTCTCGTCGCGGCTCATTCCGACGATCCATGCGCCGTCAATTGTTCCGCCGAGATAAAGCGCCTTGCGACCCGTCTCGCCGTGAGTGCGCACAAGTGGGTGCACGACGCCGCTCCACTCGCGATAGTCCTGGCTCTTCGGGGTCGATTTTCCCAGCCGCAGCTTACCCGTTTTGTCATAGACGTTCTGGAAGAAGATCTGCCGTCCATCGACGGCTGCTTTCAGTGTCGCCGGCAGTGTTTCGTAGGCAAGATAGGTCGACAGGAAGTAGGTATCACCGCCTGAAGGAGGGACTTGAACTGCACGCAAAATCGCCCCAGCCGGAGGCTTCTCGTAGAACCATGTGTCCGTATGCCAGGTGGCCTCACTGTTTCCCATGGCTCCACTGGGCTTGCCGTCGGTCATTGCGTTGCTGATGACAAGAATTTCCCTGTGCGTTGGATGTCCCCCTTCCTGCAACTGCTTCGGGTGGATGACAAACTCGCCGAAATGCCGGGAGAATGCCACCTGCTGCGCGTCTGTGATGCGGGTCTGCTTGAACCGTATTACCCCATACTGCAGCCAGTACTTCGGATCGCCTCGATGTCGCGGCTGTCGTATCGGTCGAAATCAAAACCCTCGATATCAGCACACACGTTGCTGGAATGCTGAATGGCCTTAAGCCGCTCCTTTGTAAGCATTTTCATCTCCTATAGTGACCTTCTCGATTAGGTCACGGTGATCCTAGAGCGGGCCCCTGGGAGATCTCCAATATGAACCCCGAGGCATTGATGCGGCTGCTTTATCGATCGCTGCTCAGTCGGCCAGGAGTTTCAATGCACAGGCAGGAATGCCGAGCTTCAGCTGTTGCCCAGGGGCCGGCATTGCGTCCGACCCTGCGGAAGGAACCAGAACGCTGACGTGAATTTCGGGCGCGAGTTCAACGCTCATCTCGAGCGATGCCCCAAGATTTATCACTCTTCGCAACATACCTCTAAGCACGTTGAAATCCTCCGGAACCGGAGCGTCGTCGACAAGCGGCTGGATGTCTTGGGGTCGAATGACACAATAGCGGGCATCTCCCTTTCCGCGCGTCGCGCGAAGTCTTATGTCGCACCTGTCGATTGCAGCATCCCATGCGGTTCCAGTCGACGTTACCTCCCTCAATGTCAGAATATTGGACTTCCCGATGAAATCGGCGACAAAGGTCGATTGTGGATCGCCATAGATGGAACCGGGATCCCCTTGCTGCGCGACGACCCCCTTCCACATGACGACGATACGATCGGACATTGCCATCGCTTCTTCCTGGTCATGGGTGACGTAGATGAAGGTCATACCCAGTTCCTGCTGCATCTCCTTCAATTCCGCACGCATTGCTTCGCGCAGTTTCAGGTCAAGATTGGATAACGGCTCGTCGAGCAAAAGAACCGAGGGTCGTGGCGCAAGCGCCCGCGCCAGGGCGACGCGTTGCTGTTGTCCGCCCGACAGCGCTCTGGGATAGCGGTCTGCCAGTGTGTCGAGATGAACCCTGCGAAGCGAGGACTGAACGATTGATCCGATTTCGTTCTTTGGCGTGCCCTTCATACGCAGGCCGAACCCAACATTTTCGGCGACGGTCATGTGTGGAAAAAGTGCATAGTTCTGAAAAACGAGGCCGATGTTTCGGCGTTCGGGAGGAACATCAACCTGGCTGCGGCCGCGAATACGGATGTCGCCGCCGGACGGCGCGCTAAACCCCGCGATCATGTTGAGGGTTGTGGTCTTCCCGCACCCGGACGGTCCGAGAATACTGACGAATTCTCCCTTCGGAATCTTAAGATCAATGTTTGTGACGACCGATATCGGACCGAAGGATTTGCTGACGGAGATCAGTTCCACGTCGATTGCACTCATTTGCTACCACCATGCAGTTGGGCGGAAAAACCGCCGAGTTTTTCGAAGCTGAAAATCACGATCAGAATGAAGGCCATGGATGCGACGTTGACCGCAGCCATGACGGGGTCGAGGCTGTATTCGAGATAGTTTATGACGGTGATCGGCAGCGTGGTTTCTCCCGGTCGCACCAGAAACACCGAGAGCGGAATATTGTTGAACGAGATGATGAATGCGAATGTCACCCCTGACAGAATACCCGGCTTGATCGCAGGCAGGAGGATGAACCTGATCCGCTGCCATTGATTGGCCCCGAGAATCTGTCCTGCTCGGAAGAGGTTGCAGTCAAAGTTTGCAATCGACGTGGCAACCATGCGAACCACAAAGGGAAGCGCAAGCACGCAGTGACCGGCAATGAGAGCCGGCGTTCCGAGCAACGGCTGTAGTCCGATCACGGACAAAAACAGAACCACTGCCACGCCCTTTACGATCTGCGGCACGGAAAGCGGCGAAAGGAGTGCGGCCATGACGACCGCGCTTCCTGCGAACTTCTCGTAAGCGACGACATAAGCAGCAACGGTTCCGATCGCGCCACTTACGACAGAAACGACAATGGCAATTTTGACACTTAGCCAAAACGGTCCAAGCCACCGCTGCGACGCAAGATCGAAGTACCATTTGACCGTCCACTCCCACGGTCGAAATGTCACGTCGCCGGTTGGACTGAGAGAAGCTGCAAAGACCACCACAATTGGCAGCGCGATGAAGGCGATTACCAGTGCAAGAGCACACCAAAACAGCGCGGATATCACTCTGTTCATTCCATACCTCCTGCGACGCTCTGATACTTTTGGCGATAACCCGCCTCGAAACGCACCCCGGCGTACGAGATCACGAGCATGAGGATCAGCAGCGCATTCGCCATGACAGCTGCGAAGGACCAATCGATATAGAAGAGGACCTGCTCGGAAATCATGGTCGCCAGGACCTTGAAGCTGGCTCCGCCGAGCAGCGCGGGCGTCGCATAGGCGCTAGCAGACATTGTAAAGGAAAGAAGGAATGAGCTTATGAGACCCGGAACCGACAGAGGAAGCAGGATGTGCCAGACAACGGCATGACGCGGCGCTCCCAATATCTGGGCTGCGCGTTCGAGGTTGTCATCTATGCCTTGGATACTTGTCGTCAAGGACAGGATTGCGAAAGGCAACACGACATGGGTGAGACCGATGACAACCGCAAACAAGTTCTTCGACAAGGGAAGCGGGGGACGAAATCAGCCCCGCGTGAAGTAGGACATCGTTGATGAAACCCCTGTCTTCCAGGATGATGAGCCAGCCATAGGTTCGCAGAACGACACCGGCGAGCTCGGGCGCGAGCGCGATGGCAAACACGATTGAACGCCACCGCCCTCTCGAACGCGCCAGATAGTAGGCAACTGGATAGGCGAGCAAGGTTGCCGAAATCGCAACCAGACTCGACATGAGAGTTGTCCTCCAAAAGCCGAGGAGTGACAGGCCGTCGGTAAAAAAACGCGAATAGCTAAGAAGGCTCATTCCCTGCGATGACGGATTGTGAAAGCTCATTCCGATCATCATTCCCATCGGCAGAGCGAAGAAAAATACCAGCAGACAGGTCGCTGGTGACAATCCCAGAAACCTGATCCAACCCCTGGCAAACACTCGCCGTTTGCCAGGCATCTCTAAGGCAATAATAGTCATGGGACCCCTCAATTTGCGTGCGCGACAACGTCGCGTTCCCACTGTTCCGCCCATTTGGGCAGGCGTTCTGCGACGGTAGTCAGGTTCGGCAAATGAAGGGAATTCAAGTCTGCATCTGAGGTGATCTGGCGTGCTTTTATCGCGGCCGGAACATCGATGTCGGTGCGGGCGCTCCCCACCTTGTAACCGCCCACCCACGCTTCCTGACTGGTTTTCTCCAGGAAGAAGTCAATGAACTTTCTCGCAGCATCCTTATGCTCGGCGCCGATTGGAATGTTCAGCGTGGCGACAAGCGGGATGCTGCCCTCCTTTGGCTTGATGTAATCCACAGGCAAGCCGCTATCGACAAGCAATTGCGCCCGGCCGCTCCAGAAAGGCATCGCCCAGACGGTTCCATCCTTAATGTAGCTCTCGAGAATTGCCGAACTCTGTTCGAAGCCGATCGATTGCTTGGCGATTGCGGCCACTGCCCTGAACCCAGGAGCGAGATTGTCGACGAGGTCGCCGCCATTCATCAGTGAGAACATTTCGACAAGGTAGATGGCCATGGTGTTTTGAAATGTCGGCAGGACGACCCGACCCTCGAGGTCGCTTGAGGCAAGTGCTGACCAAGATACCGGCGGCGTTGCCAACTTGTCCGTGCGGTAAAGCAACGACATGTACTGGACCTCGTGCACAGCACCGCAGGGACCGGCCGTTTCCGTCAGTCTTCGCGAGAGTTTCGCAAGGTTCGGGATGCTATTTGCGTCAAGCTTTTCCAGAACGCCGTCCTTACAGCCCTGCAGCGATTGAGAGGCGGTCATGACGACCACGTCAAAGCCGGGCCGGCCCGTGGTCGCCTTGATCTTCGCATAATCCTGCGAGGCTGAGCCGACGGGGTCATAGACGACATCTATCCCAGTTCGCTGCTCGAATGGCTCGATGATGGCCTTGCGGATGATGGCTTCGTAAGGTCCTCCATAGCTGTTGACGACAAGCGTTTCCGCGCGCAGCGGCGTGGCAAGAGCTGCGACCGCGAAGGCCGACACAGTGAAAATTAGTCTTGTTCTTCCCATGACATGATCTCGCTTCTTGGCGTTGTTCCCATGGGAATGGTCTTCAGCGGACCGCCAGTGGTCCAATATCGGATTTCAACGATTCATGTGCTGCGGAGATGAATTGGCCTTCCATAGGACCCCGAACGGGTCGAGCGCTTCTGCCGTCATTTGCTTCTGAAATGGATTGGAACCAGTCGTTTGGTCGCCAGCGTCGCGCTCCGACTTCGGCCAAGTTCCGCCCACGGACCGCGGGTTAACGAAATGTCGTCGACGACGAGAAATCACTAACAAGTTTGCGAGTGGATCATCGGATCGCAAGTGGGCAATTTCACCTCCAACCGCACTTTCCCGGTGCGAACCAGCAGAACGAAATTGCACTCCAACCGAAGGTCGCATGGTGACAATGCAACATCCTGCTCAAGTTCGTTTGATCAGCAAATTGCGTCATGCCCTGGGCGACCGCCTGTGTGCCGCAATTGATGACCCGAGTGTCGTTGAAATCGTCTTGAACCCTGATGGCAAGGTCTTTGTCGAACGGCTAGGCCAAGGGTTTTCACCGCACGGCCAAGTGGCCTCAGCGGCAGCGGAAATCGTCATTGGTACGGTCGCACACGCGCTGCAGTGCGCTGTCGACACCGACCACCCCATCATCTCGGGTGAGCTCCCGATTGGCGGCCACCGCTTTGAGGGGTTGCTGCCTCCGGTGGTCGCAAAGCCGACATTCACGATACGCCGAAGGGCGTCCTCTCTGATCCCGTTGGACGAGTACGTCAGCTCGGGAACCATGACAGAAGTGCAGGCCGCGACCATCCGAAATGCGGTCAACTCGCGTTTGAATATCATCATTTCGGGCGGAACTGGTTCGGGAAAGACGACACTTGCGAACGCTGTCATCGACGAGATCGTCAAGTGCGCTCCTGAGGATCGCCTCGTTGTGCTCGAAGACACCGCCGAGATCCAGTGCGTAGCCGACAATGCGGTTCTGCTGCACACCAGCGACGCTGTTGACATGGCCCGGCTGTTGAAGAGCACGATGCGCCTGCGCCCCGACCGTATCGTTGTTGGTGAAGTCAGAGACGGTGCTGCGCTCACATTGCTGAAGGCATGGAACACCGGTCATCCTGGGGGGGTGGCCACGATCCACTCGAATACCGCAGTCTCGGCGCTACGCCGCCTGGAGCAGCTTACCGCTGAGGCAAGCATGCAGCCAATGGAGGCAGTCATCGGGGAGGCAGTCGATCTGATTGTCTCTATTGAACGCACTCCGCGGGGCCGTCGTGTGCGCGACGTCATTCGGGTCAGACGTTTCGTCAATGGCCAATACGAAATCCAATCCGACCAACCAACCGAAGAACAGGAGCGTCGCCGTGCCACATAGGAAAATTCCGCTTGCTACCGCTTTTTTCAGCGCAGCACTCCTTTTCGTGACAGTGATGCCCGCGCTCGCCAGTACCGGCGGCGGGCTTCCCTGGGAGGGCCCGCTCGAACGGATCCAACAATCGATCACGGGCCCCGTCGCCGGTTACATTGCGCTGGCTGCCGTCGCGATCGCAGGGGGGATGCTGATTTTCGGCGGCGAACTCAACGATTTCGCGCGACGTATGGTGTACGTGGTCCTTGTGGCCGGTATCCTCCTTGGCGCTACCCGGATTGTCGCTCTATTCGACGCAACAGGCGCATCGATCGGATGGATCGATGATCAACGCTCATCATCGAAGGTGTTGGAACGAGAGGAGAAAGCAAATGGCTGAATCCCTGTCCGGCTTGCAACGAAACCGCATCCATCGGGCATTGTCTCGCCCAAATTTTCTGATGGGCGCTGACCGCGAACTGGTGCTGATTACTGGCTTGGCAGCAGCCATTCTCATCTTCGTGGTCTTGACTGTGTACTCCGTAGTGTTCGGCGTCGCGGTGTGGATTGTCGTCATCGGCCTGCTACGCATGTTGGCGAAGTCGGATCCGCTCATGCGTCAGGTCTATATCAGGCACATTTCATACAAGCCTTTCTACAAACCAACCACCTCGCCGTGGCGCAAATACTGAGGAGGTGGGCCATGGTTGCTTTGAGAGCATTCAGGATCACGGATCCCTCTTTTGCAGATCTTGTTCCCTATGCAGGCCTTGTCGACAACGGCGTGCTACTCCTCAAGGACGGGAGCCTTATGGCTGGCTGGTACTTTGCCGGACCTGATTCAGAAAGTGCGACCGATCTCGAGCGCAATGAGCTTTCGCGACAGATCAACGCAGTTCTCTCGCGACTTGGCAGTGGGTGGATGATCCAGGTCGAAGCGATCCGTGTTCCGACCGTCGACTACCCCTCCGAGGACCGCTGCCATTTTCCCGACGCTGTCACGCGAGCAATCGATGCCGAGCGCCGCGCGCATTTCGTACGGGAACAGGGGCATTTTGAAAGCAAGCACGCAGTGATCCTGACCCATCGGCCACTTGAGGCTAAGAAGTCTGCGCTCAGCAGGTACATCTACTCTGACGAAGAAAGCCGCAAGAGGTCTTACGCGGATACAGTGCTTGCCATTTTCAAGAATGCGGTGCGAGAGGTCGAACAGTATCTTGCCAACACGCTCTCTATCCGACGCATGGAAACACGTGAGACAAGCGACCGGGGTGGGACGACGGTTGCCCGATACGACGAACTTCTGCAATTCATCCGCTTCTGCATCACGGGTGACAATTATCCCGTCCGCTTGCCGGATGTGCCCATGTATCTTGACTGGCTTGTAACGGCACAGCTTGAACATGGACTGACGCCGAAGGTTGAAAACCGATTTCTCGGTGTGGTTGCGATCGACGGTTTGCCCGCCGAAAGCTGGCCGGGGATCTTGAACTCCCTCGATCTGATGCCGCTGACCTACAGGTGGTCATCGCGCTTCATTGTCCTGGACGCGGAAGAAGCACGCCAGAAGCTCGAGCGCACGCGGAAGAAATGGCAACAGAAGGTACGACCCTTTTTCGATCAGCTGTTTCAGACGCAAAGCCGCTCCATAGATCAGGACGCTATGGCCATGGTGGCCGAAACGGAGGACGCGATCGCACATGCCTCATCCCGGCTTGTCGCCTACGGATACTACACGCCGGTTGTCGTCCTCTTCGACGGAAACAGCGAGGCGTTGCAAGAAAAGGCCGAGGCAATCCGCCGGCTGGTGCAGGCAGAGGGCTTTGGAGCGAGGATCGAAACGCTGAATGCAACGGACGCCTATCTCGGCAGCCTACCCGGCAACTGGTACTGCAACATCCGTGAACCGCTTATCAACACCAGTAATCTCGCAGATCTCATTCCTCTTAACTCCGTGTGGTCTGGCAACCCGACGGCACCGTGCCCGTTCTACGCACAAAACTCTCCACCGCTGATGCAAGTCGCCAGCGGCTCGACGTCCTTTCGGCTGAACCTTCATGTCGACGACGTCGGTCACACGCTGATCTTCGGTCCAACAGGCTCAGGCAAGTCGACGCTACTCGCACTCATTGCTGCTCAGTTCCGGCGTTACAAGGGTGCACAGGTCTTTGCCTTTGATAAAGGTTGTTCTCTGCTTCCACTGACGCTTGCCTGTGGTGGCGATCATTACGAGATCGGTGATAGCGAAATGCAAAAACCGGCGCTTGCGTTCTGCCCTCTTTCTGATCTCGGCACGGACGGTGATAGGGCCTGGGCAATCGAATGGATCGAGATGCTCGTCGCACTTCAGGGGGTTACCGTCACCCCGGATCTTCGCAACGCGATTTCCCGTCAGATTGGGCTCATGGCGACTGCTCCCGGCCGATCGCTTTCGGATTTCGTGTCTGGCGTTCAGGTCCGTGAAATCAAGGATGCCCTTCATCCCTACACGGTCGACGGACCCATGGGTCAATTGCTCGATGCCGAAGAGGACGGGCTGGCAATTGGTGGATTCCAGTGCTTCGAGATCGAACCTCTGATGAACCGCGGCGAGCGCAATCTTGTCCCTGTTCTCAGCTACCTTTTTCGACGGATCGAGAAGTGTCTCGATGGCTCGCCAAGTCTGATCCTCCTTGACGAGGCGTGGCTGATGCTTGGCCATCCCGTTTTCCGGGACAAGATTCGCGAATGGCTGAAGGTTCTCCGAAAAGCGAATTGCGCTGTCGTTCTCGCCACGCAATCCATTTCTGATGCCGAGCGCTCTGGAATCATCGACGTTCTGAAGGAATCCTGTCCGACAAAGATCTGCCTTCCGAACGGTGCCGCCCGTGAACCGGGCACGCGCGAGTTCTATGAGAGAATTGGATTCAACGAACGCCAGATCGAGATCGTCGCGAGCGCGATCCCGAAGCGGGAATATTACGTCGCAACACCGGAAGGGCGGCGTCTGTTCGACATGTCGCTCGGTCCCGTTGCTCTTAGTTTCGTTGGGGTCTCAGGCAAGGAAGACCTCAAGCGCATCCGCATATTGAAGTCCAATCATGGTGAGGACTGGCCAGTCCGTTGGCTTGAGTCGAGAGGAGTCCACGATGCCGCATCGCTATTCAATATCGCATAAGAGGCTTGTCGGACTAATCGCCTGCACGCTCATCTTGGGTTCGGCCGCAACCGCTTCTGCAGGTTCGGTCACTGGCGCGGCTACCGAATGGACACAGCTCGCCAACAACGCCCAGCTCATCGATCTTCTGAAAAGCTCGGGCCTTCAGGTCGACAATCAACTGAGGCAGATCAGCCAGTTGGCAGAGCAAATTCAAAACCAACTGAATATCTACACGAACATGCTGCAAAACACCGCAACGCTTCCGGATCACATCTGGGGGCGGGTGGAAGACGACCTCAACCAGCTCCGCGGCATCGTTGACCAGGGGCAGGGCATCGCTTTTTCGATGGGCAGCGCAGACGATGTGCTGAAGCAGCGGTTCAAGAGTTATGCCGAGCTCCAGGGCAATCTTTCGAAGGGCGAGGATCTTTCTTCAACATACCAGACCTGGTCCGACACCAACCGGGACACCATTGCAGCCACATTGAAGGCGGCCAGTTTGACCGCCGACCAGTTCGACGGCGAAGAGAGCACGATGCGCTCGCTTCGCAGCATGTCGGAGACGGCGGACGGGCAAATGAAAGCCCTGCAGATCGGCCACGAGATTGCCGCGCAACAAGTCGCCCAGATACAGAAACTGCGCGGCCTCGTTTCACAACAGATGACCATGGTGGGGACCTGGCTTCAATCAGAACAGACCGAGAATGACCTGGCGCAGAAGTTGCATGAGGAATTCTTCCATTCAATCGCTCCGCCTACATCCGGTGGCGAGAAGATGAAGGTGGAATGGTGATCCCATGAACCAGGCGCTTGCCCAAATCAGAACCGCTGCAGCACTCGCGGCCTTCACAATCTTGCTGGTGCATCCCGCGCTTGCCCAAGAGGGGGCTGCCCTGACTTCACTTCAGATTCAAATCACCTCCGCTGCCAAGGGATGGGAAACGAAGGTCATGGACGCCGCTCGCTCGCTCTTCTGGATTTTGGCGACTATTGAGATCGGACTTGCCTCCATATCGCTCGCGCTACAGGCGGCTTCACTGGACGCCTGGTTTGCTGAACTCGTTCGGCGGATCATGTTCGTCGGCTTCTTTGCCTTCGTCCTCGCCCAAGGACCAACATTTGCAAAAGCCGTCGTCGACAGCCTCTTTCAGATTGGAGCCGGGGGTGAGGCGGCCTCGCCCGCAGACGTGTTCAATACCGGACTCGCCGTCGCGACCAAGATGGCAGAAAAAGTTCGCTTCGGGCCGTTCCACGAGACCGCGCTTGCCATCTCAGCGGCTTTTGCGATGGTGGTGAGCGTCATTGCTTTCTCTTTGGTCGCTGCGATATTTGTGTCCGTGATGGTTGAGATGTACCTCGGCTTGCTCGCAGGCATGATCATGCTCGGTCTTGGAGGGTCATCCTTCACCAAAGACTTCGCCATACGATATCTCGTATACGCGTTCTCTGTCGGGATGAAACTCATGGCACTTGTCATGATCTCGCACATCGGGTCCGAGGTCTTGATCGGACTGGCCGATGACCCGGACTTTGGCAATCACTTCCAAACTGCGCTCGCGATCGCCGGCATAGCTGTCGTTGTCTTCATTATCGCAATGTACGTGCCGAACATCATACAGGGTGTCGTGCAGGGAGCCTCGGTTACGGGCGGTATGGAGGTCATTCGACACGGCGGTCAGGCTGCTTCGGTCGCCTTGGCAGGCTTCTTTCTAGGTACGGGCGCTATCATCGCAGGCTTCGCTGCTGCAAAGGAAGCTCGCGCCGCCGGGTCCTCGCTTGCCGGGGCTGCCGCGCGCGGCATCGGTGCTGGCATCAGCTCCGCCGGCAAAGCAGTCGCATCGGCAGCGAAGGAAAAGGCGATCGGCTCGCCCGGTGCCTATGCCGGCTCGATCCTCGGCCTTGCCAATGCCAAACTCGATGCCAGCTTGAGCGGTCGCGCTGGCCTTAAGCCACCTCCCGAACGCAGCGATAAACCGTGATCCTTAGGAGAGAAATCGAATGGCAGCAAACCGGCCTTCCGAAAACCCGTACCTTGTCGCCAGGCAGGAATGGTCCGAGCGCTACGGCTCTTACGTCAAGGCCGCTGCTGCATGGCGGACCGTCGGGATCCTCGCTCTCGCCATGGCAGTGACGGGCTTTGGGTATGCTTTGTACCTCAGCACCCAGGTCAGGCTGGTCCCTTACATCGTCGAGGTGGATAAACTTGGCACCTCGGTCACGGCAGGTTTCCCGGAGCAGATCGAGTATGCCGACGCACGCGTGGTCAGGGCGGCACTTGGCAATTTTGTAACCAGCTTCCGGTCGATTACGCCGGATGCCGTGGTGCAGAAGCAGTATATCGATCGCACCTATGCCCTTCTACGGACTTCCGACCCCTCGACGCAGAAGGTAAACGGTTGGTTTCGCGGCAATTCGCCGTTCGAGAAGGCCAAGACATCGACGGTTGCCATCGAGGTGAACAACATCGTGGCACTCTCGCAGCAAACCTATCAGATCGACTGGACGGAGTACGAGAGGGACCGCAAGGGCAAAGAAACCGGCACGCGCCGTTTTCGCGGGATCGCAACGGTTGCACTGACCGCACCACAGGATGAGGCAATCATCCGCGTTAACCCGATCGGCCTTTACGTTCGGGATTTCGACTGGACCGCACAGCTTTAAGGGCAGGGGAGTTTCCGAATGTACAAAACAGAACTGATGGCAGCCTTCGGCTGCATGATCGGACTCGTCTTCGCAGGCGCTTCGCTTGCGCAAGGCATGACGCCAAATGAGGTCAAGGCGACGGACGTCTCGAGGAAGTGGCGAGGAACGCCGGCCCTTGTTGCAACGGGTCCGGACGGGAAGGTCATGTTTCTCTTTGGCGAAGCCCAGCCCTCGGTCGTCTGTTCTCCACTGCAGGTTTGCGACATCGAGCTTCAGGGGGGCGAAATCGTACGCGACGTCCTCGTCGGCGATACTGTCCGATGGAAAGTCGAGCCTGCGACATCAGGTGCAACCAGTGGGCAGGCGATCCATCTTGTCGTCAAGCCGTCGGAGCCTGGCCTGTTGACGTCGATGGTCGTCACGACGTCCCGCCGGACCTATCATATCCAGCTCAAATCGCACCCAAGCCAGTATATGGCGCGCGTCGGTTTCGAGTATCCGGAAGACGTTTCGACCAAGCTCGCCGACATCAATGCGCGACTGCAAACCGGAAGCAACCTTGGCGCAGCCCCTGAGAGGCTGAGTTTTTCCTATTCGCTCAGCGGTTCGGCGGCGTGGAAACCAATGCGCGTTTATTCCGACGGGGCCAAGACCTACATCCAGTTTCCAAAGTCGATCGCGGGTCAAGACGCCCCTGTACTCTTTGTCGTTTCCGGTGGGCAGAACCGGATCGTCAATTATCGCATGAAGAACGACATCATGGTCGTCGATTATGCGCTCGACGAAGCAATCCTTGTATCGGGCGTCGGTTGGCACCAGCAGAGAATTACTATTCGGCGCGGAGGCTGATCAATGCACAAATTGGCCCCCTGCTTGCTTATCACGTGCAGCCTCTTTTCTGGATGCCAGGTGCCTGGCGGACCGATTGACACCCATTCGGCACAGGGAGCCGCCGTCGGGCCAGTCGCCGCGAGTGCCATCGCAGGCGATATGGCAAGCCAGTTTGCCGAACAGATCGACAGACCGGTGAGGACACCCATCAAGATGGATGCGGACGGCTCGGACTATGCAAGCGCGCTCGAGGCAGCACTGAGGGGATGGGGTTTTGTCGTCATCACGGACGGGAGAGTCGGCAAGAACCAAAAGCCAATCCAACTCACCTACTCGATCGATAGCCTCAATGGTGAGGTCCTTGCACGCCTGATGACACCGTCGATCGCGCTTGGCCGCGCTTATGCGACGACACCCGCGGGCGCCACGCCCGCAAGTCCGCTCTCCATCATGCAACGACAGTAAGAGAGACAACAATGGTCCAGTCGCTTCAGCTTGGCGTCACGAGCCACGCGGTCGATCAGCGAGCTATGCGCCGCCTCAATCGCCTGCCGATCGTCATTGCCATTGTCATCACCGTGCTGTTCCTCGGTGTCGTGGTGGTCGGACTTTCCTGGCGTGGGACAACGTTCAATGGTGGGAATGATTTCGACACCACGTCGAACACGCCGGCAACGAATTTCGGAGACCAGCTGAAGAAAGGTATTTCCGACGGCATCATCGGCGAGCTGGAAAGGCAGGAAATATTCCAGCCAACGCCGCGGGCAATCGAGAAGGAGGCCGTCAAGCAGCCGGTTGCCGAACATGAACCGATTGACCGACAAGAGAGGCGACTTCGACTTGAATCTGAGGAGGAGTGGAGGACGCGGCTAAAGCGCGAACAGGACGAACAGTTCTTGCGCGAGGCACAAAGACAGCGCATGGCACGCCTCCAGGCACGCGTGACCGCCTATGACTCTCCGTTGAAAGTGGATATTTCCGATGCTGGGCAGACCTCCACAGGCACCAAAAACGGTGATCCGCAGAACCTTAACGACGGCACAAGTGGCGCATCCGATCTTTACGAGGCGGCGATGAAGTCGGGCCTGATCAGCCAGAATTTTGATCCGAGTGGTCAGGTCTCGAAGGAGGCTTTTTTCAATCAGGACATCAAGGACCTTGGTTACCTCTCAAAGCAGGTCGTGCCGCAGTTCTCGCCATATGAGCTGAAGCGCGGTTCTGTGATACCGGCAACTCTCATCACCGGTCTCAATTCCGACCTGCCCGGGAGGGCAATTGCTCAGGTCAGCGCAAATGTCTACGACAGCGCAACCGGTTACCGCCTTCTCATCCCGCAAGGCGCCAAGCTGTTCGGACGCTACGATTCCAAGGTCTCGTTCGGCCAGCAACGCGTCCTCGTTGTGTGGACCGACATCAGTTTTCCGAATGGGTCAACGCTGCAGCTCGGCGGCATGGCGGGCACCGACGCGGAGGGATACGGCGGGTTCAAAGACAAAACCGATCGTCACCTATGGCCTACCTTTGGGTCGGCGGTTCTTATCGCTCTGCTAGGGACCGGGATCGATATGGCGATACCCGAGAGTTCAACGCTTGCGACACAGGACACTGCCTCAGATGCTGTGCGACGAAACTTTGCGGAAACCTTCGGTCGGGTGGCCGAGCAAACCATTTCCAAGAATCTGAACGTTCAACCGACGCTTCGGGTCAGGCCTGGCTACAAATTCAATGTTCTGGTCGATCAGGACATTATCTTTCCCTCGCAGTACGTTGAAAACTAGCCTTTACCTCGGCAACCGACGTTTTTTGAGTGTGCAGAATGGAGGCGTGTGGCGACGTTTTGGGCAGTTGGACACTCACTGATAAGATTGAGTATTGAGCATCGAGCAGCGGCGAGTGTATCCGACGTTGTGATTTCTAGCTGCAGTGCCTCGAGCGTGGCAGCAAATCCCGGAACCCGTTACCACTTCAGTGGTGGCGTTGAATAAACTCTGCGATGGCCGCTTGGAGGATGCAGCCTCCTGTGAGCCTGTAGATAACCGCTATCGGAGGTGGGCTCAAGGGATGAACGCAACGCACTATTCTTGCTAGAGAGGAGCGTGGACATGATGCGTCCTCCCATTTCTTGTCGCAGGGGCAGTACCCGTTGGCACCTTTGCGGTCCGGCCGCTTCCGGGGTCTGGGACGCTTGTCGTTCAGGCACTACCGCTGGAGAAGACCAGCAACATATTGTTGGTAGGCATCTCGATCGTCTCGCGGAGATTAAGTCCAGCGGCCTCACCCACTTGTTCAAGATCAGCGATATCACGCACACCCCAGGATGGGTTTCGCTCCTTTAGAGCCGCGTCGAAAGCAGCATTGGAGGGGGCGTTGTGTGCGCCGTCGCGCATGAATGGGCCGTAGAGAACAAGAAGCCCACCAGCGCGAAGCAAGCGGCCAGCTCCTGCGAACAATCCTAAGCTTGCCGCCCATGGCGCGATATGGATCATATTGATCGACACGATGGCGTCAAAATGCCCCGTTTGTTCGACGCCCCATTGTCCTGAGCACACATCAATATCCCGCGGTGCCAGCACATTCTTCAGCCCTGCGAATTTGATCCAGCTGGACGCGCTGGCGCGGGCGTCGGCATCCGGATCGCTCGGCTGCCAGGTGAGGTTGGGCATTGCTCCCGCAAAACACACAGCGTGCTCGCCGGTCCCGCAACCAATCTCCAGCACAGTGCCATGTGTTGGAAGGACACGTTTTAGGACCGCGAGGATCGGCGCCGAATTTCGCGCAACGGAAGGCGAGAACATCCGCTGGTCGGCGCCTACGTCGCGCTGTTCCAGCGCAACAGGCGCACGGCCCTCCTTCTCTGTGGGCATGGGTCTTGAATCCCCTTTGAGCGATGTCTCCCATTTTATAGCTGAAATGATGGGACTGAAACCAAAGATTTCGAACTTCCGAAGGGAGGCGTCGGCGCGTGCGTTCGGCCGAGTGCGGCCGAACGTCCAACATGCGTCGGATTAACCGCCCGCCCGGCTCAAGGTGAAGCGAGGCGACCCGACGCGCTGGCCAACACTCAGCAGGACATAGAATGGCCCTTGGCAAAGTGCCGAATTTCCTCAAAGTATTTCCCGACATCGGGCTGCCGACGCCCGCCTCGTGCCCTCTACCTCAACTCACGCGCCATCCCGCGCAGCGGGTTCATTCATTGGCCCCAAAGGCCGACCTTCATAGATGTCGCCGGACGACCATCATGGTCAGTATCAGAGCCATAAGCGATACAATGACACTTGCTACGACATACGCCGCAGCAGCCAATTGCTGGCCGCGCTCCCACAGGACCGCTGCATCAAGTGAGAACGTCGAAAACGTGGTGAAACCACCAATGACGCCAGTGGTCAAAAACAACTTGGCGTCCTGCGACGTTAGGTTGGACGTTGTGAAAACACCCACGACAATGCCCATGAAGGCAGAGCCCAAAACATTTATGCCGAGCGTTCCGTACGGAAAATTCGTCCCGAAGACACGAATTGAAAGCATGCCCACTGCGTAGCGAAGCATGCCGCCGAGCCCTGATCCGATAAATACAATGAGATATCCCACGCACGCCTCCTGCTCGCCCAAATGGGGCGTTGATCAGCAGGCGTCATCAGCAACAGCGCGGTTATAGGGAGACACCATTCCCGTATCGGCTTCTATGCCAGCAACATGCTTCCAGATCAACATGGTCTACACGTGGCGCAAAAGCCGTCACGACTGGAACAATGATTTAACAGTGACAGCGCTGACGTTCATTTCAATAGGATCCATCGCTCCGCTTGCGAGTGAGGGAAACGCACCATCGGCGAAGACGCGGGGGTCGAGGTCAATTTCCAAGTAGCGACGAATTTTCACTCGGCGGGATTAGTATTTGGCCTTTCGCCAACCAGCTTGACGCGCTTCTTGCTCGGAACAGAACCAGCGCTCGCCATATTGCGGCGATATCTTTGTGGCCTCGTAATAGTGCTGGCCCGGTACGTGATAGATGCGGTCGCCAGATTCGATGCTAACGTTGCCCTTGATGTTGCAGGCCGTGCCTCGTTGCACGATCACTCCGTTGTCTATGATCATCGGCTGAGTCGGTGCAGCAAACGAACGCTGGATCGGAGCGGTCACAAATTTGGGCAACACGGCGTAGCCGCCGGTTCCCAAGAATGCCGCTGCCGAACTCAAAGCTACCACCATTGGAAACTTCATGTCTCACTCCTAAATTCTTCCAGAGTTTAACACGCTAGGGTTTATCTGTTCGTATGTCAGATTGCTAAAATGCGCGGTATTGGCGACGTGGTGTCTGCCGCGACCTGGGCATGGCGGTTGGAGCGCCGGAACGACACGTCACGCATTGACCGCTCTCAGGCCCGTTGCAGACACTGCGCCCGGGGCCGCGCGTATCGCAGAAGTCTTTGCCTGCCTCAGCTAGGATAAGGCGAAGCCTCTGTCAGCCTGGCAATCCTGTTCGTCGAGTAATGTCGAAAAGCGGCCAATTTCGACAGGCTTTGGGCTTTCTCGCTCTACCACCCTGGGTATTGCCAACTGTTCATGATGAGATCAACATGGATTTGCCGAGACGCATGCAAGGAATTTGATGGACTTCTAGGATACTGACGCGCAGCGGTCCTGCCGCCGTCGGGCAATACCATCGTGGGGGAGTGCGATGCGGAGAGAAGCTCGGTGCCGGTTGCAACGCGGAGCGTTCCTGGAGACAGCGCGCTTCCTTTTGCTGACTATTCTCTTCCTGTCGATCGTGATTGTCCCACGACACGCCATGTCGGCCGACAAGACGTTGAAATTGCTGTTATGGCAGGCTCCAAGCACGCTCAATCCTCACTTGGCTCCGGGCATCAAGGACCAGACAGCCAGCCGGATCGTCTACGAGCCTCTCGCCAGCTTCGACCGCGAGGGACATCTCGTTCCCTTCCTCGCCGCGGACATTCCGACGCTCGAGAATGGCGGCGTGAGTGCCGACGGCCGTTCAGTCGTCTGGAAGCTCAAGCACGGTCTCAAATGGTCCGACGGCCAGCCCTTCACAGCCAAAGATGTGGTCTTCACCTACAATTATATCACAAACCCGGATGTCGGCTCGGCGAGTGTCGGCTCTTACAAGACAATCGACAAGGTCGTTGCGGTCGACGACGACACCGTGCGGATCACGTTCAAGGACGTCAATCCGGCCTGGGCGCTGCCGTTTGTCGGCGTGCAGGGTATGATCCTGCCCGAGCATGTGTTTGCCCCTTACAACAACAAGGATGCGGTGACGGCAGCCGTGAACCTGGCCCCCATAGGCACAGGCCCTTACCGCCTGAAGGCGTTTCAGACAGAGGATGTGCTTGTCATAGGTGAGGATGTCGTCAACACGGTGAAGGCCATCTTCGAGCGCAATCCGTATTATCGCAACGCGGATGAGCTGACCTTCGATGCGGTGACGCTCCAGGGCGGCGGCGACGCTTCGGTCGCGGCCAAGGCGGTGCTGAAGGAAGGCGTGGTCGACTATGCCTGGAACCTCCAGGTCGACGATGTCGTGCTCAAGGAGCTCGAAAAGGACGGCGTCGGCAAGGCGACGGTCTCCTGGGGCTCCTATGTCGAGCGCATCATGCTGAACTTCACCGACCCCAACCGAGAAACCGCCGACGGGGAACGGTCGAGCCTGCAATATCCGCATCCCACATTGTCCGACAGCAATGTACGCGCCGCACTCGCACTTGCTATCGACCGACAGAAGATCGCGGCGCTCTATGGCCGCACGGGCCGTGCGACCAGCAACATTCTGGTCGCCCCGGCAATCTTCAATTCGCCGAATAGCGAATGGGCGTTCGATCCCGACAAGGCCAAGTCGATCCTCGAGTCGGCAGGGTGGAAAGACAGCGACGGCGACGGCGTGCGCGACAAGAACGGCGTGCCGCTGCGTTTCCTGTTTCAGACAACCGTCAATTCCGTTCGCCAGCAGACCCAGGAGATCGTCAAGGCAGACCTGGAGGCGATCGGGGTCAAGGTCGAAAACAAGATGATCGACTCCAGCATCTTTCTGGGCTCCGGGCCCGACAGCACCAACTCTCGGCGGCATTTCTACGCCGACATGGAAGAATATGCCTACGGCAACAAGAGCCCCGATCCCGGCAGCTATATGATCGGTTGGACCTGCGGCGAAGCGGCGCAAAAGGCCAATAACTGGTCCGGGTCAAACTGGGCCCGCTACTGCAACAAGGATTACGACACGCTCTATCGGGCGTCGGCCGTCGAGGTCGATCCGGCCAAGCGCCGGCAGATCTTCGTGAAGATGGACGATCTGCTCGTTTCGGATTTCGCGGCAATTCCTCTGGTTCACTGGGCCGATGTCAGCGGAATAAGCAACTCCCTTGAGGGCTTCGACCCGACGCCTTGGGATTCCGAAACATGGAACATCGCCGGTTGGCATCGCAAATGACGGAGGCACGTGCAAATATGGGTAGAGCGCAACGCTTTTTCGTTCTGGTGATAACCCTGCTGTTTGCGGTTGTCTCACACCCTGCCCATTCGGCTGATCGCACACTGAGGCTCCTCTTCTGGCAGGCACCCAGCATCCTCAACCCGCATCTTGCCCCCGGCGTGAAGGATCAGACTGCGAGCCGCGTGGTCTATGAACCGCTGGCGAGTTTCGACGCCGAGGGACATCTGGTACCGTTTCTAGCTGAGGAAATTCCCTCCTTGACGAACGGCCAGGTCGCGGGCGACGGGCGGTCGGTCACCTGGAAGCTGAAGCCGAACGTCAAATGGTCGGACGGCGTCCCCTTCACCGCCAAGGACGTTGTGTTCACCTATGCCTACATCACCAATCCGGATGTGGGCTCCTCAAGTATCGGAACCTACAAGTCGGTCGACAAGGTCGAAGCACTCGACGACCTGACCGTCAAGGTAACGTTCAAGGATGTCGATCCCGCCTGGGCGCTCCCCTTCGTCGGTATACAGGGAACAATCCTGCCAGAGCATATATTCGCTCCCTACAACAACAAGGCCGCGGTTGACGCGCCTCCCAACCTGGCCCCCGTCGGGACCGGGCCGTATCGCCTCAAGGAGTTCCGTACGGAGGACGTCCTGCTGATCGGCGACGATGTCGTCAACACCGTCAAGATCATCTACGAGCCCAATCCTGAATACCGCGACCGGGCGCGTTTGGGATTTGACGAAGTGACCTTGCAGGGTGGCGGCGATGCGAAGACGGCCGCCAAGGCCGTGCTCGGCACCGGCGTCGTCGACTACGCGTGGAACCTGCAGATCGGCGATGCCGAACTGCAGGAGCTTGAGGCGAAGCAGATTGGCAAGGTGGCGCTCTACTTTAGCTCCTACGTCGAGCGCCTCATGCTGAATTTCACCGATCCGAACCGTGAGACATCGGATGGCGAGCGCGCGAGCCTGCAGTTCCCCAACCCGATCCTTGCCGATGCCAAGGTGAGGCTCGCCTTGGCGAAAGCTGTCGACCGCAACAAGATCGCCGCGCTTTACGGGAGGACTGGCCGGCCAACGGCAAACCTCCTGGTCGCCCCCGTTCTCTATAATTCTCCCAACACCACCTGGGAATTCGATCCCGACAAGGCTCGCGCGCTTTTGGACGAGGCAGGCTGGCGCGACACGAACGGCGACGGCATCCGCGACAGGAACGGCGTTCCCTTGACCCTTCTTTTCCAGACCTCGGTCAACCCGGTCCGCCAGAAGACCCAGGCGATCATCGGCGCCGATCTGGCGGCGATCGGCATCAGGGTCGAGGACAAGCAGATCGATTCGAGTGTCTTCTTCTCGCCTTCACCGGATATCCTTAATACCAGCCAGCATTTTTACGCGGATCTTGAGGAATTCGCGACCGGCAACAAGAGCCCCGATCCGGGAAGCTATATGGTCAAGTGGACCTGCGCGCAGGCCGCTCAGAAAAGCAACAACTGGTCGGGGCTGAACGAGTCCCGCTATTGCAGCGACAAGTACGATGCGCTGTTCCACGCATCGGAAACGGAGATCGATCCCGAAAAGCGGATTGGCCTGTTCGTGGCGATGAACGACTTGCTGATTGCTCACTCCGCGGTCATTCCCATTGTCGAGTGGGCAAACGTCCCCGGCCTTCGCAACGATATCGTCGGATTCAATCCCACGCCATGGGATTCCGAGACGTGGAACATCGCGGACTGGCGGCGCAAGCCATGAGGGGCCGAAGTTGAAGGCATGGAGCACGAGGAGCCTGTGGTCGCAAGAAATCGCCCATTCTATGTCGCCCCACTGTATGCGCTCGTCCGCGCAGCTTCACCCGTTCTCAGAAACCTGAACATCGGCGGCAAGCTCACGGTCGGATTTGGCATTCTGGCGGCGCTGACGCTGCTCGTTGTCGGCTTGAACTATCTGGGCAGCCTCGATGCAGTCAGAAGCATCAACAGAACGACCAACCTGAGCGCCCCGAGCGCGGTCGCCTCGGCGCGGGCGCAAGCCGACTTGCTACGGATGCTGAGCGCCGTTCGCGGCTATCTTGCGCTCGGCGAGGAGAGCTACCGCGACAACTACGCTTCGGCGAAAGCCGCATTTCTCGGGGACATGCAGTCGCTTGAGCGTCTGCTCCAGGAGAGAACAGCTCCCCGGCCCGACCCGGCCGCAGACGTCGAACAGCGGATGAGGGAGCTCCACGAAAAGCTTGCCTCCTGGCAGCCGCTGACGGATCAGCTCTTCGAGTTACGCAATGACCAGCTTCGACGCGAACCCGCCCTCAAGCTGCTGGTGACGGATGCAAACCCGATGATCGCCACGATTGTCGGGACGGCAACGGCGCTGATCCTGGCGCAGCAGAAGCGAGACGCGACGCCCGAGAATATGGCCTATCTGGCCGACCTCGCGTCCTTCCAGAGCTCCTTCTATGCGATGGTCGCAGGGCTGCGGGGCTATGTGACCACCAGGCGAGACGGCTTCAAATACGAATACGAGGCTAACCTCACCATCAACGATGCAGCCTGGAAGAGCATCACCGACGCAACCGTCGCGCTGACGCCGAACCAGAAAATATTGATCGACAAGCTGTCGAAGACTCGGGCGGTCTTCCTGCAGTTTCCCGCGCAGATGTTTACAGCGGTCGAAGGCGAACACGCACGTGAGGATCTCTATATCTTCCGCACGCAGGCCGTCCCCCTTGCCGAAGGCATGCTTGGAATTCTGGACGAGATCGCCAATGAGGAGCAACAACGGCTGCAGGCGGATCTCGGTGGCGGCCGCGACCAGCTCCAGAAGGCCCAGCGCATTATCCTCCTAGGTGGTGTGGCCGCCGCCATTCTCGGCCTGATCCTGGGGCTGATCTTCCGGGAAAGCATCGCCGGGCCGATCCAGCGCTTGACGGGCGTTGCCGACCGGGTTCGCCAAGGCGATCTTGCCGCGCGCGCGAAGGTGGAATCGGGCGATGAGATCGGCACGCTGGCGACAACGTTCAACGACATGACGGCGCAGTTGGGCTCCAATCTCGGCGACCTCGAGAACCGCCGCAGGGAACAGGAGCAGCTGGCATTTCAGTTTCGCCGGCAGAGCGAATATCTAGGCGCCCTTCACGATACGTCGCTCGGCCTGATTGCGAGATTGGACCTGACCGGACTTCTGTCGGATTTGACGACGCGCGCCGCAGGTCTGCTCGGCACGCAACATGGATACGTCTATCTTGTCGACGAAGCCGGAGAGACGCTTCAGCGCATGGTCGGCGTCGGTGTCTATGCGGGACAGGCCGCGGGTCAGCAACTGGAGAGCAAGGAGGGCGTGGCGGGGACGGTCTGGCATACGCGCGAGGCGCTTGTCATCAACGAATACCCGACCTGGCCGGGGAGGGCGGCCGCCGCCGCCCAGCTCGATGTGACAATCAGGGCGATCATGGCCGTGCCACTCAAATCCGACAACAATGTGGTCGGTGTCCTCGGCATCGCCTACGACGACGCCTCGGCCCTCGAGTTCGGCGCCGAAGAGGTAGAGCTTCTCAAGCGTTTCGGGCAACTTGCCTCGATTGCGCTGGAAAACGCGCGGCTGCACACGGCCACGGAAGCTGCCAAGAGCGAGGCGGAGGAGGCGAGCCGACGGATCGGTGAGCAGAACCGGGCGCTGGAAGCGGTCTCGAGCAAGCTGTCGAAATATCTTTCGCCACAGGTCTTCGCCTCGATCTTCTCCGGTAAGCAGAACGTCGAGATTTCGTCCACCCGCAAGAAGCTGACAGTCTTCTTCTCCGACATCGCCGACTTCACGGCGACGACCGACAAGCTCGAGTCCGAAGAACTGACTGATCTGCTCAATCACTATCTGACCGAGATGGCGAAGCTGGCTCTGACATACGGCGCGACAATCGACAAGTTCATCGGCGATGCAATCCTGGTGTTCTTCGGCGATCCGGAAACCAGGGGCACCAGGGAAGACGCTGTCGCCTGCGTCAGAATGGCGATCGCCATGCAGAACAGGATGCAGGAGTTACGCGGGGAATGGGCAGGAGCCGGCTTTGCCCTGCCGTTCCATCTGCGCATCGGCATCAATACAGGCTATTGCACCGTGGGCAATTTCGGCAGCGAGGATCGGATGGACTATACCATCATCGGCGGCGAGGTGAACCTCGCTTCTAGACTGCAGAGCCATGCCGACCTCGGCGGCATATTGCTGGCGGGCGAGACCTACGCTTTGGTCAAGGACGAAATCGAGGCCGAGGAACTGCCTCCGTTGACCGTCAAGGGCTTCGCCTATCCCATCAAGACCTACCGTGTGATCGGCGCTCGAACCGCCCAAGAAGCAATGAAGGATATGTTTTCGAACAGCGAGGGCGACCTGCAGTGGGATATCGGCTCGGCGCTGAAAGGCGCGGACCGCGACAAGGCGATCAAGGCACTCGAGCACTATCTGGCGACTCTGCGAAAATAGGATCCGCGCCGATCGAAACCGCTCAAATGCGAACAGAATGCCAACCGAACGAAACGCCGCCAATGCTCTGCTATTGCCTTCGACAGGCATTGGCGACGTTTCCGCCCATTTGGGCACATGCAGGTTATGGGACATTCCTAAAAAAGGAAAAGCAAACGCTCGCCATTCTTCCTGCAGCAGACGGTGTTCGCGCGCCAGTGTGGCAATTGTTCCACATCGAGGTCGTCGATTGGCCAGCTCCTTCTTCAAGAACGACTTCAATCGTAACCTGCACGTGTGATCGCAAGGCCCTGGCGCACCACTGTGTCGCCGCCCCGCGGAAGCCTACCTGCCATTTGTCCGGTGATGCCTTTGATCCGGCTCAGCAGCTGAAGCATCGCAATTCGGAGCCGTGGTCTCTACGGAAGCGGTTGGGATGACACCTCGCAAATCGCGGAGCGGATCAGGAAGCGCTGCTCGCGGCCATTGTCGAGGGAGAACATCCCGCCGCGGCCCGGGACGACGTCGATGGTCAATTCAGTGTGCTTCCAGGCCTCGTATTGGGATGCGCTGATGTAGACCGGCGTGTCACCAACGGTGCCGAGAAGGACATCGTGATCGCCGACCATGAAATCATCGCGGGGATAACACATGGGCGAAGATCCGTCGCAACAACCACCTGACTGGTGAAACAGGACCGGTCCATGGTCGGTGATGATTTCGTCCAGAAGCGTTATCGCCGCTGGCGTCGCCCTTACTCTTCCGAGAAAGACTTTGTCCTGCATGGTGACCTCCGGGGATGGGGCGGTGTGGCCGGGATGGCCACACCGCATGCGCTTGGGAGGTTATCAGAAGAAGCCAAGCTTTTTCGGGCTGTAGCTCACCAACATGTTCTTCGTCTGCTGGTAGTGGTCGAGCATCATCTTATGGGTCTCGCGCCCGATGCCGGACTGTTTGTAGCCGCCGAAGGCCGCGTGCGCGGGATAGGCATGATAGCAATTGGTCCAGACGCGGCCTGCCTGGATTGCGCGGCCAAACCGATAGGCGCGCGTGCCGTCTCGGGTCCACACGCCGGCACCGAGGCCGTACAAGGTGTCGTTTGCGATTGAAAGGGCCTCGGTATCGTCCTTGAACGTTGCGACGGAAACCACGGGCCCGAAGATCTCCTCCTGAAAGACGCGCATTTTGTTCGTGCCCCTGAAGACAGTCGGTTTGACGTAGAAACCGCCGGCGAGGTCTCCGGCGAGTTCGTTGCGCTCACCCCCGATCAGGACCTCAGCGCCTTCCTTCTTTCCGATGTCGAGGTAGGCGAGAATTTTCTCCAACTGCTCGCTGGAGGCCTGGGCTCCGATCATTGTCGCAGGGTCGAGCGGATCACCTTGAACAATCGCTTCGACCCTTTTCAATGCCCTTTCCATGAAGCGGTCATAAATCTTCTCGTGAACCAAGGCGCGGCTGGGGCACGTGCAGACCTCGCCCTGATTAAGGGCGAACATGACGAAGCCTTCAATTGCCTTATCGAAGAAATCGTCGTCTTCGTCTGCCACATCCGAGAAGAAGATGTTCGGGCTCTTCCCGCCGAGCTCCAGCGTGACGGGGATCAGGTTCTGCGAGGCGTACTGCATGATCAAGCGTCCGGTGGTCGTCTCCCCGGTAAACGCAATCTTGGCGATCCTCGGGTTCGAGGCGAGCGGCTTGCCTGCCTCGAGGCCAAATCCATTGACGACGTTGAGAACACCTGGTGGCAGGATGTCGCTGATCAGTTCGAGCAGCACATGGATCGATGCCGGCGTCTGTTCGGCAGGTTTGAGCACGACGCAATTGCCAGCAGCCAGTGCAGGTGCCAGCTTCCACACGGCCATCAGGATCGGAAAGTTCCAGGGAATGATCTGGCCGACGACCCCCAGAGGCTCGTGGAAATGGTAGGCGACCGTATCGTCGTCGATCTGGGCGATTGAACCTTCCTGCGCGCGGATGGCTCCGGCGAAATAGCGGAAATGATCGATGGCGAGCGGAATGTCGGCCGCGGTTGACTCACGGATCGGCTTGCCGTTGTCCCAGGTTTCCGCGAGCGCCAGTATGCCGAGGTTCTCTTCCATTTTGTCGGCTATGCGGTTGAGCAGCCGCGCCCGCTCTGCGGCGCTGGTTTTGCCCCAGGCGTCCTTGGCGCCATGGGCCGCGTCAAGAGCGGCCTCGACGTCCACAGCTTCCGAACGGGCGATCTCGCAAAGGACCCGGCCGTTGACCGGAGAGGTGTTGTCGAAGTACCTGCCTGATTTCGCGGGCGTCCACTTGCCGCCGATGAAATTGTCGTACTTCTTGGCAAACGGCACCTTGGCCGTGCGACGGAATTCGACCTTGTTCATGCTTTCCTCCCAAAACGCGCCGCCCTGCGCGACGCCTTGTGGGAGTGTTTTTCGCTTTCGACGGAATGTCAGCCCGCGCGCGGCAGTTCGGCAGGGCACAGTGTCTCAAGGTTGAGACACTGTGCCCTGCAAAATTCCTATTGGGCGCCCCGCAGACCAAATTTGGCGAGCTTTCGGTAAAGCGTGGCCCGTGAAATCCCGAGGATTTCGGCCGCCGCCGTTACATTGCCGCCGGTACTGGCGAGCGTGCGCTCCAGGACGGTGCGCTCGGCCTGCCGCAAATTTCCGGCATAGCCAGGTTCATCTCCCAGAAGATCAGCGGCTGGAAGGGACCTCATCAGCGATTCCGACGTGATTCCGAATGCGATGCGCGCAGATCGGGTCGCGCCGATCACCAAATCATTGCTGTCGACGGCGAGAAGAGGGTTTGGCATCTTTTCGTTTGTCGAAGCGACAATAATGCGTGCTTCAGGAAAGGCGATACGAAAGTTCTCCGCCTCGATCCTTCGCGCCGCGTCGCCAACGGCCATTGTGATCAAATTGACGAAGCCCTCCGTCAAATCCGCGCGGCAAGAGGACACGTCCAAAGCGGCGGCGAGCTTGCCCTCGTGATCGAAAATCGGCGCGGTCGTGCAGGACAGAAGGGTATTGCGGGAGTAAAAATGTTGATCTCGGTGGATGGTCAAAGCGCGCTGCTCTACCAAGCACGTGCCGATTCCGTTTGTCCCCTCGCTTTCTTCGCTCCAGACAGTTCCCGTCCAAAGCCCCCATTCCCTGAATGTCTCGTCGTCGGCGACGGCGCCACGCCGCTCAACCGGGATGCCGTCGCGGTCGGCGAGAAGAACACAGCAGCCAATGCCCCCAACCGCGCGGTACAGTCGATCAAGGCTAGTGCAGGCAGCCCGGACCAGCGGTTCGATTTTCTGGCGAGCAAAGCGCAACTCCGAATCCGTCAGTCGTTTCGTTCGATTGCTTTCGGCGGGGTCGAGCCGGTGAAGGTCTGCCGATCTGCACCAGGATGCGACAAGTGCGGACCTGGCCGCAGCGTTCGAGCCGATCGCCTCTTGGATTAAGTTGGCATGCCGCGCAAATGCTGATGCACTCATCGGCTCCTCCCAGAGCGTTAGTATTCTCGTCAGCAGTGTGTTGCCGACGACAACTTATCGAGATCGATGTCCGCGTGTCCGCTCCCTAGCGCCCGGACCAGGTTGGTATTCCTGCTCCATTTTCGGCGCGGGACAATTAGACGTTGGTTCTACTTCCGAATCTAACTTGCGCAGCACCTGCATATGAGACGCGCTCCAACACTTTATGAAGTGGTCACTGTCTCCCGAGATCGGAGTTCTTCTAAAGCACCATCGGTTCGGGAAGCGGCTCGCCAGCCTTGTTTACAATCGTGGACCCGTAAGGCTCCCGTGACGTGATGGCGATGCGGTCGTTTGGTAGCGGCCGGGCCAGGTGTCTGGCTTCCTCCCAGTGTGCGCGCATCCAGATTTCGATCTCCTCAGCAGTCTGCAGAAGGACCGGCATCGCCTTCTCGTGCACATTCCGGACGATGTCGTTCGGCTCCGTTGTCAGAATTGCGTAGAGATCATCAGTCGTCAGCCCATCCTTGACCTTGCGGACGCTCTTCCATTGTCTCACCCAGAGGCCAGCGAAGAACATGACCGCCTTGTCGGGTCTTGCAGAAAACCACGCGTTTGGTGTCCTGCCGCCTTCTTCCTTGCTTGCCGGGTCTGGCTCAGCAAAGGCCGTCACGGGCACGAGACATCGGTGTTCAAGGCCGAACCATCGTTTCCAATGGGGTAAAGTCAAGTTGCGAATGTTGGTAACGCCGCCGTCCGGCTCCATCCGTAAGAGTTCGTCCATGTCCACTGGAAGGCCCTTATTTCGAAGCTTTTCAGCGCGGGTTTCGGCTGCCTTCCTCTGCAAGTAGCTCGGAGAGGGCAGGCCCCATCGGCAGTTCGCGAGCTGTTTCCTACCGTCGGAGGTGTTTCGGATGACGGGTGCCCATTGATCCGGGTTGATCTGATAGGCGGGCATCAGGTTGATCAGGCTCTCAACGTCCTGCGCCCATTTGTTGACCCAGTCGCGATCATCCATGCGGTAGAGATTACACATGCGCTAGTCGCCTCCCTTTTCTGGGGACCGAAGGTCAGCCATTTGGCCCGGACTTTCAAGGCACCACGAAGCGGCTAGGCGTCGAAACGAAGTTGTGTCGGACAAAGGTCCGGTCATTAAGGCGCTGAACTCAGCGAAACGGAACGACCAATGGAGGAACAGCGCGGAGGTACCGGCGCGGTTTGCTGCAAGTATCCACATTTGCATGGCTGCATTGCACAAAAAATGTTTTCCAATTGGTCAAAAAACGATCATAACGGTAACAGCTGATGCATATAGCGGCTTCTCCTCCCAGTTCCGCGCAGCAGCTGTTCCCCTCTGGAGGTTTTCGACCTTCACAACTTATGGGCCACGGTATTTTTGCGTGGCCCCTTTTTTTCTTTTCGATTTGATGAGCGCGATGAAACTCCACTCGAGGGAGGCGTCAGGGCCTTTCCAGCCTGCGTAGCGAGAGGGGGCCAAATTCGTTCAGCGTCCGCATTGTGGTTGGATGCGCGCTGCTTACACATGACTGACTATAAGTCGATCTGCCGCTGAAAGCATCCCTTAGCTGGCTAAACTCCATCAATCGGCACTGGTGAACGATGGAAACAGCAACCAATCTCAAAAGAGACATCGAGATCGCACTAGGCGAGGGGCTCGCTGTACCCCTCGTCTGTAGTGAAGCGAAGTGCCCACAGACGCCGCGACCGTGGTGTGGACGATGAGCAGGGCGCTAGACGATTTTAAATCGATTTTAAAAAATCGAGCGAAAAAACTAATCGATTTTAATTTTATTACTAAATATTTCATATTGCGGAGCGAAAGAAACCAAGTCCTAAATGGCGCCCGAAACGTGCCGTATGGAGGAATTTGGATGACTTTTTCGTTTCCGCTCACTGAGAAGCGTAATGTCGTGGAATTGCTGAAACACCTTGCCCAGCATAAGCTTAGCTACCCGGGGAACTGCGTTGTGACGGTGAAACCGCACGTCGCCCACGTACAGTCGATGAATTCGTTCGCGTTGGGTACGGCTCGTACCGCGTGGTAGCGACGCGGGGGCGAAACTGATTTTCAAGCCGCTGCCCATCATAGACGCAGGGCCAGCTGTTCAACGCACGTGTCGGCCAGATGCTCGAGCGAGGAGATTGTCACGCCGAGCAGCCGTATTCCCTTCCTGATAGGAAAGACGGCTCCCAGCAGCACGCAAATGGATTCCTCGATTTCCTCTTTCGATCGGAAACCATGGCCAATCGTCCTTGCGCGGGTGATCTGCATGAAGTCGGCGTACTTAACCTTGAGCGTCACGGTCTTGCCGGTAATCCGATTTGCCTCGCAGTACTGCCAGACCTTCGCAATCAGGGGCTTCAATCCTTCCAGGGCAGGCTCGTAGGTGTGAATATCCACAGTGAACGTGTCTTCCGCTCCGATAGATTTTCGGACCCTGTTTGGCTTTACCTGACGATCATCGATCCCACGCGCGATGCCGTAAAAATACGGCCCGGACTTGCCGAAATGCCGAACCAGAAACTCGAGATCCCTCTCTCTTAGATCGGCTCCAGTTTCGATACCGAAACGATGCATCTTCTCCGCAGTCGCTGGGCCGATGCCGTGAAACTTCTCGACAGGGAGCGCAGCCACAAAGGCTGGTCCATTCTTCGGCGTAATGACGGCCTGGCCATTTGGTTTGTTGAGGTCGCTCGCCATTTTGGCCAGGAACTTGTTGTAGGAGATTCCTGCAGATGAGTTGAGGTTGGTCGTCGCCTTGATCTTGGCCCTGATTTCAAGCGCGATCTCCGTCGCGATCTCCATGCCCTTCAGGTTCTCCGTAACATCGAGATAGGCCTCGTCGAGCGACAGCGGTTCGATCATTGGGGTGTATTCGGCAAAGATTTCCCTGATCTGAGCTGAAACAGCCTTGTAGACGTCAAAGCGCGGCTTCACGAAGATCAGGTTGGGGCATTTGCGCTTTGCCGTCACTGAAGGCATTGCCGAATGGACGCCGAACTTACGCGCCTCGTAACTGGCGGCCGCCACCACGCCGCGCGCCTCCGAACCGCCGACTGCGACCGGTCGTCCACGAAGCTCCGGGTTATCGCGCTGCTCGACGGACGCGTAGAAGGCGTCCATGTCGATATGGACGATCTTGCGGTGGCGCTCGATTGATAGATTTGCGGCGGGATCATTCATCGAGTGTTTCCATAACAGGAGCTAAACACGGAAACCGAGCCTGACAACGGTCGACGCCATCCACGCCGTTCAGTCGCAAACAGCCAACAGTCAGCCGCCGTCGAAGTTGCCGGAAAGGACAGGCTGGCCCCGCACTGTCTGACAAGGGCCTTCCAGCCGAGAGCGGTCGCCCGCTGACAGACATCGCATGCGATAACGATGATGGCTCCTCGATAGTCACGCAGAGCCGGCTCACAGCAGGAATTTTTTCTCATCCGAAAGATATTGTACGCCCTGTGGACCGCTCTTTGCTAGCACCTTGAATTCCCTCAGGGATCGAAGCCCTGCGCCGCTGTGGATGGACTGTTGGTTCACTATCCACCCGAAAAGCGCCCCGTTGACTCACATTCCAGAAAGGAACAAATGTAGAACATACTCGCTTTTGAACGAGATGGAACCCTTGAATTGACGAAGGCCACAGAATGGCGCAGCCAGGCGCAAACCCTGTCATCACCGAGCTTACAGAGCCTATCGCGCGCCTTGAAGGTGTCCTAGTTCGCCGCAATCAGCTTCTGGCCTTCGATGTTCGCGAGATCCATGAACATCTGCCGGGAGGCGGGCTGTCTTTCGGATCCGTGCATGAGTTCGCCGGTGGTGGATCGGGAAGCGTCGACGGCGCGGCAGCCGCTTTGTTTGCCGCTGGAATAGCAGCGCGTACCAAGTGCCGGACCTCTTCCTTCCGGCTTTGGCTCAGGCTGGCTTTCAGCCGGCCGCGTCGTCTTCGTCGGGGCCGACAAGGAGGAAGACGTGCTTGCTTCCATGGAGGAGGCCCTATCGTTCGGCGGTCTCGGAGCGGTCGTCGCCGAACTTGTCCGACTGCCGATGACAGCCTCCCGCAGGCTGCAGCTTGCCGCCGAAAAAACGGGAACCATGGGTCTGGTCGTTCGACGCTGGCGGCGACAGACGGGGGCCTCCGACTTCGGCCAACCGTCCGCGGCAACGACCAGGTGGCGTGTGAGCGTCGTGCCGTCGGAGGAGCTTCCGTTCCGGGTGTGGGAAGGCCGAGATGGTTTCTGGAACTGATGCGGGTGAAAGCGGGTGAGTGCGCTGAGTTTTTCGTAGGAGCGTGTGATGTCCAGGGTCGTATCCATCTATCTGCCGGAGTTGGCGACGGATCGAATACGTCGCAACGACCCTTCTATTCCCGTTGAGCAACCCGTTGCCGTAATCGCAAAGAGCGGCCCAAAGCGATGGGTCTCGGCGGCCGACGCTGCAGCAAGGAAAGCGGGAGTCCGTGTTGGGATGGCGGCGGCAAAAGCCCAGGCCATATTCAGGGGCTTGATGCTGATCGACGCCGATCCGGCGGCCGACGCAA
Organism: Rhizobium sp. 57MFTsu3.2; assembly: GCF_012932765.1. Classification (NCBI taxonomy): domain Bacteria; kingdom Pseudomonadati; phylum Pseudomonadota; class Alphaproteobacteria; order Hyphomicrobiales; family Rhizobiaceae; genus Rhizobium; species Rhizobium sp. 57MFTsu3.2. The sequence continues at coordinate 188,822 of NZ_JDWI01000005.1, forward strand.
CAGCTCTCGCAAGGATCACGCTTTGGGCACTCAGCCAGTATTCTCCAATCGTCGCTGTTGATGAGCCCGATGGCATTGTTATGGACACGGAAGGTGCTGACCATCTTCAGGGTGGGGAGCTGCCGATGTTGACCGGAATAGCCAACCGGTTCCATGGGAAAGGACTGACAGCGCGGGTTGCTGTGGCCGACACGTGGGGAGCGGCACATGCTTGTGCTCGCGCGATCCGAACGGGGACGGTCATAGTTCCGATTGGACAGACGGTCGGGGCCGTCGAACACCTTCCTCTTTCATTGCTCAGGCTTCCGGCCAAGATCGTTAGCGATCTCAATATTCTCGGTTTCAAGTCGATTGGGGAGTTATCAACAACACCCCGAGCACCGCTGACCCTTCGCTTCGGTCCGGAACTTGGACGTCGCCTGGATCAGATTTTTGGTCGGGTCGCCGAGCCGATTGATCCGATCCGGGTACCTGAGCTTATAGAGGTCAGCAGGGTCTTTGCCGAGCCGATCGGTGCCGCGGAAACCATTAACAAATATGTTGCTCGCCTCGTTGTGCAGCTCGTCGCCGAACTGGAGCGCAAGGGTCTTGGCGTGCGGCGAACCGATCTCATTGTTGAGAAAGTTGACGGTACGCGCCAGGCAATCCGTGCAGGAACCGCCAAACCTGCTCGCGACGTTGCCTGGCTGTCGAAGCTCTTTCGAGATCGTACTGAAAGAATCGAACCGGGGTTCGGAATCGAGAAGATGACATTGGCGGCGGTTATGACACAGCCGCTTGAAGGGGAGCAGCGAGCCTCTGACCTGATAGAGGAGCAGGACGATGACATCACGCCGCTAATCGACGTGTTTGGCAATAGAGGGCAACGGGTCTACCGGGTCGTGCCGGTCGCCTCAGATGTTCCCGAGCGCAGTGTACTGCGGATCGCGGCTGCCGCTCCAGATGTCGAGGAAACGTGGGCGCACCACTGGCCCCGGCCTGTGCGATTGCTCGCCCGCCCAGAGCAGATCGAAGTTATCGCACTCCTGCCTGATCATCCGCCTGCGAGTATCACTTGGCGTGGCAAACGACGAAAGGTCAAACGCGCTGATGGTCCTGAACGCGTTTTCGGCGAGTGGTGGAAGCGCGACAGTGAACTAGAGGCAGTGCGCGACTACTTTGTTGTCGAGGACGAAGGCGGCGAGCGTTTTTGGATATTCAGGTCGGGTGACGGGGTCGACTCCGAGACAGGATCCCATCGATGGTTCATGCACGGAATATTCGGATGAGATACGCCGAGCTCCAAGTCACGACCCATTTCAGTTTCTTGCGTGGCGCAAGCAGCGCCGACGAGCTGTTTGCCACCGCAAAGGCACTTGGCATCGAAGCGATCGGCGTTGCTGACCGCAACAGCCTTGCCGGGATTGTCCGGGCACTCGAGGCATCGCGCGCGACAGGCTTGCGCCTTGTTGTCGGATGTCGGCTCGATCTGCAGGACGGGATGTCGATCCTTGTCTATCCAACCAATCGCAACGCGTATTCGCGGCTGACCAGGCTGCTCACACTTGGCAAGAGCCGGGGCGGAAAGGGCAAGTGCATCCTGGGGCTCGATGATGTCGTTGCTTATTCAGAAGGACTTTTGGCCATTCTGTTACCCGATTTGCCGGACGCGAACTGCGCTGCCCAGCTTCGCAAGGTGGCAGAGGTATTCGGCAATCGGACCTATGTGTCTCTCTGCCTGAGGCGTCGACCGAACGACCAGATGCGGCTTCACGAGATTTCGAAGATGGCTGCGCGTCACCGTGTGAAAACCGTCGTCACCAATGATGTCCTGTTCCACGAGCCCGGCCGCCGCCAGTTGCAGGATGTCGTCACTTGCATTCGCAAAAACACCACGATCGATGAGGTCGGCTTCGAGCGCGAACGGCATGCTGACAGATACCTCAAGCCGCCCGAGGAGATGGAGCGACTGTTCCCACGCTACCGCGAGGCGCTGGCGCGGACGATGGAGATTGTCGAACGCTGCGGGTTTTCTCTTGAAGAGCTGAACTACCAATATCCCGAAGAAGCGGTCGTAATGGGCATGGACGCGCAGCAGTCGCTCGAGCATTACGTCCGCGAATGCATCCCAATCCGATATCCGGAAGGCTTGCCCCAGAAGGTCCTCAGGGCCATAAAACACGAACTGGACCTGATCCGCACGATGAAGTACGCGCCGTACTTTCTGACAGTGTTCAGCATCGTTCGTTTCGCGCGCTCAAAGGGTATTCTTTGCCAGGGCAGGGGATCGGCGGCAAATTCGGCCGTCTGCTACATTCTGGGGATCACCTCGATCGATCCCGAGACCAACGATCTCCTGTTCGAGCGTTTTGTGAGCCAGGAGCGCGACGAACCGCCAGATATCGACGTCGACTTCGAACACGAGCGCCGCGAGGAGATCATCCAGTGGATTTACACGACCTACGGTCACGACAAGGCGGCCCTCTGTTCGACCGTAACGCGGTACCGAGCCAAGGGCGCAATCCGCGACGTCGGCAAGGCGCTCGGGTTGCCGGAGGATATCATCAAGGCGCTATCGGCAGGCATGTGGTCTTGGTCGGATGAATTGGCAAGCGACCGGAGCCTGCGGGAACAGGGCCTTAATCCTGAGGACCGGCGACTTGCTCTGACGCTCAAGCTCGCCCAGCAACTGATGGGCGCGCCCCGTCATCTCGGTCAGCATCCGGGCGGCTTCGTGCTGACCCATGACCGACTCGACGATCTCGTTCCCATCGAGCCGGCATCCATGGCCGACCGTCAGGTGATCGAATGGGACAAGGACGACATCGAGGCTCTAAAGTTCATGAAAGTCGATGTTCTGGCGCTCGGCATGTTGACCTGCATGTCCAAGGCCTTCGATCTGCTTCGCGAGCACAAAGGCGAGGACCTCGACCTCGCGGGAATCCCCCAGGAAGACAAGGCCACCTATGCGATGATCCGCAAGGCGGACACACTCGGAACATTCCAGATCGAGTCACGTGCACAGATGGCCATGCTTCCGCGCATGAAGCCGAGGACCTTCTACGATCTTGTCATCCAAGTGGCTATCGTCCGCCCGGGTCCGATTCAGGGCGACATGGTCCATCCCTACCTCCGACGCCGGGAGGGCAAGGAGCCTGTCGAGTACCCGACACCGGAACTGGAAGCCGTTCTCGGAAAGACGCTGGGGGTGCCACTCTTCCAGGAGTCAGCCATGAAGGTGGCGATGGTCTGCGCTGGCTTTACCGGCGGCGAAGCCGACCAGCTTCGCAAGTCGATGGCCACATTCAAGTTCACCGGCGGCGTCAGTCGCTTCAAGGAGAAGCTGGTCTCGGGGATGATCAAGAACGGATACTCGGCCGAGTTTGCGGAGAAGACGTTCAGCCAGCTCGAAGGATTCGGTTCATACGGCTTCCCGGAAAGCCATGCTGCCTCCTTCGCGCTGATCGCCTATGCCTCGAACTATGTGAAGCGCCATTTCCCCGACGTCTTCTGCACCGCTCTGCTGAACTCGCAGCCGATGGGCTTCTACGCGCCTGCCCAGATCGTCCAGGATGCGCGTGCCCATGGAATTGAAGTCCGGCCCGTCTGCATCAACCAGTCGCGCTGGGATTGTACGCTCGAGCGTATCGAAAGAACCAATCGCCACGCGGTCCGCCTCGGAATGCGCTTGGTGAAGGGACTGGCCGTAGCCGATTCTGCCCGGATCGTCGCCGCCAGGATGAACGCATCCTTCGAAACGGTCGACGATGTTTGGCGGCGATCGCATGTCCCAACGGAAGCGCTTGTACAACTTGCCGAAGCCGATGCCTTCCTGCCGTCGCTGAAGCTCCAGCGCCGGGATGCGATCTGGGCCATCAAGGCCCTGCGTGACGAACCTCTTCCTCTGTTCGCCGCCGCTTCCGAACGTGAATCAGGTGCGATCACCGAGCAGCAGGAGCCTGAGGTCGCACTCCGACAGATGACCGCGGGTCATAACGTTGTCGCAGATTACAGTCATGTCGGACTAACACTGCGCGACCATCCGATTGCCTTCCTCAGAAAGGAGCTGGCGGCACGCCGCATCGTCACTTGTGCCGAAGCCATGAACGCTCGTGACGGTCGATGGTTGATGACGGCAGGTCTCGTCCTTGTAAGACAAAAGCCTGGCTCGGCGAAAGGCGTGATGTTCATCACCATCGAGGATGAGACTGGGCCGGCCAATCTCGTCGTCTGGCCAAGCCTGTTCGAACGCCGGCGTCGGATCGTCCTCGGATCGTCGATGATGGCGATAAACGGCCGCGTTCAGCGCGAGGGAGAGGTCGCACATCTTGTCGCGCAGCAGCTTTTCGACCTGTCCGGTGAATTAGGCGAGCTGACTGATCGCGATCTGGACTTCAAGTTGCCGACAGGTAGGGGCGATGAATTTGCGCATGGTTCGCCAGGCAGCCCAGACTCACGTGATACGGCGGCGGCCAAGCCGAGGGACATTTTCGTCCCGGACCTGCATATTGATACCTTGAGGGTGAAGGCGAGGAACTTTCATTGATGGCATGGCAGCGGGTTCGCGTGTCGCCCCTCACGCGGGTAGACCCGCAAGCCTCAATCCTTGGCGTAGCCGATCAACGTCCTTTTCTTCTCTGAGGTATGAGACATCTACAAGCCAGTTTACATAATCAACCGGACCCGCGGTCGCATCTCCGCACCATCGCCTGCTGACAGCATCGAGGAAGACCCGGCCGCATTTCTCTGCATCCTCGATCCGGTTGAGGTGAGCGTAGGCGGCCGCGCGCCACGCCATGTCTCGCGGCTCCCTTTCCGGCGTGGCGAATGTTCGCTGTTCGAGAAGAACCGCCGCCTCGGCGTATCGCTCCGTTTGGAAGAGGAGGCGGGATTTATAATAGTTGTACCAACTGGGATATAACGGGTTCAGTCGATACGCGATCTCCGCACCGGCCAAGCCCTCCTCAGCCCGCCCAATCGCTCCCTGCATCCATGCCCACATTATCAGGATGGTAGCATCGTTGGGGTTCATCGACTTCGCCAGCCCAAGATGATGTTCAGCTCGTTTGAAGTCTCGCCACGTCAAGCAAATGTATCCCAGTGTGGACTGAACCCGTGGATCGCTCGGATCGAGGGCAAAAGCCATCTCGGCTGAACGCAGTGCTTTGATCCTGTTCTCATCCTCTTGTCTTGGAATGCCAATAGCACCGTCCGACGCGCGGTTGAGGTATATGTAGGCGAGGCCTGTATGGGCTCTGGCAAAAGTCGGATCAATTTTAGCGGCACGCTCAAAAAGCGCCTCCGCGCGTTCCTGCGCTCCTGGCCTGAAGTCGTCAGAGAGGCGGTTGCCCTGCAGAAAGAGATCATATGCCCGCATGTCTTCCGGGCGACGGCGTCGTGACGTCAATTCGTTGTCGTCTATGACGCGTTGTGCGACCATGGCGACGATGCTCTGCGCAATCTCCTCCTGAGTGGAAAAAATATCGTCAAGGGATCGGTCATATCGATCTGCCCATAGGTGCGTCCCGCTCGCTGTCTCGACGAGCTGAACCGTAATTCGAACACGGTTACCAGCGCGCCTTACACTCCCTTCTACGACATAGCCCGCGCTGAGCGTCCTGCCGACCTCGCGCAAATCGAGCATTCGGCCGCGTAGCGCAAATGACGAGGTTCTCGCTATTACCATAAGCTCGCTGAACCGTGCCAATTCCGTAATGATGTCTTCAGTTATTCCGTCGCTGAAGTAAGCCTGCTCCGGATCACCGGACATGTTCTCAAATGGAAGTACGGCAATGGCAGGCCCGGTCGATTTTGGAGTTTCGGGTGAAGCGTAGGCAGACCCGCTGAGTGGTAAATGGTATGCCTTGATCGGCCGCGCGATGTTTTTGAGGTGCTGCTCACCAGCGTAGTCGAAATTCGCGTCAACCTTTCCAGCGAGCTGTTCGTAGGCTGCCCCCGAAATCAGAAGATCACCCGGCTGGCACAACTGCTCCAGTCGGGCCGCAACGTTGACACCATCCCCGAGCAGGTCGTCACCGTCCACCACGACATCACCGAGATTGATGCCTATGCGAAGGATGATCCTGTTTGCGGAACCGGCCGGCTCCTGTTCATTCGCCAATGTGTTCTGGATCGCGATTGCGCACGAGACAGCCTCAACCACCGAGCTGAACTCGGCGATCAGCCCATCGCCCATCAATTTGACCAGCCGGCCGGCATGTCTTGCAATCAGTGGACGAAACACCGAGGTCTGTAAATTTATCAGAACCGCAAGCGTATTGCGTTCATCGGCTTCGACAAGTCGTGAAAACCCGACGACATCGGCAACTAGGATTGCGGCTAGCCTTCGCTCCAAAGCTTCCCCTCCATTCCCCCGACAGTCGGCCCTGTCAGCTCCCGGCCGGATACCCGCATAGAAAAGCACAGGTCCAAGGCCGGGTTAAGCGAGAATTCCGATGCCGCTCGTTCGTGGCTAACGAGACTCATATTACGCCGAATGCTGCGACAATGCGCTTTTCGTTCCGCGAAGAAGCAGCGTCCCGGGTCACCGCGTTGACCCCATCAGTGGCGCAACGCTACGCGCGGCCTGGTAAGGTCATGGAGGCTGTCGTCAGAATTTTCTCTATAGATCCAACCGGGAGGATCGATCGGGACTTCGGCTATGGCCGCCGGTCGTGCAATGCAGGATTTGCAAAGCTCACCAATCTCAGACGCTGGGCTGAGCCTGCGTTAGGCATTTCTAAATAGAAGGCGACTAATGTATCCGCATGCGCGGCTTACTCTTCCTGTTCGGTATCCTGGCTTGCTCGTGGGCGATAGATCGGATCGCATTCGGGGGGCAATACAGTCATGCAGCTTGGCGTGAAGCGACAGACCAGGCCAATTTCTTTCGCCATCGCGTCGAATATTCGATTAAGGGCATCATACCCCTCTCTCGACGTTGATCGCCCCTCGAGTGAAAGCGGACAAGCCAAAGTGAACGTGTAGTTGCCCCGTGGACCTCTGTTCAAAGGAAAGCGGGCATGGTGACGACGAGGCGGGTTCGGGAGGAAGGAGCCCGACAGAAGAATCATAGGTAAGTACTATTTACGCTATTTTTCTGCACGCCAGACGCATATGGAATTTTATATGCTACATTATTTTATCAATACTTTAACTAAACTCTATTCAAACTGATTTTCATTGAAGCGGATAAAGACTCGAATGTTTGTATTGTCGGTAATTGACCGTGATGATCAACGTGATCTTCTGGTGGCAAGCCTCCACCTTAGAGGAAGGTATCTCTATGCCGACGCCTGCGGCGCCAGATATCGCTTTCGAATTCAGGACGTGATCAACCTTTCTCCAGTCAATGACCACATGATTTTTCCATCTATTCCTGCCGCTAGAAGCGCCGGTCTAAACTAGCGCCGCCTGCGACGGTTGTGTTCGAAGGGCAGGTGAATCGCCGTACGGATTGGGTCGTCAAGACTTTCGCACCTGACCTACTGGCGAAGGATTCGAGATAAATCGATCCGCATGCCCGCGCGGCCGAGTTCGTTTTCACCGGGTGGTTCGGACGAGCTCGATGAGGCGCTTTCGGGCTTTCCTGGATACCTCCCATTTGGATCGTCCAGTTCGCCTTGACCTGCGATCGATCCACTGGGATCTTCGGCCTGAAATACGCTTTGAGCCTCGAACTCGCCCGTTTTCCACGCATCGATGGCATCCTCGAACACTTGCGGGAAAACTTCAGCGCTTTCGGGGTTTCCGTACCATTTGCTGACAATGCGAAGAATCTTTGCGAACATTCTCGTTCCCAGGCGCAGGTTCACGCACGGATCGACAAGACCTGACGTCACTTCCGAAATGTCTTTTACGCCAACACCTGCAGGAAACTGCGTGAGGCCGACGCGCACGACTGAATGTCCGACATTCTGCTTGACGATTTCCATTGCTTCCTCGGGTGTTCCAGCCTTCGGCACGAGGACCAATCGCCCTCCCGCTCTCACGGTGACAGCAAGGGGATCGGAAGAGCCTGCGGCTTTGACGAACTGCTCGACGATCGCCGGCTTCAAGGAGGGATCGGCACATTTTGTTATGAGGGCAGGATCAAGCATGAAGGGCTCCCGGAACTACGTGTTGACAGAGAAGACAAGCGGCTTGTGGAAGAGACGCGACCAAGCCTCGACACTGGCACGCTGGATGGGCACGATAGACGTGCTGCCTGTCCACCAGCCGTTCCCAACGGCGACGATGATATCAGGGTCGTAAAGCATGGACTGAACGACCGGCCAGACGATGAGTTGCTCGTAGCAAATCACCGGCGCAACCCGTTTGCCTGCGATTTCGGCGACGGGATTGGAGAAGAAATACGCACGTGCGCCGCCGCCGCCATCAATCAGTGACTGCCAGGGCTGCCACATCGAACCGGGGACCGGCATACGCTCGCGGTAGATAATTCGCGCCCCGAACTCCGAAAGTTCCAAGAGCACATTGTCGTAACCGATCTCGTCGACCACGGATGCGCCTGCGACGACCGTCAACCCGCTTGCTCGCAATTCACGCAGCCATAGCCGTTCGACCGTTGGTGTCCAGAAGCCGATCGCACTCTCTGGCAACACAACCACGGCGCCTTTGCCGCGCCTTGCCGCCCGCGCCGTTGCAACAAGGCCACGCTGCCGTTCGAGATTGCTGGTTCTGCCGAGCGACGCTCCAAGTGTAAGCTCGACACCATACCACGAAGAGGGTAGGTGCTGCGTCGTCCACTGTGCGGCGGACCAGAGCCACAAGCCAATAATGGCTATGGCTGCAGCCGGCCGAAGCCTGGTCGTCATGATCAAGAGGCCGGCTGCCATTGTGCCAAGACCGACCCACCCCCAGCCGGGAAACAGAACTCCGGCGGCGGTGATCGGGTGAGCCCAGCCCAAAATTCCAAAGGGCGGCACTGCCATCAAAAACATGACCAAGAGATAACGGATTGCAAGACGCCATCCCGATCTCTCGGTCCACAGGACGGCGTGGACGCTGACGAAGGCCGCCGACGCTATCAACCAGAGCAACAGACCGGACAAGAGATTTGAACCATAGAAGGCGACTGCGCCATGCGGCAAACCTCGAGATGCCGCAAGGAAATAGGTCGCCGATGCCATGGCGGCACTTGGCCGGTTGCGCGCCACGGACCAGATAAACGGAAAGGCGGCAGACACAGGAAGGGTGAGGGGATTTCCGCACCAACCGATCCAGCCAGCCGCTAGTGCCGCGCCCAAGAGGACACTGTTGCGGACCAGTTCACGGCGCATAGGTGAGGACCGCCTTTGCCAGGCCGAGCACCCCGGAGGCAGGCACTGGACCAAAGTAGCGAGAGTCGAAGGACCCGATGAAACCAGAGTGAAGAAACACGTAGCCCGTCGGTACCGTTCCTCCGCTGAATCGCCTCAAGCTCCGACCTTTGCCGTCCAGCTGGGCCGGTGCGGAATGCGGCAATGCAAGGCCGTCGATCCTAACCAAGCGGTCAATTTCGATCCTTTGTGATGACATCGCAGCGATGGTTTTGATGAGCGGCGCATAGCCACCGGGACAGATCCCCGATCGAAGGTAACCGCGGTCAAACGCTTCTCGCATGGTGGGCGTCGGCGGCGGACAGACAAAGACCAGATCGCCAATCTTGTAGGGTCCTTCCGGCATTTGAATTCGCCAGATCCCGAGAGGTTCGCTCGGCGTTAGATTGATCCGATACCCAAGCGCGCCTCCGGTCACGATGAGAGCTAAGAGAGCTGCGATAAGTGCGACAGGCAGACTCACGCGACGCCAAATTCGCGATGTTTGCCGGCGCTGATCGTGCAAAAAGGTCATTTCAGTGAAAGCCCCTTCCTGATCGTTTGCCGCAAGGCCTCGGACTGCTTCAGAGAGGATGTCGACCGCTCTTGGGCGGACAATTGCTGAGCCGCGCGCAGAAAATTCCAGGCCGTCTTCATTTCTGCCTTCTGCAGAGAGTTCATCCCGGTCGTGAGGGATCGATAGGTTTGCCCGCTCGAGTCCCTTGCCGAAATCCCTAGGAAAGTCCGTTCCCCGAAGCGCTCCGCAACAGCCTTTGCAAACCCCTCAAGCTCCAGCCTCACCCTCTCGTCGGCGAGCCCGTGCTCGAGGACTGCGTGCAAGTCACTGCGGTCGATCGAATCGCGAACCTGCTCGAGCGCCGATCTGGCGTTCGGAGAAAGAGCGGGAATATTGATCGCGCTCTTCTGGCGGGCGGCGCACTCCTCTGTCTCATACTCTCGTTTTGCATTGGCGCGAATTTCAAGATAGCGGCCCAGACTGCGCGCCAGCGCAGTGACATTGACGACCGCCGTGTCCCGATCTTGCTCGTCGGATTTGCTGGCGAACAAACCCGTCTTGCCTTTGAGGGCACCGAAGCTACTCGGCTCTTCGGCGATCTTGAGCAGTGTCGCTGACGCCCTCGTCCGGTCAGCCAGCATCGCAGCGACATCGATGGCCTTGAATGCGGCCTCAGGTTGGGCATAGACGAGGTGGAACCGAACGAAGACATCTTCCCATAGCTTTTTTAAACCCGGGTCGGCCGCGAGCCTGTCCTCGACGACCTGCCCGATCGACCTCGAAAAAGTGGTGATCCCGGAAACCATGGGCTCTGCCTCCTTGATTGCGTGGTATTTCATCGCCGGCCCGACCAGGCCGAGTCGGGATCCGACAGCGGCCAGGCGCGACGCGAGCGTGATGAGGTTGTGCTTCTGCCTGACTGTCCAAGCGAGCCGGTCACGAACAAGCGTTCGGGCGACATTGACGGCATGAAGACCGCGTGCGTCAGCAAAGCGGAGCGCCTGTCGGTAGGGGCTGCCTTGCGCATAGTCGAGCGTCGTTTCCTTGACGTTCGTGCGAGACAGCAATTCGATGAGGCCTCCAGCCTTTGTGAAGGACCGGCGGCCATAATAGACGCTGAGATCCTCGCGGTGGCGGGTCATGGCGACATAGGTGAGGTGACGGTCGAGGGAAAGAGATGCAAGCAACTTCACTCGATCGACAGTAGCGCCCTGGGCTTTGTGCACTGTAGTGGCATAGCCGTAGTCGACATTATTGTAGAAGCGCTGCTCGACCGCGACATGGCGGCGACGCTCGCCTTCGCCGATGACGGCAACAATGCGGCCGGGCCCCGCTTCAACGACCTTGGCAAGCATGCCGTTCTTGACACCAAGTGATCCCTCATTTTTGAGGAAAACGATCTGGTCGCCGGCCGCGAAGTTGCGATCTCCATCGGCTGTCTTGAAGGTAGACCCACCATCGATGACGCCCCGCTCAATGAGCTTGGCACGCGCCAGCTCGTTCAGCGTCCGGACATCACGACGCAAATGAGCAAGGATCAGGGAAGACCCGGCTGGATCATAGTCGCGGCTCCAATCCGCAATGAGGTTTGAGACCGCTTCAATCTTCAGCTCGGCGCTGATCATCCTTCCATTCGACCGATAGGCTTCGACCGCCTTGCCGATGTTGCCATGCGCAAGATCGCGCGAGGCGTCACGCATCCATTGTTTGCGTTGGCGATATATCGTGTCGAGTTCGGCATAGCCGATACGATTGGCAATCGCTCGGAAGGCAGCGCCCGCCTCGATCGGCTGCAACTGTTCCGGATCGCCGACGAGAACGAGTTTGGCGCCGGCTTTGGTGACTGTTTCAACGAACAGCGCCATCTGCCGCGACGAGACCATGCCCGCCTCATCGAGAACGAAAATCGTCTTGTCGTCGAGCTGATCGCGGCCCTGGCTCCAACGGAGCCCCCACGACGAAAGCGTGCGGGAGATGATGCCTGCTTCCTTCTCGAGACCTTCCGCTGCCTTGCCGGCAAGGGCACCGCCAACGACGCGATATCCGGCTGCTTCCCATGCCTGTCGAGCGGCCCTCATCATTGTGGTCTTGCCAGCACCGGCCCGACCGATCACTGCCGCGATACCTTCGCCACCGGCGACATGTTCGATTGCGCTCGTCTGTTCATCGGACAGGCGATCATTGCGTGCAAAGGTCGCGCCGAGCACTGTCTTTTGAACCTTGTGCGACGATCGCTTCGACAACCAGATTGCTCGATTGACCATTTCGGCTTCCAGCCGGATCAACTCACGGGTTGTGTACTTGTCCGGGGTGCATTGACCTGTGGCGAAGTCGATCCTCTCCCGATCGAGACGCAGGGTCGCGGGGCTCTGCAGGATGCGCGCAAGAAGGCTTTGGAAAAGGATTGCGTCGTCGATATAGCGATGCAGGAACTTGGCGACATCGCGCTCATCGAAGACGCTCTTTTCCCGCGCAATCAGGTCAAGTACGATCCCCGGATTGCGCTGAATTCGTCGCGCATTCTCGGCCCGGCGCTCATCTTGCAATTCCAGCCGCTCGAGCGAGACCTGTTCGCCCGAGCCTTCCGCCTTCCGTTCGATTGCCTTGGCGCCGACGCCGAGATGGATGGTCGGGGTCAGCTCGATACCCTGCTTTTCGAAGGAACGGCCATCGATGCGGATGTCGAGACCTGCAACTGCCAGATGCCGATTCTGGCAGGCAAACCAGCCGTCGCGAAAGACATTGAAATCATCCAGTCTTCCAGCCCAAAGCTCATAGACGATCTTGCCGCTGTCGTTGCGGAGCGGATTGCCGTCCGCTCCGAGCACGGGCACTTTCTTGGCACCGAAACCGTCTTCCGTCAGCGGGCGCAATGTGGTCATCAAATGGACATGCGGATTGCCAGGCGCATCGTGGAAGACCCAATCGGCCACCATGCCCTTGTCGATGACATGCCTTTCGACAAAATCGCGGACAAGCTCGATATTCTGCTTAGCCGAGAGTTCGATCGGCAAGGCGATCGTCACGTCCTTGGCAAGCTGTGCGTCAGAGCGCTTCTCGAAATCCTCGACCTTGTTCCAGAAGGCTTCCGACGCAGATGAAACCGAGCGGTCGGCAATGATTTCGCGTAACCACCCCGGCGCGTCGACTGGAATGACAAACTCCTCATGAAGCAAACCCTGCTTCCGGCTGTAGTCGATCGTCCGGGCTTCCCGCTCATATTCCATCTTGGTGCAATGGCGGTAGGCAGCCGACAGCACTGCGCTGCGGCCGGACCCGCGGGCAACGATCGTGACTGAAAAATGCGGGACGGTCACTGTGAAACCAGCTCGTTCGAGCAATCGAATTCAATAAGCTCGTCAGGAGCGGCGGCCCGAAAAGGCCAAGCGCAGAGCGTCGCGTCAGCGACGTATAATTGCGCCCTTCGGATCCGCTCCTTCGGAACGGTCGGGATCATGCTCAAAGGTGTTGGCTGCGCCAACTCGCATTTCTGTCAGTAGATCATCTCGCCAATCTGCGGGACCTTCCTGCTTGAGGAAGTCGAAACCGTATGAAAGGCCGACCGGGAATGAAGAAACCGTCTGCAAGAATTCGCGAAGAAATCGTCCGTCTCCAGGAGCAGTTGAAGCAAACCGAAACGCGGGAGGCCGAGCGCATTGGTCGCGTCGCTCTCAAGGCTGGGCTAGGCGACATGGAAATCGAGGAATCTGATCTTCAGACGGCATTCGAAAGTCTCGTCAAACGATTTTGCGGGACGAGACCTGCGTCGACAGAAAAGGACAAAGGCGGGGCAAGCAGAACCCCGCAAAGCGCGTCGAACCGCGCTGGAGCAGATCAAGTCAGCACTGGCGAGGATTGATCGGATGCAGCGCGCAAGAAACTCGCAAGCGCGGAAGAAGGATACACGCGACAAGATCGAACTCGGGGGCCTGATTGTCAAGGCGGGCCTCCGCTACGAGAAGCGCGCACTTCTTCTCGGCGCTCTGATCGATCTCAATCGCCGTCTCGGGATCGACGATGGCGAGCGAGCGCGACTGATGGCCATCGGCAACGAGGCATTCCGCCATGACAGCAAATAGGGTGGTGCTCCTTTTCATACCGATCATATTGATGATTGGTGTTACCGTTGGCACCACTGGCATCGAGCAATGGCTGGCAACGTTCGGCAACACCGATGCGGCCAAGGCCGCGCTCAAGCATCTAGGCATTGCCGCGCCCTTCGTCGCAAGCGGAGGCGCCGGGGTGATCGTGCTCTTCGCCGCGGGCGGCTCGATCAACATTCGTTCTGCTGCCTGGGGCGTCGTTGCCGGGGCCGCCGCCACATTCCTGATGGCGTTTCCCCGCGAGGTGATTCTCCTTTCTGTTCTTGCAAGGCAATTGCCCAGAGGCAGCAGCATGGTTGCCGATCTTGAGACTGGGACGATAGCTGGGGCGGTGACTGCACTGATGACTGGATGTTTTGCGCTGCGGGTTGCGCTTCTCGGAAATGCGGCATTCCCGCGCGCCGAGCCAAGGCGTGTTATGGGCAAACGCGCCCTCCATGGGGAGGCCGACTGGATGACGATGCAGGAGGCGGCACAGCTTTTCCCGAATAGCGGGGGCATCGTGATTGGAGAGTGTTACCGCGTCGATCGTGACGACGTTGCTTCACATCCATTTCGGGTTGACGATCCTGAGACCTGGGGCGTTGGCGGCAAGTCGCCGCTGCTCTGCTTCGATGGATCTTTCGGATCTTCCCACGGCATCGCCTTTGCAGGGTCCGGTGGTTTTAAGACGACCTCAATCACCATTCCAACCGCGCTCAAATGGGGCGGAGCGCTTGTCGTGCTTGATTCATCGAACGAGGTTGCGCCTATCGTGATCGAACATCGTCGAAAGGCTGGCAGGGACATTCTTGTCCTCGATCCAAAGCACCCAGACATCGGGATCAATGTCCTCGACTGGATCGGACGTTTCGGTGGCACCAAAGAGGAAGACGTAGCCTCGGTCGCATCTTGGATCATGAGCGAAAATGGGCGAGCACAGGGCGTGCGCGATGACTTCTTTCGTGCTTCGGCACTTCAGCTCCTCACCGCAATCATTGCCGATGTCTGCCTGTCCGGCCATACGAAGAGCGAAGAACAGACCCTTCGCCAGGTACGCAGCAACTTAGCGGAACCGGAGCCGAAACTGCGCCAGCGATTGCAGGAGATTCACGACAACTCCAAATCCGATTTCGTGAAGGAGAATGTGGCCTCTTTCGTGAACATGACACCGGAAACCTTCAGCGGTGTCTATGCGAATGCAATCAAGGAGACGCATTGGCTTTCCTACCCAAACTACGCTGCGCTGGTATCCGGATCGAGCTTTATGACAGATGCGATTGCCGACGGCGACACGGACGTTTTCATCAACATCAATCTCAAGACGCTCGAAATGCATTCCGGGCTGGCGCGCGTCATCATCGGCACGTTCCTGAACGCCATCTACAATCGGGATGGCAGGATGAATACGCGCGCGCTTTTCCTTCTTGATGAAGTGGCACGCCTTGGGTACATGCGAATTCTGGAGACGGCGCGAGACGCTGGTCGCAAGTACGGCATCACCCTGATGATGATCTACCAATCGATTGGTCAGATGCGTGAAACCTACGGTGGCCGTGATGCATCAAGCAAGTGGTTTGAGAGCGCAAGTTGGCTTTCCTTTGCGGCGATTAATGATCCTGAAACGGCGGATTACATCTCACATCGCTGCGGCATGACCACGGTAGAGATCGATCAAGTCAGCTTGACCTCCCAGTCGCGCGGATCATCGCGCACGCGATCGAAGCAACTGGCGCCGAGGCCACTGATTCAGCCGCACGAAGTTCTTTGCATGCGAGCCGACGAGCAGATCATCTTTACCACCGGCAAGCCACCGCTTCGCTGCGGCCGCGCCATCTGGTTCCGACGTGAGGACATGCGGCAATGCGTTCGGGCGAGCCGCTTTTCAGTCTCGTCGGGCGGACCCTGAATGTGAGCTCGAACTAGCCCGCGTCGCATTGCGACATCACTGAAATGAATCAGTGAGCCGGAACCGATTCAAAACTGTCGTTGGACCCGGAATCTCCAAAGCGCGATTCTGTGTGCATGATCTCGCAACCCTACAAACTCTACATCGAGCGCACCGATCCGACCCGCAACATGGCTCGCTTTTATGCCATGTCGATTGACGCGACTCTGTTTGGTGACGTTTGCCTCACCCGTCGATGGGGACGTATAGGCGCCAAAGGACAGACAATGACCCACCATTTCGAGCGAGAGCACGATGCGGTGGTGCTCTTTCTGGATCTGATCCGGCTTAAGCGAAAGAGAGGGTACGCCACGGTCGCCAGTGGGCGTCGCTCATCCTGAAGACGACTGAAGAGCAAAGGACCTCGCGTCAGAATTCTGACTGCCAGCTTTAAGCACGACGCGCGGGAGGCATTATCCCCAATCGCGATGAAACGAGATCCGCAGCAAAGGTGCACCGGGTCGCACTCGAGACGAAAGTGAGCGCCCTAAGGGTGGTGGCTCGACTTGCACGATATCTAACTGTTCGGCCATGGCGACGGCAAGCTCTGCTCTGGCAATCTCGAGCTCGGCTACGATTTGACGACGCCCAGCAGCCCAACCTGCATTGCGGAGTTCGGCGCGCAGTTCTTCGATCTGCTGTTCGATAAGATTGGCCATCGTTTCGTCTCCTGAAGTTCGTGAAGGACGACAACCGCTGCCAGTGACACGATAGATGGGGCAGGGGATCGCATCAATTCCGATGACGCCGGCGAGTGGGAAGCCTATTTCAACAGGCTCAGCACAATCGGGAAAACCGCTCATTGTCGGGGAGCTGATAACCGATCAAGCTTTATTGGGCAGCTATACTCCGTCTGTTCGCAGCAAAGGCTGGAAACCGGCTCCGCCTTGTGGCGGAGCCGGGTCACTCGCTAGTCCCGGTTCGGGCGGGACCAGATAAGCTGGAGGCTTCCTCCCCCTTCGACTTCGGCGAGTGTCGCGTAAATCGGGGCAGCAAAGCTCGGGTCGTCAAGTTTGACGGAGAGGTAATCGCGGCCCTGCTCGGAGGTCTTTTGCCAAGCAGCGCCCAACTCGACATTTCCAGCATAGATGCGGAAGTGAGGGCCCTTTTCGGAGGGCGTCTCGACCCGGGAGATGCGAGCCTTGAGATTGAGGGCGAGAGTGCGGATCGAACCCGTAAATCCGTTCTCGGTGGAGGTGAAGGTGCCGATGGTTGCCATTCTAAGTTCCTTTCGTTGTTTCCGGCCGCGCCCATCGCGGCCTCGATGACAGTCACGAGTCCGTGGACGATCGGACCGCACCTATTTGGCCGAAATGAAACGGAGGGCGGCAGTCGCATGTTTGTTAGTAGGCGAGGAATGACGGCGAAACGGGAAGGAGTAAGAACACGCGACTGCCGTTGGGGGGGGATCGACCGAGGCGAAGCCGTACTAAGGTTAGGCACGTCTCATCGCGGTCGCAGACGGAGCGCCAACAATCCATGAAGGGAACGTGGGTCTGACGGCTTCGAATAAACGGTCTGTTCCAATGCCGGCTTATCGACGAAACATCACCCAACGCGTTCAGTTCGGCCGTACCGGTGCACCGGAAAAGTCGCAGATAAAAGAACACGGCAAGGACGGCTAGCAACCGTGCCAGATCCAGCAGTTAGATAGTGCTGAGACATTTCCCAAGACCGCTGAATAAGCAGCGCACTCGGAAGCGCCGCCGCTTTGTCGAGCGGTTGGTCGATTTTGGTTCCGCTTCGATTGCGCTTCGCGTCAGGTATTATTATCGTGTTATTTCAAATACTTAGCAAAAAGCGGCATAACATGCATTATGGAACCGCAACTACCCATCACTCCGCAATCGAACCGTCGAAGGCGACATTGAGCTTGTTGCAGGGGTAGAATTGTTGGAAACGAGCGGACACGTTCCCGGGCATCAATCCCTTCTCGTCCGCGCCTTCTTGTAACAGGCAATGTATTGCTTGCGGCGGCTGCGGTCATGCACAGTTCAATGGCGGATGCGGAAACGCGCCAGATCTTCGTCACTGATATGGACGACGAATCTCGTATTCGACAAAGCACCAAAAAAGTATCCGACTTAGCAAAAAGCGAAGATG
This sequence comes from Rhizobium sp. 57MFTsu3.2, assembly GCF_012932765.1. Classification (NCBI taxonomy): domain Bacteria; kingdom Pseudomonadati; phylum Pseudomonadota; class Alphaproteobacteria; order Hyphomicrobiales; family Rhizobiaceae; genus Rhizobium; species Rhizobium sp. 57MFTsu3.2. The sequence continues at coordinate 206,750 of NZ_JDWI01000005.1, forward strand.
TTGCGTTCGTTGGTTTCGGCCATGACGCTGACCAGTGGTCGCCTTGCTAGATCCCGCTGTCGGTCTAGCCACGATTCGTTGATGGATCTAATGATCGCGAAACGCTGCCGACTTGGTCAAAATCAGCGCCAGCCTTTATCAGGCCCCGCTCAAGCATTAAAGCCAGGTCGGGCTGCAAGCCGGTTGCGTCCATCGTCATTCGGAACACAGCGCCGCTGACGCCTCCGTTGTCAACACTCGCCTTGGCCTGATCAGAACCAAGTTCTCCGAGTGAGGCTGAACGGATTACGTTCGTAAGGGGGCTGCTGCCATTTATCTGTTCGGCCCATAGCAGGGCCTCCGAGTATCGGGCCTTGCGAAATGCATCCAGCGCCAGCACAACCATCGCGCATCGGGGCACCACGGGCGTTTCCTTGCTTGCGTCCAGCGCCATTGATACGCCCGCTTGCCTGTATCCCGCGAAATAAAGCACTCCGCCCAACGCAGCCGCCGCATCAGGATTGTTCGGATTGAGAGCGATCGCCCTGGTGCCCGCTTCGATCGCGGCCTCCGGTCTGCTCTTTGCGGCCTGCGCCGCCATCAATGCCAATTGCGCTCGGTCGGACATCGGCGCTGTGCCGGCGGCTTTTTGTGCGAGACCGAGCGCACGATCAGCGATCTCTGGCGTTGTCACCCTTCCCTGTGGGGCGACGAGGACCCGCGCCAGCGTTGCACTGGCATCGGAATCGTCGGGCCTCAGCCGAAGTGTTTGTTGCAGGCATTCCGTCGCTGCGCCGAGGTCGCCCCGGACATCAAGCGCGTACTCGGCCCTTATCACGCATCCGTTTCCGAGTGACGAACCATCCGCCTGCAGTTCGATGGCATTAATTATGCCCCGGTTTGCCGCGATCCGCTGCGCGAGAGTCTTAACAATATCACCCTGCACAGCGGTATCACTCTTTCCCGTCAGGTCGACACGCTCGAGGCCGGACATCAGCAGCGTGCCGGTGGCGTTGTCGACGACCTGCCACCAGACGCTGCGATCATCGCCATCGCCGTAATATTTGAGCTGAATTTCATAGCGTCGCTCAGATGCGTTGGCTCGGGCCGAGGCATATGCCGGCTGTGCGACATTCATCGTCTGGAACTGCGTCAGGGCCGTAAGCAGGCCGTCTCGCATCTTGTTCGCCTCTCCGGCGAGTTCAGGACTGGCAGCCTCGACAGATACGAAAACAGTGGGCTTTTCGGATACGGTTGGCCTGGAGTAAGCGTAAGTGGCCAGCGCGATTGCCGCTACGGCTACAATCGAGGGCAACGCAAGTCGCCTCGCCTGTTTCTGATACGGCTTCTGTTGGGGTACCGGATGTGCCTGATGTTGAACGGTGTCATCCGCTACCGGATCGCCAACATCTTCACAAAGCGCCATCGACGGCTCCAGCCTGCGCGTAAAGCAAACAACATACTTTCCCTTCGTAATACTGATCCAGATGTCGTGTTCATGTCCAAATGCCAGATAGTAAGCCTCAAGCGAGGAGCGAAGGCGACTCATCTCGATGCGAACGATTGGATCAGTGCTGGGGTCGAAGCTGCTCGGGCGCCCCAGAACGTCAATGGCAATCGCATAGGATTTGACGTTCTCGTCATCCAGGCGACGCTCGACTAGATACATCAAGATAGACTTCTGGCGATCCGGGACTTTAAATCTTGGGTCGGCGATTAAACGCTTAACTGCTTCACGTGTCTGTTCGTAGTCCAGAATCTGTTCGCGTCTGTCATGAATTCCAGCACTCATGGTCGTCCCCGGTGCAATCGTCCAAGCTGAAATCTACGCAGGAGTTTTATCGACTCAATGACATACAGTTGCAACCGAAATCTCTAATGTAATTCAGAAGAGGTGCTCAATAATCGGTGAAGGAAGATCGGTTACATGGAGCCTTTGTCGTCAAGCACAAACCTCAACACATCGTTTTCGATCTCGGCGCACAGGGCCTCGTATTCTTCGATCAAAGGGCAGTCCTCCCGATCTCGCTCTCTCTGAAAACGCGCGAGTGCCACATTCGCCTCTTCATAGGCTTCGAAGAGTTCATTGAGATGGCTCGATCGGGCGGCAATGATCTGCAGGCGGCCGCGAATGGAAGGCAGCTTCAGCAATAGTCGCCAGAGGCCACGCTGTGCCTCCTTCGAACCATTTTTTGCGAAGCCTCGGGTATCGCCCATCGGATCAACCACGCCTCCCCCTAAGGTGGACAATATGATGCGCGAAAAGACCGCCATGAGAAGTACGTTACGGTAACTTCAATAGAGTTACCGTCGCGCACCCAATCTCTGATGCCGTTGGCTTTTGCACGCTGGGCGTCGCAGTTATTCGCTTCGTGGCTTTCGTGAAAAGGAGCGAAACTAACACCTCGCAACATCGGCATTAACCGTAACGTACTTCTAAAAATTACTGGCCTGCATACTGTTCGATCTGGCGCTAGCTGAACCCTGAAGAATTGGAGAATGTTGTGAGTTCGTCAGACGGCAATGGCATCAGCAGGTCAAATTTCCTTCGCGGCATGGCATCGGCTGGTTTGGCCGTGAGGTGGCGTGAGAAGCGGATGCGGTGAACTGCCGGCACGTATTTCGATCAATCCGCGCGCGTTAATCACACGATAACGCCATCCGGAGGCCGCGGGGAAATGGGCCGGCTCCTTGCGGAAGCGCCTTCGCTCCGATGCTGCGCCGCCCCCTCTAGCCGTTAACGAAAATCTGGGTGGTTACATGCACACGCTTTCCCGAATACTCAACGACCATCCGGAGCTTGCACTCTTTCTCACGCTCGCTATCGGCTATGCGATCGGAAAATTTAGGGTCGGTAGTTTCACGCTGGGATCGGTGGCCGGTTGCTTGATCGCAGGCGTGCTGATCGGTCAGACCGGCGTTGAGGTCGCAAACGATGTTAAACAGGCATTCTTCCTGCTTTTTCTCTTTGCGATCGGCTACCGCACCGGGCCGCAATTCTTCCGGAGCCTCAATCGAGAGGCTCTACCCCAGATTGCCATTACGGCGCTGGTCTGTGTCGTTGGACTTGCTGTTGTTTGGGCCCTGGCCGCACTGCTGGGCCTGAACGTCGGGAGTGCCGCCGGCCTGCTTGCGGGCGCGATGACCGAGTCCGCAACCGTTGGCGTGGCGATCGACACCTTCCGGAAAACCGGTGCCCAAGAGGCAGTGCAGCGCGCCTTTGAGGCGGACGTCGCGACCGCGTTCGCTGTTTCCTATCTCGTCGGTGTAATCGCAACGATCCTTGTGCTATCGCAACTGTTGCCGCGGCTTTTGGCGCGACCACTGCGGGAGGCCTGCGCTGAGATGGAGGCAAAACTCAACGCGGCAGCGGAAGGTCAAACGACCGGGGAGTCGGCCAGACGCGCTATTGAAGCGCGCGCTTTCGTCGTTGATCCACGATGGGTTGGAATGAGTGTCCTCGAAGCTGAAGCGCAAGTGCCTCGTGGGGCCAAGGCTTACATCGAGCAAATTCGACGCGGCAGCGATATTGTTGCTGCGTATCCCGATTTCAGGTTTGAGACCGGTGACGTTGTCGCGGTGGCAGGATTGCGTGGCCTGCTGGTGGACAAGGGCGCCGGGATCGGTAGGGAAATCGATGATGCGGAATTGCTTGATATACCAACCGAAACGCTCGATGTCGTTGTCACGAAGAAATCGGTCATCGGCAAGACACTCTTCGAACTCAGGCGGGAACCTGAGGCACGCACGATCTTCCTGCGCAAGATGACCAGGTTGGGCGAGGACCTTCCTGCGTATGGCGGTTTGAAAGTCGAGAGGGGTGACGTGATGACCATCGTCGGCAGCCGCAAGCATGTCGAGGAAGCCGCAGCTGTGGTGGGTTACGCCGACCGGCCCACAACTGCGACAGACATGGTCTATGTCGCCATGTTTATATTCTTCGGCGGAATGATCGGTATTCCAGCGCTGCGGATTGGCGCCTTGGAATTGGGGCTTGGTGTGGCTGTGGGGACGCTCCTTGGCGGGCTGGTCGCCGGTTGGCTCCGCGCCAGGCGGCGGACGTTCGGGTTTGTTCCCGCGGCCACACTATGGCTCTTTGATTCCGTGGGGCTTTCGGCCTTTATTGCATGTGTCGGCATCTCAGCGGGTCCTAGCTTTGTGAGTGGCCTTCTCGCATCGGGTCCTGCGCTGGTACTGATCACGATCGTCGTTGTCGTTGCCTCGCATGGGCTTGCCGTTCTGGTCGGCACTCGGCTTTTCAAGATGAACGAGGGAGTGCTTCTCGGAACCTGCTGCGGAGCAGGTACCTCTGCCCCTGCCCTCGCCGCCGTCCAGGATGTCGCCAAAAGCAGCGTACCGGCTTTGGGCTACGGGCTTGGCTATGCAATCGGTAACGTGTTGCTTGCCTTGTGGGGTGCGGTGTTGGTGACCGTCCTGGGAGGCGCCGGCTGATTGGCAGCGGGCGGTGCGTGCGGACTTCAAGTCCGCGAATCTTCGGCAGCAAGTGGTCGTCTAACCACAGCCTTACTCAACGATGCTGGGTTCTACTAACCTCACGCGGTATGATGCCATGGAGAAATCATCATGCGCCTGACAATAGCAATCAGCCTCGTAGTCCTGGTGCCCTTGGCCGCGTTCGCCAAATCGCCATCCGATATCGCCGACCTCGTGGGCTCGCGAGCCGCTGGCGCCGAGAGCGAAATGCAGGCGCGGGGCTATGTTGACGTGGGCGGCAACAATACCTGGTGGAACGCCGACAAGAAGCAGTGCGTCAAGGTTCGCGTCTCTCAAGGGCGCTATGCATCGATATCGCAGATTAAGGCATCGTCATGCGGCCAGAAGGCCAAAGGCGCCATGAAATGCCCGCCCGATCTGTCTCAAGCCGACCTCTACAAATATCCGGGTTGCAACCTGTAGCGCGGACCGGAACCTAATTTAGGAGTTCGGGTCTTGCGCGCCCCGCTCCTCGCGCCGGAGTGCTTCGGTCAGGTAATGGACGCTCTGGCGACGGCACCTCGCTATCGCGACTCCGGGATCGTGGAGATCGTTTTGCCTTTCTCACTCTCGCCGAGGTTCGGCGTCGACCTGAACGCCCATGGTGACCTCGTCCGGCCGCAGGACACTTCGTCTGGGCCGGTCTCCTCCGGGAGATCGCATCACTGAAACTGGGGCGCTGTCGTAATTAGAGACAACAGCACCGCTCCTCCTTTGCCCTGTTCAGTTGCCGGTCGGCATGGGGATACTGAACCCCTCCTTGTTCAGTTCATCTCGTAACCACTGGAACTGCTGATACCTCGAAATTTCGATCGGACCCGCGTAGCTCGCACTTTGCAGTTTGCGCGGTGGATATTGCACATATGTCGCCATCAATTGCTTGATGGCATCGCTGATAGTAACCATCGTCCATGTGCGCTCAGTGTAGTTGTTCATGAAGATGTCGTAGCGTTCCTGGGGGTCCTGCCAGAGGTCAAAGACCTGGGGGACCGTTGCGACATACTTTTCTGGACCCTTCCATCCCAGATTGCTGTCGACCGCCAGGCCGCCAGTCGGCTGCCCGTCATCGCCACGCAAGTTGAAAACCGCCTTGTAGTTGCCGACGCGGGCAGCTCCTGGAGATAGTTCGTTCTCGGTGAAATAGAACCATGAGTTTCGCTCCGATTTACCGGTTCCCAAGAGGATTGGCGACATGTCGAAGCTATCGAAGATGGTTGGCTGGCCTTCGCGATCCTTGTCCGGAAGGGCAACCCCCGCTACGGACGCGAATGTAGCCATCAGATCGAGTCCACCCACGATGTCGTGGTTCTTGGAGCCTGCTTTGATCTTGCCTGGCCAGACCGCAATAGCGGGAACGCGGTTGCCACCCTCGCGGACGGTCCCTTTGGTGCCACGAAATGGCGTATAACCGGCATCGGGATAGACGTCTTGCCAGGCTCCATTGTCGGTCGTGTAGAAAACGAGGGTATTCTTGTCGAGGCCCGTCTCGTGAAGCTTGTCCATAATTCGGCCGATGCGGGTGTCCAGTTCGACGATGCTGTCAGCATATTTCGACTTCGACATCGACTTATGCTCGAACTCCGGCGCCGGCATGTTCGGTTGATGAACCTTCATGAAATTGACATCAATGAAGAACGGCTTGTCGGATTTTGCGGCATCGTCAAGAAACCCAAGAGCCGCCTTCTCGACATAGCTGTCGAAGAAAGGAATGCCGACAACCCCTTCCCCACCATTCACCGTTGGCGTATCGACGTACTGGCCGTTGATCTTGAAATCCTCGACCGCCTTCTCCCCGGCCTTACCCGAAAGCGAGCCTTTGGTTACCTTTTGGAACATGGCCCGAAGCTTCGGGTCCATATCAGGGAACCACGTGGGGTCGGCGTAGGTGTAGGCATTGAGGTGGTAAAGGCCGCAATACTTCATTACGTCGAACCCGTGGGCGTTCGGCAACGCATAATCCGCCTCGCCCAGATGCCATTTGCCCGTAAAATAGGTGTCGTATCCACCGAGTTTCAAAACGGACGCAAGCGTCCACTCAGCCGCGGGAAGGCCACCGCCTTCACCCTGGAATGCGACGGTCGTCATACCGCTCCGATTGGGAATGCGTCCGGTGATCATGGCAGCACGACCGGGCGTGCAGCTCGGCTGGGCGTAGAAATCGTAGAAGATCATTCCCTGGTCGGCCATTTTGTCGATGTTAGGCGTCGGCATTCCCCGCCCTTCGCCGCCACCATAAGGACCGAGATCGCCGTAGCCGGTGTCATCGGAAACTATGAGAAGGATGTTGGGCTTTGCTGTCGTTTGCTGCGCACTCGCGGGGGCTGATAAGCAAGCGGCAAACCCCAGCACCGCAACGCACGACCCCAAAAGTTTCGTTGATAAACCCCTCGGCACGTAGCGTGACGAATTTGATTGGTCAGCTTCCACTATCATTGTCAGTTTCCTTCCTGCGACGAGCCATCGCGCAAAAGTTTGATCTGATAAGAGGTGCGTCTGGAGAGTTGACGCGCAAGCCATCCCGGTGCGAACAGAATCCGGCTGGCCAACATAGTGAAGTCCAAGCAAGACGCGGTGGCGCGAGGCCACTGTCGGCTGCGTAGGAAAGTTGTTCCCCACTCGCCGAGGAAGCAAGTACGTTACGGTAAAACCGCGGTAAACGCGGGTGCGCACTCGACGGCAGGTCCGCTTCGGCTTAGGGTTTCGGGTGCCGCCAGGCGTACGAAAGCCTCCCATGCAGGAACCCGCGGTCGGCATTCTCCGGCTATGGGGTTTTGCGTATCGGATCTGCCGGTGGGCCGCTGATGGCAGCGGCGCTTGTCGGTCCCAGCAAGCCGAGAGTGGTGTTTGCAGGTGTGATTGCCGAGATTTTCGTGGTGATTGAGAGCACGTTTGCCCCGCTGAAAGCCGTCGGATGACGCGGATATCGGTGCCATCCTCCAGAAGGTGGTTGGCAAAGCTCTGCCGTAGGGTATGCGGGCTGACGCGCTTGTGGATGCCGGCGACCTCCGCGGCTTCCTGAACCGTGCGATGCAGTTGCCGCGACGAGATCGGGTCGGTGCGACCGCGCCCCGGAAACAGCCCATGAGGCAGCATCACGCCGCGCCGCTTTCCTTCGCGCCACCACAGTCGCAGCAGTTCAAGGAGTTGCGGAGAAAGCATGGCATTGCGATCCTTGCGTCCCTTGCCTTGTTCAACGCGGATCAGCATGCGTGTCGAGTCGATGTCATCGACCTTGAGATGCGCGACCTCCGAGACGCGCCATACGCCGATCTGGGTGGTGGTACGGTCCGCTTCACCGACCTCACGAGTGGCGCTCGTTACGAGCACGCCGAGAACGACCTTTCGTCGACAGGGCTCTACGTCGACTTACCGCCCTGGGGTACCATTTGTTCGAGATGGACTCGCCCTGAGTGGCCGTTGGCCCATAATGGGACGGCCGAGAATTTCTTCACCGACTGAGGTCGCGCAGGTCCGGCAGGCGTGTAGTGCCGGTAAGTCGCGCCCAAAATTCCGGCCACGTGGATACTCATCTTCGCGCTATTAAGAAATCAGATAATTCTTATACTTATCAGAGAATCTTGAATTTGCGACTATTCTACTCCACTACCGCGCCGCCAAAAGCAACGACGAGATTTTGGGATCGTCAACTTGCCGCGTAAAATGCTATAGATAGGAGGTAGTTGCCTGCTCGGAGCAGATTCCAGTGACCCCCGAAACAACGCATGGCAGTACCTCATTGACAGCAGGCCTTCGGCTCGACGTGGTAGCCGGACTTACAGCAGCGGCGGTTGTCCTGCCCAAGGCGATGGCTTATGCCACGGTTGCCGGACTGCCGGTGAGCGTCGGCCTCTATACGGCTTTCGTTCCGATGATCGTCTATGCGTTGCTCGGAACGTCACGCGTGCTAAGCGTCAGCTCGACGACCACGCTGGCAATCCTGGCTGGAACCCAGCTTGGGACCGTCGTTCCCGATGGTGATCCCGGCAAGCTGATCACCGCCGTCGCTACGCTCACCGGACTCACCGGCGCCCTTCTGATCGCTGCCTCGGTCCTTCGCCTGGGGTTCGTGGCTAACTTCATTTCGTCGCCTGTTTTGACCGGCTTCAAAGCGGGCATAGGGTTAGTGATCGTGCTGGACCAGGTGCCGAAACTGCTCGGCGTGCATATTGCTAAGGCAGGCTTTTTCCGCGATATCGTCAGCGTGCTGCAACATGTACCGGCAACGTCGCTGCTCACACTGACAATTGCAGCCGCGGCGTTGATCGCGTTGTGGACGATGGAGCGGCTCTGGCCCCATTCACCGGCCCCGCTGGTGATTGTCGGTGCAGGCATCTTGGTTTCCTGGCTCGCCGGCCTGAATGCCCTGGGCGTTGCAACTGTGGGGTTCATCCCGCGGTCGCTCCCATCAATCACTCTTCCTAGTCCCGGCTTGATCGAGCAACTTCTGCCCGGGGCGCTCGGCATCGCGCTAATGAGCTTTACCGAAACGATTGCCGCCGGACGGGCCTTCGCGGTCCCTGCAGAGCCGTCCATCAGGCCCAACCGGGAACTTCTGGCAACGGGAGCCGCCAATCTGGCCGGAGCTTTCTTTGGCTCCATGCCCGCGGGCGGTGGCACGTCCCAGACGGCGGTGGTTCGCGCCGTTGGTGGACAATCGCAAAAGGCCTCTCTGGTCACCGCCGCGGCGGCGGCGGCCACCATGCTGTTTCTTGCCCCGCTGTTGGGCTTGCTGCCGCAAGCCGTGCTCGCCGCTATCGTGATTATTTACTCGGCCGGACTAATCGCCCCCGCCGAATTTGCATCCATCCGTAGGGTTCGGCGGATGGAGTTCCGCTGGGCACTGGCGGCGTTCCTGGGCGTACTTGTCTTCGGCACGCTTCAAGGCATCGTGGTCGCGATCGCCCTTTCGCTGATCGGCCTGGCCAGTCAGTCGGCCAAGCCGAAGGTCTTTGTTGTTGGCCGCAAGCGGGGCACTGATGTGCTCCGGCCGCTGTCACCTGACCATCCCGACGATGAAACGTTCGAGGGCCTGCTGATCCTCCGTCCGGAGGGCCGGCTCTTTTTCGCTAACGTTCAACAGGTTGCGGATCAGATCCAGTCGCTGGTCGCCAAGCATAAGCCGCATGTGCTTGCACTCGACATGAGCGGTGTCTTTGACATCGAGTATTCCGCCATGCAGATGATGATTGAGAGCGAACGGCGCCTTGCCGCACAGGGCATCACGGTGTGGCTGGCAGGATTGAATCCCGATGTGCTCGACTACGTTCGGGCCTCCGGTCTCGCCGACAAACTCGGCCGCGAGCGGCTTTTCTTCAACATGCCTGTCGCTCTGCAGCGCTACTTAGGCGGCAGCGTCGAGCGCAGCTAGTCTAAGTATGGAACCTATGGCGGTCGTCCTCACTGCTCAACTGGTTAGTGGCCGTTTCGATGAGGCTACTTACGCCGCCCCTGCCTGCGCCGCCCACAGCCATAGCTTGTTGTCGTGCGACGGATTAGAATAGCCCACAATTATTCCAGTCTGACTGAGCTCCCTGGCGCACAAGGAGGGAACAAATGACAGCGGAATCGGCCCTTGAGCCCAACAAAGGGGTCGAGGTTCCTGAGCCAAAAAAGGAGCCCGGCAATCCTTTGCGAAGGGTGGCGCTGAGTGTGCTGCTGCTGGCGGCTTTTCTCTTTACGCTCGGTGTCTTCATGGAGCGGCGCACACCAATGTCGTCGCAGGCCACCGTGCAGGCATTTGTCATCAGCATCGCACCGGAAGTTGCCGGGCGGGTCGTTGAAGTCGGCGTGATCGACAACATGCGCGTGTCCCCCAAGCAAATGCTGTTTCGCATCGACCCCCATCAATACCAGATTGCGGTATCAGAGGCCGAGGCGCAGCTCGATAGCGTAGGCCAGTCCATCGGTGCGTCAACGGAGGCCGTCAACACTGCCCAGGCCAAGCTCGTGGAGGCGCGGGCCTCTCGCGACCTCAGTCTCGAACAGGCCAATCGGGCAACGCTGCTGGTTGAGCAGGGAGTCTATCCCAAATCCAGATACGACCAGGCAAAGTCGGGCTACGATCAGGCAGAGGCAGCCGTAGACGCCGCCGAAGCCGAGCTAAAGCGTGCCGAACAGGAACTGGGGCCGGTGGGCGCCGACAATCCCCAACTGCGAGGGGCGCTTGCGGGATTGGAAAAGGCTAGACTCGATCTCAGTCGGACCACGATCGAAGCGCCGGGCGAAGGTGTCGTGACCAATCTTCAACTGACCGCGGGCGGCATGGTGGCGGTCGGCCAGGGAGCGCTGACATTCATCGACGTCGATACGGTGTGGATCACCGCCGCGTACAAGGAAAACAGCCTGGAGAACGTGACCCCCGGCGATCGGGCCGAAGTGTTGTTCGATGTATTGCCCGGAAAGCTGTTCCCGGCAAAGGTCGAGAGTGTCGGCTTGGGCGTCGCCCAAGGCTCGATCGATCCCAGCACCGGTCTGCCGAAGATTTCAACGGAAAGCGGCTGGATCCGAACGCCCCAGAGTTTTCCGGTAAAACTGGTCCTGGACGAAGGACTGCCGCGGGGCGTCCGCTATGGTTCGCAAGCCAATGTGGTGATCTATGCCGGTGAGCACCCGATTACCAACTGGATAGGGTACTGTTGGATGCGGCTACTCTCGGTGCTCACCTATGTCAGCTAGTGAGGATTCGCGAGACATCAACTTGAGTTCCATCACGAACCAAAAGCGCAAGGGATTGCGCGTTGCCCTCGCCGTCGCGGCTGCATTCACTTGGGCGGTCGCCACAAGCGATCCCCTCCCATTTCTATGTGCCCTGTTTGCGGCGCAGATCCTCATTTCAAGTTCTCGAGCGATTTCTCTCCAAAGCGCATTCTTGCTGACCCTGATCATCCTAATCGCTGCGTTGATCGTCCAGTTCCTGACCACGTTTCTGGCCGAGCAGCCACCGGTCCTGCTGCTGTTACTTGGCCTGATTTATTTCGCCTGCTTTCTGAGGCAGGCGAGTGGCAAGCCCAATCCGCTCGTTTTCCTCATCCTTGTGGTCAGCGTCATGATCCCTCTGCTGACTATTTTGAACATTGACTTGGGCAGCTCCATTTTGACGGTCTTCGTCAAAAGCATTGCAGCCGGCGCCATCGTAACGTGGCTGGCCTATGCATTGATACCGGATATCGAAACGGTCGAAGCTGCGCGGCCATCTACATCCTCAACCCCGAAACCAGTTTGGCGCGCTGCTGCAGACGCATTGATTCTGCTTCTTGCGGTGACGCTCTGCCTTACCCAGGACCGGCTTGCCACCGCGGTAGTGATTCCCATCACCGTCGCGTCGCTGCTGTCGCAGTTGGACGTAGAGGCTAACGGCAGGCCTGCTCTGGCTACTGTCCTCGTCAACATACTAGGTGGCGTGGCGGCCATGCTAGGGTTCGCAGTGTTGGAACTAAGGCATTCGTTGGCGACGCTGTTTCTGCTGGTGTTGCTTGCCGGGCTCGTATTCGGCGGCCGCGCGGCGACACCAACTGTCGTGGCGAAGATCAATGCAGGAGCCCTGACTGTCTTTCTGCTGGTGCTGGGCTCCGCTGTCTCACCACTTTCTAGCGGCGCAGCCGAAACCTTTGCGACACGCGTCGGATATATAGCGCTTGCAATTGTCTACACGCTGTTCTTTGCAACGTTGCTGTGGCCGAGCAAGGGAACGGCTGGCAGAATTCGGGACAGATAGCTTCCCGCGGCGCGCTGTCAAGCCCACCGTCTGACGTCAGGCGCAACTCCAACGTTGCCGGGCTATCAATTCCGTTCCGCGTGGTCGCGAGCCGCCTCGCCGAGCGCCTGCACACTAACCGCTGCGACTATCCCGGTCAGCACGATACCGGAAAATCCAATCACCAAGGCAAGAATTCGCGCAAGGGCATGCTTGGGCGTGAGATCGCCGTACCCTATGGTCAAGCCCGTAACAAAAGTGAAGTAAAGTGCTTCGCCGATACTCCAGTTTTCAATGCGGCTGATGACGATCCCGCATCCGACCATGACGACGAGGATCCCGGAGAAAATTGGCCACAATACGTAAAGCTGCTTCAGGAGCGCAGCAAAAAAGAGTCGCCTCCTTCTTCTCCGATCTGACACCTGAGGTGTTTTCGCCATGAAATGCTCGACCCCCACTCCCACAAACAACCATCCCTGTCCGTTTTTCTAGGCGTTTAAGGACACTTCTTCTCCCAGCCAGTTCCTGACGATCGAGTAACCAATAGCCATGACAAGGGGGCCGACAAAGATGCCGATGAGTCCCATCGTCAGGACACCGCCGATCACGCCGATAAAGATGATCCAGATGGGAGAGCCAGCGCCGCGGCCGATCAGCAACGGTTTGATGACATTGTCGAGGATATTGATGATTATGCCCGCAACTGTGGTGAAGATCGCCCAACCAGTTTCGCCTTGATAAGACAGCCAAACAGCAGCCGGGATCCATACTAGCCATGTGCCGATCTGCAGCATTGCCGTGCCAAAGCAGAGCACGCCCAGCGGGACGGCAAACGGAACCCCCGCGATCGCGAAGCCAATGCCTGATAGTATACTCTGTATGAGCGCCGTCCCCATCACCCCCTGCACGACGCTTCGAATGGTGCGAACCGCAACATCGACCAGGCTCTCCCCGGTCGGGCCTCCAAGGCGCCGCCCGATTGTGCGGAATGTTGAGGCCGTGCTTCCCTGAGTGGCGAGAAAAACTCCGGCGAGGATAATGGAAAGCAGCATCTGCACGACGGTGAGCCCTAACGATGCACCAAGAGCCGCAAGCCATTGAAAAGCCGGCCCAAGATAGGGTTTCAAAATAATCAGTACATTGCGCGAGGATGACGCGGCCGCATTCCACTTCTCTCCGATCGTCGACCCAACCAGTGGAAAGTCGGACACCCAGGACGGTGCCGGAGGCAGGGTCAGCTCCGTCCAATTGTTGGTCATGGTTGCTATCGCTTCGGTCGCGTGATCGAAGGAGCCCGGCAGATAAGAGAGCGGGACTATCACCAGGATCAGGAGGGAGAGGACGATGAGCATCGTCGCCGTTTTCGGGTGACCTCCAATTGCGCTCGCGAGGCGGCGCTGCACCGGATATAGCGCGACAGCAATTAACGCTCCCCATGCGAGCACACCTATCAGCGGCCACGCGATCCAGAAGCAAGCTAAAATGATCACGCCTATGATAAGGAGGCCTACTAGGCGCTCGGCCCAGAAACCCAGAGATTCTTCTGCGCCCGCTGACATGCGCGTCTCCCCCGGTCGGATTCTGCGCGTTTCAGTCCACTACCACCCTTTAGATTCTGAGTGCCCAATACCCCAGCTTGTGCACCACCAGTGATAGACATTATGCCACCGCCAACTTGCAATATCCAGCCAAAGCTCGGTCTGAAGTGTGGCACTCGGAAAAGACGCCTTCTGGCCTCCCGGAGGCGCCCAAGAGGCAACATTTCCCGTTCCGCCCATGGCGTCGGATGCTCCGCCTGAGTTGGTCTGCGAAGGCTAAGACTTGGGCATCGCCAGGACTGCAATCCCGCTCCTCGCCGAGGCGCCTCAAACTCTATGGCTCAAGCCTGCTCCGAGGCCTTGAGGATCGGCAATAGAAGCAAGCGCCAGGTCGGCGGGCAGGACATGGATAGTCTTTATGGCGTCATTGAGCAGGTTGAGCTCAGTACGCAGTGTCGGGTGACGCGCCTCCGGCAGGGTCTTTAATAGGTTCTCCAGCATTGCGCGTAGCCGCCGCGCGACCTGGAAGTTCTCAGCCCCATAGAAGCGAATCTCCCTCACGGCCAGTTGCACGAAATCCTCCCAGTTTGGCGTCTGAAGGATCAGTCGTAATTGGCCGGATTTGTCGAAAGCCTGGTCGCCGTGCAGCCGCCGCTCGCCAACCTTTCGAAGCAGTCGATTAAGTTGGTCGACGGCGAGTACGGCAGTGGTAGGGTCGTTGATAGCTTTGGACAGGGCCTTTATCGCTATGTCGACGATGATACGGAAGGCAAAGGTGGGATCCTGCTCGATCGTGCGCTCGGGCCCGATCGCCACATTTTGGGGGAACCGTCTTTCCTCGATTTTTGCAATGTCGCCATAGAGCCGAAAAAGTGGCTCGCCTGACTCTAAGAAGCTCCCGACAAAGTGAGGGAGCTCAATGACGAGCCCGAACCGCTGCGCCTCTTTCACAAGACCCTTCAGATTTACCGCTAGTATGACCCCCGACTTGCCGCGATGGGGTATGGTGCGGTCTGGCAGATTGATTGTTCGTCGCGAGTCTGTGTGCGAGTCATGACCGTCGAACAAGTCAGGATAGACCTTTTCGATTACGTCACATCCGAGGTCGCCTATACGCTGAACGATGCTGACGGGCCGCAGCAACCGCGCAGCATGGTCGATCAGATAGAGGAAGGCGATTAGGGAAGCGAATCCAAGAATTCCGGCAATTCCGACAAGAAAGAATGGTGCTTCGGCTTCAAGTCGTCCCAGCACGCCTACTGAAAACAGGAGCGTAAAGATAAAGATGCCCACAGTTGTCCGTATCACATTGTCACGCAGTAGGGCTGTTGCAATGATTCTCGGACTCAGCTGACCGCTGGCAACCTGAATTGCGACAAGCAATGACCCGAAGGTGAAGACGATGAACGTCAGCGTAAGGGTGACGATGGTCTCCAGTATGCGCTGCGCCCCAGGCGTCCCCCATGGCCACAATGGGATCACAATGAATCTCGCATTTATCCAGTCTACAACCTGGATAACCATTACGTAGAATAGCAGTGCGATGAACGGGACGACCCACAGTGTGGATCTTAGGTAGCTCTTAATGCTGTACCACCGATTCCATGACATTCTTCGCCCTCCCGTGATGCCGCCTGCAAGCCTGTGTGGACCTCGCGCCGAGGGGGTGCCCGGGCGCTGCGGCAACCACTCGGGCTAAGCGCCAAGCAGGGCGGTCACCCGCGACGACCCAACAATGGCGTCTCCAAGCTGCTGAAATTCGGCCACGTCGCGGGGTGCAGGTGCCAAGCCGACGCCGTCAGGGTGGCCGGTACTGGGCGTCCACACCCTGCGCGTCTCCAAAAGGTACACGCCGTAAACAACGCGCAGTTCGCCCTGTGTCTCGATCTCCTGCTGGGCAGAGCAAGCAGCCAATGCAGCATTGACGACGACCGATGTCTCAATCAGCGCCTGGCGGTACCCTGCACGTTGGAGAATGTCTGGCCCGAACGCCGCCTGAAGTTTTTGCGCCGAGACGTGCACGACGACCAGCAGGCGGTCGAGGATCTCTCGCAACGAATGTCGGTCGACCAGCGAGAGGTACATTCCAGGATTGAGGAAGACATCCACGGCTGCGGACACGGCGCCACATCCGCTATGTCCAAGGACGACAATGAGCTTGAGGGTGCCGCCCAAGTGCTCAACAGCGTATTTCAAGCTGCCCAAGACGTCGGAGCCGAGGCCGTTGCCGGCCACGCGAATGACGAACAGGTCGTTCGGTCCCTCGTTGAAGATCAGTTCGAGGGGGACACGGGCATCGGAACAGCCCAGGACAGCCGCGAACGGACGCTGTGAAGGCGCTTCGGCCATGCCGGACGCCAGCCCTAGATCACGCGCGTCGACTTGCACGACGCGGCGCGCTGAAGTGCCTTCGTCTTTCACACTGTCAAGCAGGTCGGCGAATGCGCGATTGCCGTCGATCAACCGCGAAAGGGCAGTAGTCGCGTCAGGCGGTCTGGGGCGAACGCCGACGTCCTTCTCCTGATACCGGTATGCAATTTCAACCGTTCTCACTGGGGTTCTCGGGCGCTTAAAGGAGCGCGCAGAGATCATACCCTCCTTACAACTTGTGATCCAGCATCATTGTTTGGGTTAAATATACTGACCGGGATCGCCTCACCCACTGGTGGGCGGCGGGTCTGGATGATCTCGTCGAGTAACCATGCTGGTCGACGGCGCGCCACAGCCAGTGTTTTTGGCCGCCGATCATCACGACCACCTCGTCCAGATGCCACACATCGTTTGGGCTCGGCGCTTTGCGCCGCAAACGGCGGGCGTAGTCCGGGCCGAACTTCGTCGCCCAGCATCGGTTCGTCTCGTGAAAAACGATGATACCACGCTCCAGCAGACGCAGGCTCAGCGGAAATCGAAAACACAGCCAGACTGCGTAGCTAATGACGGACGGCGGATCACGTTGACGCTTGTAACTGGCGGAGGGCTCAATCATGACGGCCGAATATTAGCCAGAAGCTTCATCACCAGTTAAGCTGACAGCACAGTCCGGCGGCATGGGCGGATCGATGGTTTGAACACTCGCAAGTGCCCGCACGCCCTCGGAAATCTCGATGACCACGGCGGGAAGGTTCGCCCCGATGGGGAGTGCCACATGGTTAAGGCACGCTCCCTACCGTCGCTAGTACAGTTTGTGAGGGCGATGCCCAAACTGAGGGATACGAGCATCATATGACCAATACGTGGGTTCCTACGGGTGCCCTGCCGTAAAGATGAAGAATGTCTTCATTGGTCATGCGGATGCAACCATTCGACACGGCCTGTCCGATCAGCCAGGGCTCGTTCGTTCCGTGGATCCGGAAATAGGTATCCCGCCCGCCTTGGTAAAGATAAAGCGCCGCGGCGCCCAGAGGGTTGTTTTCCCCTCCGGGAACGCCCCCAGCATACTCAGCCAACCGGGGCTTGCGTTCGATCATGCTCGCGGTCGGCGTCCACGATGGCCACTCGGCCTTCCGTCCGACAACGGCATTGCCCTTCAGAGTAAGACCTTCCTCGCCGACTGCCACGCCATAGCGTGTCGCGCGGCCTTCGTCCTCAACGTAGTAGAGGTAACGTTCGTAGGTGTTGACGACGATACTGCCCGGCGCCTCGCCGCCCGAATACGCAACCTCCCGTCGTTGAATAGGGGAAGTTCTTGAGGCATAGGGATTCCGGACTGAAGAATTCGACGTGCTGCACGAGGTCGCCATCATCGCCAGACAGCTCAAGAGTAGGCTCCGGCGCGTAATATGGTCTTTATCCATTGTTACCTGCTCATTGTGGTGTGCCCTGGTGTTTTATTAGCAGCGACGCATGTTCATGCCAAGTCATTGCTCTCCCTATAGTTGCCAAGTCGTTCCGATCCGATCGATGGTTGGAATGCGTCCGAACGCATGAAGCTGGCGCAAATTTGTGGGCTGTGCCGCATAGACTTCATGAAGCGTCAGCATGCGAAGGGAAGCCTTCTTCACCTGGTTCAACACCACGCGCATGCGGGATATGTCGACCCTCTCCCAGTAACGGAACCGCGAACAGCTTTCGCAGTGATCGGCAAGCCAGCTCAGTCACGGCCGAATTCACGACTGAGCCAGCCATTAGATTAAGCAGCGTCGGGACGGTGAAGTGTTTTCACCTCTAGAAAATCTTCCAATCCGAACACCCCGCCTTCGCGGCCGTTGCCCGACTGCTTGTAGCCGCCGAACGGACTCCCATAGCGATGGGGCGCGCCGTTGATATGAACCATGCCGGCGCGCAGTCGTCCTGCCACACGCTCGGCGCGGACTGGATCGCTGGTCTGCACGTATGCCGCCAGCCCGTAGCTGGTATCGTTGGCGTTTGCGATCGCCTCCTCTTCGGTCTCAAACGGCATGATAGCCAAGACCGGACCAAACACTTCCTCCCGGGCAATCCGCATGGAGTTGTTGACGTCGGCAAAAATCGTCGGCTTGACGAAATAGCCGGTTTCGAAGCCCGACGGCTTGCCGGCACCACCGACGAGGAGGCGCGCGCCCTCCGCGATGCCTGCCTCGATCAATGCCTGCACGCGGCCATACTGGACGTCGCTGACAAGCGGCCCGATGTGGCCACCTTCCTCCGCAGGGCTTCCCACGGTGGCACTGCCGCCAACGCGCTGAGCGATCTCGACGGCCCTGTCGTAGACCGATTTCTGTACCAGTAGACGAGTTGGCGCGTCGCAGGATTGTCCGGAATTGTTGAAACATTCGAGGACGCTGCCAGTGACGCGGTCTTCGAGATCGGCGTCCTCAAAGACGAGGTTGGGAGACTTGCCGCCGAGTTCCAAGGTGACACGCTTGACGGTATCCGCTGCGTCCTTGCTGACGGCGATGCCAGCACGCGTCGATCCGGTGAAGGACATCATGTCGACGTCCCTGTGCCTCGAAAGGGCGGCGCCGGCATTAACACCGTCGCCATTGACGAGGTTGAAGGTGCCGGCTGGGAAGCCCGCCTCATGTACCATCTCCGCATAGAGCATGGCGTTGAGCGGAGTGAACTCGGAGGGCTTCAGCACGCAGGTCGAGCCTGTTGCCAACGCCGGAACCACCTTCAGCGCGATCTGGTTGATCGGCCAGTTCCAGGGGGTAATGAGGCCGCAGACACCGATCGGTTCCCGCAAGAGCACGTCGCCGTTCGACAACACGTCGCGCACCTTCAATTGCTTCAGTGCATCGATGAAGCCCTGCAGGTGACCTACGCCGACATCAGCCTGCTGCTCGCGGCTCATGGTGATCGGCGCGCCGAGTTCGAGCGTGATCGTCTGTGCCATCTCCTCGTAGCGGCGCTTGTAGATCTCAAGCAGCCTTTCGAGAAGCGCAAGTCGTTCCTCCACGCTCGTGCGACTGTACGTGGCAAACGCAGTCTTCGCGGCAGCAACCGCACGATCGATATCGGCGGGCGTGCCCATGGAAATCACCGCGACCGGCTTCTCGGTCGCCGGATTGATAACCTCCAGATCGTTGGCAGCAAGCGGCGCTACCCATTCGCCATTGATATAGAATTTGCGCTTGTCGAGCATGTCGTTACTCCCGTCATACTTTGTTCTGTTTTGCGTTCAGCCAGTCCGTGACCAGGCGGCGATACTTCTCGCCGCTGAAACTTGGAAAATGGCCGCCGTGTACCGTTCTGGCCGGAATTCCCAGGAGCCGCTCCATCGATGCGAGGTAATCATCGGCGTTCGAGTGGTAGGTGTCCTCGATCAACGGCCCGTCGTAGAGGATGTCTCCCGAAAACAGCGTTTCTGTTTCGGCTTCCCACAACGCGATTCCGCCCGGTGAGTGACCCGGCGTGTGGATAACCTCGAACCTACGGTCGCCGAGATCGATCACATCGCCATCCTCCAGAATGCGCGTGGCCGGCGCCTTTTTCACGCCATAGCACTTCGAGCAATAGGGCTCGGGCGGCAGCGCGTCAAAGATATCGTCGGTCACGTAAGGATCAGCAAGCGTGTTTTGCCGGGTAGGGTCGGCGAGCAGATCGGCCTCCGCCGAATGGACGGCCCGGCATTCAAACTCGTGATGGCAACCGATATGGTCGAAATGGGTGTGGCTCGCGACGGCAATCAGATCCCGCTCGGTGACGAGCGGCACCCATTCGCGCAGGGAAACGACGCCCATGCCGCTGTCGACCAGCATATCGCGATCCCGTCCGCGCACATGCCAGATGTTGCAGCGATAGAACTCCTGGATGAAGGGCTCGGAAATCTGCGTGACATCGTCGGCCAGCCGCTTCAGCTCATACCATTTGTGCGCAGCGATCCGTTCCATCTTCTGTGCCTATGCCTGTTTCAACGGCAGGGCGACGATATCACCAACGTTGACCGCAAGCGTGAGCACTTGACCTTCGGCGATGACGGTTGATTGCGGCATATGCGCGACGATGCTGATATCAGGAGCGCCATTGGGCGCCAGATGGCATCGATAGTGGGTTCCGAAGAAGGCGCTGTTGGACACCGTGGCCTGCCCGAGCGCCGTAACGGCGCCATCACCTTCGCCTGCACGGCGGAAATGTTCCGGCCGGATGCAGAGCATTGTCCCCTGCCCGGCGGACGGCGAGCCAGCCGTGAAGCAGGCTTTCGGCAATGTGACCTTCCCCAGCGCTGTTTCGACGACCGCCCCGGTGCCGTCGATATCTCTGATCTTGCCGGGAACGAAGTTGACCTCGCCCATAAAGCCTGCCGCAAACAACGAGCGTGGCCGCATGTAGATTTCCGACGGTGGTCCGAAGTCTTCGATTTTACCCTGGTTCATCACCACGATCCGATCGGCAATTGCCATGGCCTCTTCCTGATCGTGGGTTACGTGGACGAACGTCGTGCCGACACGCTTCTGGATGGCTTTCAGCTCATCCTGCATCTGCCGGCGAAGCTTGAGATCAAGCGCGCCGAGCGGTTCGTCGAGCAACAGGACGTCAGGGTCGACGGCGAGGGCCCGGGCAAGTGCAACACGCTGGCGCTGCCCACCCGAAAGCTCATGTGGTTTCTTGTCCGCCGAAGCCTTGAGCCCAACGAGGTCGAGAAAGCTCTTTGCGCGCTCCTCGCGCTCGGCCCTGCCGATGCCCCGCATTCTGAGGCCAAACCCGACATTGTCCTTTAGCTTCATGTGCGGGAACAGCGCGTAGTCCTGGAACATCGTCGTCGTTGGACGTCTTGCCGGTGGAACGTGGGTCATTTCCTTGCCACCGATGGCAATTCGACCGCTACTCGGCGACAGAAAGCCTCCGAGAATGGACAGAAGCGTCGTCTTGCCACAGCCGGACGGTCCCAGCAGAACAATGAATTCGCCTGCAGCAATGTCGAGAGAAACATCGTCGAGAGCGGTGAAACTGCCGAAAGTCTTCGTCGCGTTTTCGATTAAAACCGGAGCGGTCATGATCTTTTCGTCCTTTTGAACAGGAACAGTTCCAGCATGATCAGCAAGGTGACAGAAACGAGGAACACCAGCGATCCGATGGCATTGGTCTTAGGATTGAGGCCCGAACGAAGCAGGCTCCAGATTTCGACCGGGAGCGTAACGTCGAAGCGCGACAGCAGAAAAGCGATGATGAATTCATCCCAGCTAAACGTCATCGACAGGAAGAAGGAGGCGAGCAGCGACGGCAGCAGCATTGGCGCCGTCACCAGCACCATCACCTTGATATCGCTGGCGCCGAGATCGCGTGCGGCGCGTTCAATGTTGATGTGATGGTCCCCCATCGACGAGTAGATGATCGCAAAGCACAGCGGCAGATTAATCACCACGTGACCGATGCCGACCGTCCATAGCGATAGGCCAATTCCGAACGCGTTGAGGACGGTCAGGAGTCCGAGCGCAATGATGAGGTAGCTGACTGTCATTGGCGCGATCAGCAAGCCGCGCTGCCAGGCCGAGCCCGGCAGCTTGAAGCGGGCGAGCGCGTAGGCCGCCAGGAAGCCGAGGAGGCACGCGACGAACGACGAGATCGTCGCCACCAAGAAGGAGTGCAGCAGTGCCGACATCAGCTTGCGATCGGCAAAGACTGCTTCATACCATTGCAGGGAAAAGCCATTGAATGGCGGTACCGGCAGGCGCCCATCCTGGAACGAAAACAGCACCAGCACGATAACAGGCAAAAAGATGAAGCCGAAGATCAGAACCGCGTAGGCGCTGCAGGCGATACTGGTGATCCGGTTGCGTATCATCACGTTCTCTCAATCTTCAGCCAGCGCGCGCAAGCGACATAGGCTGCGGTGACCGCTAGCATCAGAATGATCGAGAGCGCTGCGGCCATCGGAAAGTCCGCGCGGCGACCAAGTTGCAGCATGATGATCTGAGGCAAGACAAGTTCGTTGTTGCCGCCCAGGATCTGCGGCGTGACATAGTCGCCGATGCAGAGCACGAAGGTGAGGAAGGCTCCCGTCATGATGCCCGGCATGGTCAGGGGCAAAATGACGTGCCAGAACGTCTGAAATGCATTTGCGCCGAGGTCGGCAGCAGCGCGGCGGTAATTTGGCGAGAGCTGCACAAGGTTTGCGTAGATCGTCAGCGTCAAAAGCATGACGAAGAAGTGGACGAAGCCGATAACGGTCGCCGTACGGTTGCTGGCAAGCTCCAGCGGCTCGCTGATCACGCCGATGTTCATGAGTGTCTGATTGATGACGCCATTGCGCGACAGCACGAGCAGCCACGAATAGGAGCGGACGACGTACGAGGTCCAGAACGGCAGGACCGCAAGAATTAACGCCGTTCGCTGGAACCTTTGCGGCACCCGCTCTGCAATGATCCAGGCCAGGGGATAGGCGAGCAGGATGGAGAGGGCCGTCACGATCGCGGTGATCTCGAGGGAATTCGTCAGCCCGCGGAACAGCGCATCCTTCTCGAAGAAGGCGATGTAGTTGCCAAGGTTCCAAACGCGGACGATCGAGCCGCCCTGTTGCGCCCAGAGGCTCATTGCCGCCATGAACAGAAAAGGAGCAACGAAGAAGACGATGGTCCAGACGAGCGCCGGTGCCACGAAACCCCAGGCCTTTCGACGTTCGGCATCTTCAAGTGAATGAGCAGCCACAGGCAAGTCTCCGACCTCCCTCTCCCATCTACGGGGAGAGGGTCTTGTGATTCAGTATAGAAGGGTCGAAGCTGTCAGTTTTGCAGCATTTCGGTCCAGGCGTCCTGCATCTTTGCGTCCAGTTCCGCGCTTGGGATCGGGTAAAGCTGCGTGCGCTTGAGATAGTCGGCCTGCTCGTCCCAGCGCAAAGCGGTTTTCTGTTCGGCACTCAGCTTCTCGCCGGCCTTGGCATTTGCGGGCATCGCCCAATAGCAAGAGGACGTCGCAAGTCGCGCCTGCCCTTCCGGGCTTACAATGTACTGCACGAATTTGAGGGCGAGGTCCTTTTTCGTGGAGTCCTTCATAACGCCGATCGACTGGGCCCAGCGCACTGCGCCCTGCTCAGGGATGACCCAATCGAGGTTGGGTTTGTCTTTCACCAGACCGGCCGTCAGCCACTCGCCTCCGCCAAAGACGATATCAACCTCGCCCGTCGCAAGTGCCGTTTGCGACGAGACGACGTCGCTCACCTGCTTGGCGTTGGCCTTGAGAGCAAACAGCTTGTCCTTGATTGCCGGCAGGTCGGCGTCCGTCAGGCTCGCCGTTGCCTTGCCCAAATCGATACCGGTCAGGCCGATCATCGGCAGGTAGTAGTCATAGACCGCGATGCGGCCCTTGTACTTGTCGGACCAGAGCTTCGACATATCCTTCATGTCGGCCGGATCGACTTTTGTCTTGTCATAGGAAACCGTGTTGTAGCCGAACTTTTCGGTGACCGCATAGGTCTTGCCGTCGCGGGTGTTGTTGGGTTCCATGCGAACTTCAGGGAAGATATCTGCATTGGGAAGCGCGTCGGCCGGCATCTCCGCAAGAATGCCCTTGTCGACCGCGCGTTGCACGTCGACGCCATCGATAACAAGCACATCCCAGTCTCCCGGGCGCGACTGGTCGATGATGGAGAGACCCGCACCGGTACCCTCATATTCCTTCAAATTGACCTTTACGTTGTTCGCCTGCTCGAAGGGCTCGATCAGTGCGGGATCGGTGTGATCGCACCAGACAAGCGCATTCAATTCCTCCTGCGCCAGTACCGGCGCCGGGGTGATCGTTATTGTTGCGGCACCCAATGCGAGGATGGCAGCGGAGGCGAGGAGTCTGCGCGCAAAAGCGCCTTCAGTAATATCAATCATCATGTGGCCCTCTGTCGGTGACGCTCATTTCGGCGCCTTCATGAAAAAGATTGAATGAGTTCATTTTTTTAGTCAATATGATTTTTGAGGACATTCATTATTTGAGAGAGTCGCATATGACGGGACTGCGCGCCAAGCAGAAAGCCGATCGCAATCGCCGCATACTGGAGGCGGCGACGAGCCTTTTCCGGGAGGTCGGATATGACAGCGCCCGCATCGAAGACATTGCCGAGCGCGCGGAAGTGTCGGTTGGCACGTTCTACAACTACTACGAAAACAAGGGCGACATTCTCGTCGCCACCGTTTCGATGGAAGTCGAGGAAGTGTTGGCTTCCGGCAAGGACATCGTTGAAAATCCGCCGACCACTACGCTCGAAGCCCTGCAAGTGCTGATCGACCAGTATTTTGACCATTCGCTGGTCTATCTCAGCAAGGAGATGTGGCGTACGGCCATGGCGATCTCCATCCAGCAACCCGAGAGCCCATTCAGCCGTCGATATACCGAACTCGACGGGCGCCTGTGCGATCAGGTTTCGACGCTGGTCCAGAAATTGCAGCTTCGCGGCGCTGTCATGCCTGGGATCGATGCGATTGCGGTGGGCCAGATGGTCTTCAATAACCTCAACATGATGTTCCTTGAGTTCGTCAAAGACGAAGCGATGACGCTGGATAGGCTCAAGGAACGCGTAGCACGGCAGAACCGGCCGCTTGCCGTCTTAATCAGCAGCCCCAAAATTCAATAGCAGGGAACATCAGGGATGGAACACCAGCAACAAGCTGTGCTTGCCGCAGCGGATCGCCTCGTCGAAGCCTTTGGCAGGCATGATCGTGATAGCTACTTCGCGGCCTTTGCGCCCGCCGCCACCTTCATATTTCACAATCTCGACCGCCGCCTTCATACGCGTGCGGAATATGAGGCCGAATGGGCATTGTGGGAAACGCGCGACGGATTTCGTGTGCGGGCCTGCCGTTCCAGTGACCAGGATGTTCAGATTGCCGGCTCCGTCGCCATATTCACTCATTCCGTCGAGACGGATCTTGCTTTCAACGGTGAGCCGTCGACAAGCACCGAGCGCGAGACGATCGTCTTCGAGAAGCAGGCGAGCGGAGAATGGCTGGCGATCCACGAGCACCTTTCGCCGCAGCCCTGAGGCGACAATCGGAACCGCCCACAACGCTTTTTGCCCAGGTCTGCGCCCTTGGTCATATTGCCTGGAAATTTCATAGGAAAGACAAAAACGATGGTTGAGTTGAAGAAGCACCTTGAGGATCTACGCAAGAAGTTCGCCGATAGCGCCGAGTTCTTCGATCCGCGCTTCCGCCGTGTGGCCGAGAAGATCTTTAGGGGCGGCACACGCGCTGCACCTTATTCGGGCATTTCGACCTTCGCAGGCTTGCCCTACAGGGAGGTCAATTTCGCGGCCCCTGACTTCGGCGACCTGCAGGTCGCGGCAGTCGGCATTCCGATGGATCTCGGCGTCAGCAATCGGCCGGGTTCGCGATTTGGACCGAGGGCTGTGCGCGGCATCGAACGCATCGGTCCCTACAATCACGTGCTCGATTGCGCACCGGCCTATGATCTACGCGCTGCCGATATCGGTGATATCCCGTTCGGGAGCCGCTATCGGTTGGAGCAATGCCACGAGAATATTGAGGCAGCGATCCGCAAGATCGTCGAAGCCGGCGTCATTCCGCTCTCCGTCGGCGGCGACCATTCAATCACACACCCGATCCTCAAGGCAGTCGGCGCCAGAGAGCCCGTCGGCCTCATCCATATCGATGCCCACTGCGACACGGGGGGCCCGTTCGACCAGACGAAATTCCATCACGGCGGCCCGATGCGCAACGCCGTTCTGGACGGCGTCCTGGATCCGACCCGCACGATCCAGATCGGCATTAGGGGACCTTCCGAATATCTCTGGGAGTTTTCCTACGAGTCCGGAATGACGGTCATCCACGCCGAAGAAGTCGGTGGCATGGGTATCCCCGCCATCATCCAGAAGGCCCGAAAGATCGTCGGAGATGGCCCGACCTATCTGTCCTTCGATATCGACAGTCTCGATCCCGCGTTCGCGCCGGGCACCGGGACGCCAGAAATTGGTGGCCTGACGAGCCGTGAGGCGCTGGAACTGCTGCGCGGCCTCAAAGGTCTCAATTTCGTCGGTGGCGATGTCGTGGAGGTGGCTCCGCAGTATGACAATACCACCAACACCGCACAGGCTGGTGCGCAGGTATTGTTCGAGATCCTGAGCCTATTGGTTTTCAGCCCGGCTGTCGCGAGCGTACGGTGAACGCCGTCGCCTCGGGCTGCTGCTTGACTTCCTTACTCACGGGTGACGGCGTCCATGGCGCCTTCACCCGCAATGCCACTGTTATGTCGTTTTGCCTTGCGGCCATCTCTTTCGTTTCACTGCGGATTGGGCAGACCGTAGCGGTCGCGTATCGTCTGCCCCTCGTATTGGCGGGGATACACGTTTCGATCCTGAAGGATCGGGATGATCTTGTCCACGAACTCAATGATATCGTCCGGCGCCCGAGGCGGTTGCAGAGTGTAGCCATCGACCGTGCCGTCTTCCCAAAAGTCTATCATTTCGTTTGCTACCTCCTCCGGAGTGCCGAGCAAAAGCCGATGATGCCCCTCTGAACGACGTATGGCCTGCCGCGCAGTCAATTTCTCGTGGCGCAGCAGGTCGGATAGACCAAGCCCCATTCCCACCGCTTGCTGCCTGTTCGGGTCGGGGACGAAGCGTTCGTAGTCCAACACGGCATCCGGATCGAAACGGTCACGGTCCAAGCCATGCTCGCACACGAAGCGTTCAAGCAGGCCATCTTCCGATCCGGTGCCGCTGTAAAGCTCATGCTTGCGAAGAGCCTCTTCCCGATTCGGCCCCAGGATGACAACAAGGCCCGGAACGATACGAATCCCGGATGGATCCCTGCCGAGCACAGCAGCTCTGCCGCGCACCTTGTCGCCGAAGGCTTTCCCTGCGGGTTTGGAAAGGATGTTGCAGTAGATGATCTCGCCGTGGCGCGCCGCAAGCTCGATGCCGCCGTCCGATGCGCCGGCCTGGGCAATCACGGGATGTCCCTGCGGTCCGCGCGGCACATTGAGCGGCCCGCGCACCTGAAAGAATTCGTCCTCGTGATTGATCGCGATTGCGCTGGCGCTATCCCAGAAGCGATCGGAGGCAACCTCACTCTCGCGGCGCGGGTCCCAGCTCGACCACAGCTTCTTCGCCACATCGAGAAATTCGGTCGCACGCGCATAGCGCTCGTTGCGTGGCGGAAGCGCCGCGCTGCCGAAATTGGCGGCGACGTTGGGATTGAACGACGAGACGATATTGACGATCAGGCGCCCGCCCGAAACGATATCGAGCGACTGGACGCGCCGCGCGAAGTTATAGGGCGAATTGTAGGTAGAGGAGACCGTGACGACAAAGCCGATATCAGGTACTTGAGCGGCTAGAGCCGTACACAGGATCAACGGATCGATCGTGTGGAAGGGGCGCCCGAGCGGTTCCGTCATCAACGCGGGATGGTCGGAAAAGAACACGGCGTCGAACAGCCCCTTGCGGGCGATTTCCGCCAAGCGCCGGTAATAGGCGGGATCGTTGATATCATGCCGACCACCGCTACGATATTTCCACGCGTTCGCGAGATAGCCGGTGGAATTCAGCCCCACGTTTAGGTTCATGCGACGTTCTTCAATGCTCATGCGTCAGTCCGTTCTGCCTCTTCTTCTCTTGCAACGCCCACGCCCGCCTGCGGGCCCGGGATCGTACCGTTGACGGCGAAATCACCGACAATGCGATCGTGGTAGATACGTGGATTGTGGGACGCGATCGTGCGGGCGTTGCGCCAGTGGCGGTCGAGACCGTGGCCGCGCTTGGCGGCGGATGCTCCCAACGCGTCGAACAGCACCGTGCTGGCGTCAAGGATCAGCGAGGTGACGACGGTCACGGACTGGCTGACCTCGAGTTCGGCATTGCGACCGGCCAGCGCGATCTGCTCCTGATCGCCGCCCTGGTTGGCCTCATAGGCCCGCTGCAGGGCCCTTGCCGCCTGCAGTACGATCGCACCGGCACTGTAGGCGGCGCCCCTCACCTTCCCCACGACCTGCTGGACCTGGGGGTCCTGTGCCGATCGGGACGCATTGCCACGGCTATAGACCCTTTTTCTCGCCGCGACATGCCGCGCCAGATCGTTTGCCGCAGCGCGACCGATGCCGGCGAGCGAGGCGAGATGGACCAGTTGGAAGAACCCGCCGGAATAGCTGAATCGCACCGCGCTTGGCTTGATCAGATCGTCGGCGACCTCGACGTCGCGGAAACGGGCAGTGCCGCTCGCTGTCAGCGACTGGCCGAAGCCATCCCAGTCGTCGATGATCTCGACGCCCGGCGCCGATGTTGGCACCAGAGCGCCGATCGGCTGCCCGTCCCCGTTGATCGCACCGAGCGTGATCCAGTCCGCGTAAAGCGAGCCGGTGGTGTAGAATTTCTCGCCGTCGAGCCGCCAGTTGGCGCCATTGCGGACCAGTCGCGTCGAATAGCTGCCGAGCGGCGTGTCGCCGACTTCGGAGAACCCGCTTCCGATCGTCTCGCCCTGCCCAACCCTCTTCAGCCAAGCATCGCGCCAGGCGCTTTCGGGTGCATTCAGCAGATCCTCGGTAAAGCCGAAGTGGCTCCGATAGGCATTGGTGAGGTTCGGATCGGCTGCAGCGAGCTCGATGATGAGGCCGAAGAGTTCCGGCAAGGTCGCGCCTAGGCCACCGTTCGCGACTGGTAGCCGCAATCGCGAAAAGCCGGAGGTTTTGAGCCACTCATAGGCATCGAATGGCAATTCGTGCGCGAGGTCACGATCGACCGCACGCTCGCCAATCCGGGCGAAAACCGACCTGAAGGTTTCTGCGAGCCGCTCGAAGCGTTCGCTGGGCGGCGCGCCCCAGGCCCCATTGATATCAGTCATGACGTTGTTTCCTATTCAAAGCCGCACTACCGCCGGCTGACGACGGCGGTATCCGAGGCTCGGTTCCCGTTCCGGCCAAGGCGAGCCTCGCCTCAAGCGGCTGCCCGCTTCCCCGCCTCGAAATCGTGAAGCAGGATCGCGATTTCGAAGCCGCGGCGGGCCAGCCAGTGGGCGACGATGCGGGCACGCGATCCCAGCAGATCGTCGATCAACACGACGCGGGCGCCGCGAACGGCGATTGTCCTATAGGCCACGCCGAGAAGCTGTCCGCCCTCGGACGAGATCGATCCGGGAAGGCTCGCGCGCGCGAATTCCTCCGGCGTGCGAACATCGAGCAGGTAGGTCGTGCGCGCCGGATCGGCGTTCCATCGCTCGGCAGTCTGTCGATCGATGAACGTCAGGCCATCCTTTGCAGACAGGCTATCACCGCGCTCAAGCGCAAATTGGCGCGCCTCTTCGCTTGGCTCACCGTAAGAGGCGGTGCGCCCGGTCTCCAGTTCGAAACCGGCATCCGTCCAGCCACGCGTGCCGTCGTCGAGATAGGAGACGGCGTTCGCAACGCCGGCATCGATCAGCGTCTGGGCTCCGAGAATGGCGCGTGGCAGGCCGGCGCAGGAAACGACGACCTTTGTTTTCGCCGAGGGGACGAGGTCCTGGAAGCGCAGCAACAGTTCGGCCCCGGGAACGCCGACGGCGCCCGGCACATGAGCCTTCTCGTATTCGGCGAGTGTGCGTGTATCGAGGACGATGACGTCCTGACCCTGATCGCGCAGCGCTTTCAGTTCCACAGCGGACGTCACCGGCGTCTTCTTCTCCTTACGCACCCTGGTGACAAAGGGAACGCCGGGAATATCGAATGTCGGAAGCTCTTCGCCGCCTTCCACCCAGGCGGGAATGCCCCCTTCCAAGAAGTGGATATCCGTCCAGCCCGCTTGCCGCAAACGGCTGACCGCCGCTTCGGCATTGCCGTCGCCGCCATCGGCCAGAACCGTGCGAACACTACGGCGCGGCACGAAGCGGTCGAGTTCGACGTCCAGGCGCCCGGCCGGCAGGTTCGTCGCAAACAGCGGCGACGCATAGCCGACGTCTTCGGCCGGGCGGATATCAAGCACCGCCAATTCCAGCTCATCGCCCAGCCAATCGATCAATGTGGCCTTGTCTATCAAATATTTAGACATGTTTCCTGCTCCTGGACATCAAGCGTTCGGATCCAGCCACAGATCGCCGAAGCTCCAGTTGAGGCCCTGCGATCCGGTGACGTAGTTCTTGACCCGCTTGTTGGCGACGATCTGGGCGCCGGCGGCGACGAGGTCGACAGAGGCGACTTCGTCGTGGATGAGGTGCTGGAACTTGCTCCAGACCTCCCAGCGCTTCTTCTCGTCGGGCTCGATCGCGGCCGCCTCGAGCAACGCATCCGCCTCTGCATTCGCGTAGTGGCTGGCATTCGAGAACGGCAGCCCGATCTTGAAGTTCTTGCTCCAGTAGGCGCGCTGGATGCCAAGCGACGGATCGAAAGTGTTGGAAAGCGACTCCACGACGAGGTCGAAGGCGCGGTCGGTGTAGACTGTCTTCAGGAAGGTCGGCAGGTCGTATTTCTTGATCTCGATTCCGACACCGATCTTTTCCAGCTGGCTTTTCAGGACATCGGCATAACCTTGCGGCAGGTACGAGTTGTAGGTCAGCCGGAGATCGAAGCGCTTGCCATCCGCCTTGCGGGGATAGCCCGCCTCATCCAGCAGCTTTTCGGCTGCGGCCGTATCGTAGGGATGGGCCACGACGCTCTTGTCGTACCACTGCGGCAAGGCCGTGCTCACTGGGCTGGGCGACACCTGCGCATAACCATAGAGCGCGACGTCGACGATTTCCTGCAGGTTGATGGCCTGTGCGATGGCAAGCCGGACCTCGCGCTTGGCAAACAGCGGATTGTCGAAGTTGAAGAACAGCTGCTGCTGCGGGCCGGAATAGGCGTAGGTGGTCGTGTCGACGATGAGATTGGGGACCTGCTTCAGCCGGTCGAGATCGGCAAGCGGCACCGGATTGTCGCCGATGTCGGCTTCACCTGTCTCCAGGGCCGCGGACCGGGCGGCCGGATCGGTGACGATGCGCAGGATGATGCGGTCGAGATAGGGCTTGCCCGCATCCCAATAGTCGGGATTGCGTTCGAAGATCAGATGGCTGCCGGCCACCCATTCCGTCAGCTTGAAGGGGCCTGTGCCGATTGCGGTCTGCAGCGTCTGCCCGTCACCCGGCGCCAGTTTCTCGAAGATATGCTTCGGCACGATCGGGGATTCCGAGCTCGACTGTGCAGCAAGCAAGAACGGGGCAGGCTTCGACAACACGATAATCGCGGTGAGCGGATCCGGCGTCTCGACCGCCACCACGTTCTGATAGGTGATGCGACCGCGCGGATGCGCTTCCTTCAGTCGGAAGATCGAGAAGGCGACGTCATCGGAGGTGAAGTCCTTGCCGTCGTGCCACTTCACGCCCTTGCGAAGCTTGAATGTGTAGCGAAGATTGTCATCGGAGACCGCCCATTCCGTTGCCAGGAGCGGCTGCGGCCTGACATCGAGGTCGAAGGTGAGCAGGCCCTCAACGATCTTCGGGCCGATCGCCTGGCCGGTGCCCGACGACGTGTTGATCGCAAAGAGAGCATTGCCCGGATCCACCCGGTAGAGCCAGTTCAAGGTGCCGCCCGTCGCCGGTGCAGCGCCTTGTCCAAAGGAGATCGACGGGAGCAGGGTGCTGGCGCTTGCAAGCAACATCAGCTGGTTGAAACTGCGACGGTTGATGGACACGCGAAGAGCTCCTCTCGGGTTTGGATTGTGGTCCGCTGAGGGAAGCTTCAGTTCTGTGCCTCGAAAGCCGAAGTGAAAGTTTCTTCTCGTCCGGGAAAGAATAATTGCGTCTGAACGATTGTTCGAAGTCGGCGCACCACAGAGGAACAGCTACTCAATTTCCGCGATTTGACGGGATGATGTTTTCGTCGATGAGCACCCCGACGAAACGCAGGAATTGAGCGCGCCGGCGAAAGAATTTCTTTCCGTGAAATCAAACAGATATTTCTGGACTTGAACCGCCGGCCAGCCAACCGTTGACGGGAAATAGAGGGGTGAACGCCCCTTTCACCGTCATTCCCGGAGGCAAAATGCCGTTCGAAACAAATGCTGACGACACGCTGCTGGCAAAAGCGGCCGAGCTGCGCCAGGCGTTCCACCGTGATGCCGTCGAGAGAGACAAACAGGGCGGCAGCCCCGTCGAGCAGATCAGGCTTCTGAAGGCTAGCGGCCTGCCCTCCGCGCAGATCGCCAGGGAATATTGCGGCCAGGGCGCCTCATGGCTGACGATCCTGCGTATTGTCCGGGAGTTTGCCAAGACCGACGGTTCGCTCGCGCACCTGTTCGGCTACCATCATCTGCCGCTCAACCTCATCCTGTTTCGCGGCTCGGCGGCGCAGAAAGAGAAATGGCTGACCGGCTCGGCGGCCGGCGGCTGGATCTGGAGCAATTCCGGGAACGCCTTGTCGAAGACGTCGAGCGGCGAACGCACGGCAGCGGGCTGGATCATCAACGGCAGTCGCCCATTCTCCTCGGGCACGCATATCGCCGATTACATCCAGATCTCCTGGGAAAATGCCGACGGCGCCCGGCTGACCGCCGCCGTTCCCGCCGACCGGGAAGGCATTGTCATCGTGAATGACTGGGACGGCATCGGCCAGAGGCAGACCGGCAGCGGCACGGTCCGCTTCGTGAATCTTGAGGTTCACGACGACGAACTGATCAGCTCGCCCGACGTGCCGCTGACGCCCTACTCCTCCCTCACATCGCTCCTCCAGCAGAGCGTGCTCCTCAATGTCTTCGTCGGCAGCGCACAGGGTATACTGGAGGAAGGCCGCGGCTATACGGCAACGAGTTCGCGGCCATGGGTCTATTCCGGCGTCGAGCGGCACACCGACGACCCCTGGGTCAAGCGCCAATATGGCGACCTCTACATTCGAACGCTGGCGGCAACGGAGCTGGCCGACAAGGCGGCGCGCAGCCTCGATGCGGCCTACGCCGAAGGGCCTTCGCTGACCGCCGCGGGCCGTGGCACAGCCGCGATCGATGTCGCGACGGCCAACGTCTATGCCGGTGAAGTCGGACTTGCCGTCTCCAGCGAGATCTTCGAGGTGATGGGCGCCCGCTCCGCGACCAATGCCAAGGGCTTCGACCGCTTCTGGCGCAACGTCAGAACGCACACGCTCCACAATCCCGCCGAGTACAAGAAGCGCACCGTCGGCACATGGCTGCTGACTGGTGAATTTCCAGTGCCGGCCATCTATCGCTGAAAGGGACCGCAATGGCGAGACGCAAGGACAAGATCAAACTCGGCGCATTTCTGCTCTTCACCGGGCATCACGTGGCCGCATGGCGTCATCCGAAAGCCTCCGTCGGCACCGAATTCGAGAACTATGTGGAACTGGCTAAGCTCGCCGAAGCGGCGAAGTTCGACACGATTTTCTTCGCAGACGGTGTCGCCGCGCGCATCAAGGATGTCGAGGCTGCGAGCCGCAAGGCTCACAGCGGTGTCTATCCCTTTGAGCCGATCACCCTGCTCTCCGCGCTGTCCTCCGTTACCCACAATATCGGGCTGATCGCCACCGCCTCCACCAGCTACTCCGATCCCTACAATCTCGCGCGGCAATTCGGCTCGCTCGACCGGCTGAGCGGCGGCCGGGCCGGCTGGAACCTCGTGACTTCCTCCGACCCTGACGCCGCATTCAATTTCGGCCACGAGGCTCAGATCCTCCATTCCGACCGCTATGAACGAGCCGAGGAATTTGCTGATGTGGTGCTCGGCCTCTGGGACAGCTGGGAAGACGATGCTTTCTTGCGCGATCGCGAAAGCGGCCGCTATTTCGACCCGGCCAAGCTGCATCGCCTCGATCACAATGGAAAGCATTTCAAGGTCCGCGGGCCGCTCAACATTCCGCGCTCACCACAGGGCCGGCCGGTTGTCGTGCAGGCGGGCGCCTCCGAACCAGGCAAGGAGCTTGCCGCCCGCACGGCAGAAGCCATCTTTGCCGCCCAGATCACGCTCGAGGAAGCGACCGGCTTCTACGCCGATGTCAAGGGACGGCTTGCCAAATACGGTCGCTCGCATGACGACCTGAAGATCCTGCCCGGCATTTTCCCGGTCGTCGGCCGCACACAATCGGAGGCCCAGGAAAAGTTCGAATCCCTTCAGGAACTCATTCAGCCGGAGGTCGGGTTGAACCTGATTTCCCAGCTATCCGGCGTCGACCTCAGGGATTATCCGCTCGATGGACCGGTGCCCGAAAATCCGCCTGCGACGAATGCCGGCAAGAGCCGTCAGGCGCTGGTTCTGGACCTCGCCCGGCGTGAGAAGCTGACGATCCGGCAGCTCTACCTCCGCATCGCCGGCGCGCGCGGTCACTGGCAAGTGGTGGGAACGCCAACCGACATTGCCGATACGCTGGAAGAGCGCTTCGAAAACTATGGCGCCGACGGCTTCAACATCATGGCGCCGATCATGCCGGGTGGCCTTGCGGATTTCATCGAGCTTGTGGTGCCGGAACTGCGCCGCCGCGGTCTTTTCCGCCATGAATATGAGGGCACGACGTTGCGCGAAAACCTCGGCCTCAAGCGCCCCGAAAACAGCCATGCCGTCAATCGCGGCGCAGTCGCGGCCGAGTAAGGAAAACAGACATGAGCCGCGATACGCTTTTTCTCATCGCTCCCGGCTTCTCGGATCCGAAGCACCCCAGCCAGACCTTCGTCTGCCCCCATTGCAACGCGATCGAGGGCTTGCTTTCGAGCTTCCCCGAACTTGCCGCCCGCATCGAGGTGCGGAGAGTTCACTTCCCTCGCCCGCGCACGCAGGTCATCGAGGCGGTTGGCGAGGAAAACCAGTCCTTGCCGGTGCTGGTCCTCGCATCCAACCCGCCACCCGATGCTGCGGACTGGAAAGGCAAGCGCTTCGTCTCCAAGACCAGCCGCATTCTCGAACTGCTTTCAGAGCGGCATGGCTTTCCGCGACTTCACGACTGACGGAGATAAGACGATGACCGTAAAGCCCTCAGGCTTCGAACCAGCCCTGCTACCTCCCCTCCTCTTCGAGCCGGACCAGACCGATCCCTATCTCGCCAAGGCGGTCGAACTCAGGAACATCTTCGCTGTCGATGCCGTCGAGCGGGATCAACAGGGCGGGAGGCCGACGGAGCAGGTCCGGCTTCTCAAGGAGAGCGGCCTCGTCAATCTCCTCATTCCCACGGAATTCGGTGGCGAGGGACAACCCTATTCGACAGCTCTGCGCATCGTGCGCGAATTCGCCAAGGTCGACGGCTCGCTTGGCCACCTGTTCGGCTATCACTTCAGCCCGATCCAGAATGCCCTGGCGGGGGTCAGCGACGAACGATCGGCCGCGATCCTGCGGCAATCGGCCGAGGGTCGGTGGTTCTGGGGCAATACAACGAACAGCTTCTCAAAAAGCCTCTTCGGCAAAAGGATAGAAGGTGGCGTCCTCTTGAACGGCTTTCGGCCATTCGCCTCCGGCTCGCATGTCGCCGACTATTTGATGGTCGCATGGGAAGACGAGGAAACGAACGCGCGCAGCTTCGCCTATATTCCCGCCAATCGCGACGGCATAACGATCGCCGACGATTGGGATGGGATTGGCCAACGGCAGACCGGCAGCGGTCGCGTCCTCTACAAGGATGTGGCGGTGAAGGATGAAGAGATCCTGCCGGAACGCCCCAAGGATCCGGCTGCCCTTCTCATTCCGCAGCAACAGCAGAGCGTTCTCCTCAACGTCTTCATCGGTAGCGCGCAAGGCGCCCTGATCGCAGCGCGGGATTATACGATCACGAAGTCTCGGCCGTGGATCTACTCCGGTGTCGAACGCCATTCGGACGACCCGTGGATCAAGCGACAGTACGGTGAACTCTGGACCAAGGTGCAGGCCGCAACCGCGCTGGCCGACAGGGCTGCAGTCGCCATCGATACGGCCTATGCCAAGGGCCCGGCGCTCACGGCAGAGGAGCGCGGCGCGACCGCAATCGCCGTGGCCTCCGCCAATGTCCTGGCCGGCAAGGTCGCGCTCGAGGTCACCAGCGAAATATTCGAGGTGATGGGCGCCCGTTCGGCCGTGCGCCCCTACGGCTTCGATCGCTTCTGGCGCAACGTCCGCATCCATACGCTCCACAATCCGGCCGAGTACAAGACCCGCAATGTCGGCTCCT
This sequence comes from Rhizobium sp. 57MFTsu3.2, assembly GCF_012932765.1. Taxonomy (NCBI): domain Bacteria; kingdom Pseudomonadati; phylum Pseudomonadota; class Alphaproteobacteria; order Hyphomicrobiales; family Rhizobiaceae; genus Rhizobium; species Rhizobium sp. 57MFTsu3.2. Next base: position 242,891 of record NZ_JDWI01000005.1, read on the forward strand.
GGTTCCTGACTGGGGACTATCCCGAGCCGGGGATATTCCAATGAGCCGACGGCAGCTTCATCTCAACATCAATATCCTGCACTCGGGGTTCTCCCCGGCGGCCTGGCGCATGGAAGGCAGCGACCCGCGCGCCTCCTTCGACATCAACCACTACATCAAGGTCGCTGGCATCGCGGAACGAGGCACCTTCGATGCCGTCTTCCTGGCCGACCAGGCGGCCATATCGGACCGCATCGACTTCCGCCCACTGACTTCGCTGGAACCGACGATCGTGCTTGCGATTGTTGCGGCCAGCACGGAACGGATCGGGCTGATCGGCACGGCCTCCACCACTTACAACGAGCCCTACAATATCGCCCGGCGCTTCGCGACGCTCGACCATGCCAGCGGCGGGCGCGCCGGCTGGAACATCGTCACCAGCGCGGATCTGGCGCAAAGCCGGAATTTCGGCCTCGAAAAGCCCGTGGCCCATGCGAGCCGCTATGAGCGGGCCGGCGAATTTGCCGCCGTGGTCAAGGCGCTATGGGACAGCTGGGAGGAAGAGGCCTTTGTCGGCGATGTCGCGACGGGACGTTTCGTCGATCCCGGCCGCGTGCACCCGATCGCTCACAGCGGCAAGCATTTCTCCGTGCATGGGCCGCACAATATCCCGCGCCCGCCACAGGGGCACCCGGTTCTCGTGCAGGCAGGCGGATCAGACGACGGGCGCGCGCTCGCCGCCGAACATGCCGAAGCCGTGTTCTCCGCCTCACAATCCTTCGAAGAGTCTCTGGATTACGCCAGGGATTTGCGTCGTCGCGCCGCTCGTTACGGTCGCTCGGAAAACAGCATCCTTGTGCTTGCGGGCCTCGCCACCATCATCGGCAGCACCGAAGCGGAAGCAAGGCGCAGACAGGAAGAGCTGCGCGACCTCATTCCGCTGGAGTACAGCCTTGCCCGGCTGGCCGGCATCCTGCAGGTCGATCAGAAGAAGCTCGAACTCGACAAGCCATTGCCTGAGGACATACCGCTGCCGGCTGACGGCGGGCACACGTTCTTCCACGCCACGTTGGCGCTGGCGCGGCGGCAGGGATTGACCGTTCGAGGCCTGATACGCGCGCTCAACGGCGGCACCGGGCATCGCACGATTGTCGGAACGCCTGCCGCGATCGCTGACGATATCGAGACGTGGTTCACCGCCGGTGCGGCTGATGGTTTCAACCTCATGCCCGACGTGCTGCCGCATGGGCTTGAGGTCTTCGTCGATGAAGTGGTTCCGATCCTGCGTCGCCGCGGCTTGTTCAGGCACGAATACACCGGGCGCACATTGCGCGATCACCTTGGCCTCACGCGGCCACACAACCCCTACGCCACCGCGGCGGAATAGCGGCCCGGAAAGGACACTCCCATGACACCATCCCTTGCGGCAAAGCCAACCGGCACCGACCGGCTGGCGACGCTATCGGCCGAACGCTATCGCCAGGCGCAGCACCTCGGCAGCGACTGGAACGAAACGATCGATACGCTGCTCTCCCACCGTAGCGTGCGCAGCTATCTGCCGGATCCGGTTCCACACACCGCAGTCGAACTTGCCGTTGCCGCCGCACAATCGGCTGCCAGCTCCTCCAACCTGCAGGCATGGAGTGTCGTCGCCGTCGAGGACCCCGAGCGGCAAAGCCGCCTGAACGCCGTTGCCGGCAATCAGCGCCAGATCGCCCAGGCGCCCCTCCTGCTCGTCTGGCTCGCGGACCTTGCCCGGCCTCGGGCGATCGCAGCGGACGGTGGCTCGGCGGGCGACGGCCTCGACTATATCGAGAGCTTTCTGCTTGGCGTGATCGATGCGGCACTTGCGGCGCAGAACGCGGTCGTTGCCTTTGAATCGCTGGGGCTTGGGACGTGCTACATCGGTGCGATCCGCAACGATCCGGAAACGGTGGCCCGGGAACTCGCCTTGCCGGACGGCGTCTTCCCGGTCTTTGGCCTGACGGTCGGCTTTCCGGACCCGGCGCAGCCCGCCGGCGTAAAGCCACGCCTGCCGCAATCGACGGTCCTGCATCGTGAGCAATATGCGGATGACGCCCGGGCGCGGGATCTTGCCGGCTACAACAAGGCATTGCGAAGCTTTCAGGCGGAGCAGGCGATGCCGGCGATCGACTGGACGGATCAGGTCCGCAATCGTATTGGCACGGTCGAGGCGCTGAAGGGCCGGCACGTGCTAGCCGCGGCCGCGCGCAGGCTGGGCTTCCCACTCAAGTAGAGGCAAGGCGTCTGGGACGACGTTACTCGGCCGCCATCATGTCTGCCGCCGGTCGGATACGGCGCGCGATGATCTCGTCCATCGTCTGCAGAGCGCGCGCTTCCGCGAGCAGCCACTCGCGAAACAGATCAACGCGCATCAATCGCGCCGCATGCGCCGTGGTGGCGAAGAAATAGGACGAACTGACGGGCTGCGGCACGCCAAAGGGGCAGACCAGCCGCCCGGAGCGGATCTCTGCTTCCGCCAGCCGGATCTTGCCGAGCCCCAGCCCCTGCCCCGCCAGCGCTGCATCAAGGACGAGGGAGGACTGGTTGAGACGAAAACCACCCTGCGACGGCAGGTAGGAAAGCCCGGCGGCGCGCAACCATCCACCCCAATCCGGGCAGGATTGGTCATGCTCGGCGCCCTCCTCATGCAGCAGCGGCACGTCTTCGATCGCCTCCGGCTTGCCCCACAGCCCATACGTATCCGCAAATTCCGGGCTGCAGACCGGCAGCACGGCTTCGGAAAAGAGATGGTCAACGATGAGCCCCGGATATGGACCGCTGCCGTAGCGGATCACGCAATCGGCGTCGCCGGCATCAAGGTTCGTCAACTGGGTCGACGCATCGACCAGGACCTGAAGGCGCGGGGCGGCCCGCCGTAGCGCATCAAGGCGCGGGATGAGCCACTTGCTGGCAAAGGACGGGGCGACCGAAACGCGGATCGGCTGTTCATGATCGCTCTGCACGAACTGAGCCATGGCGGTCAGAACCGCATCGAAGGCCCCGGTCAGTCCAGGCACCAATGCCAGCCCGGCCGGCGTCAGATTCAACTGGCCACGCACCCGGTTGAAGAGCGGCTGGCCGAGATAGTCTTCCAGCAGGCGGATCTGTTGACCGACCGCAGCCGACGTCACATGCAACTCTTCGGCAGCACGAACGAAATTGAGATGTCGCGCCGTCGCGACGAAGGCCCGCAGCGATGTCAGCGGCGGCAGTCGCGCAAGCGTGGGCTGGATTGCTTTTCTGCGGGAGTCGGCAAAGGTGCTCATTGCGTGATTGCACCACAAACCGCCCCATGAAGACGAGAACCGGCTTTCCTTCCAACCCTGCCGGCGGAACATTTTCTTGCGCTGCAGACCTCGATCAGAGATGCAAAAACTCATTTTCGGAAATTGTATATCTTTTTAGTAGATTAAAGGGATCGACTACCTGCCGACGCACTGGCGCGAAGTTTTCCTTTCCCGGACGCGGAGAAAAACATTCTTCCGGTTTTGCGCCACGCTGCCCGATGATTGCCGCGACGATGCTTCGACAGAGGCATTTTAATCGCAATTCAGGGGGTATTCATGGACATCAGCAGACGTCAGCTCAACAAGCTTCTTGCCGCGACAGGCCTTACAGCGTTCCTACCGATTAACGCCTTCGCCGAGACTACGGCACCGACAAGGGGCGGCACCTTGAACTTCATTGTCGAGCCGGAGCCGCCGACGATCCTGACGCTGGCCCACACCGCAGGCGGTACCCAGAAAGTCAGCCCGAAGATCACCGAAGGTCTTTTGACCTACGACTTCGATCTGACACCGAAGCCACAGCTCGCCACGGAATGGTCGATCAGCGACGATGGACTGAACTACACCTTCAAGCTCCGCCCGAACGTGAAGTGGCATGACGGCAAGCCCTTCTCATCGGACGATGTTGCTTATTCCATCGAGCTTCTGAAGCAGGTCCACCCGCGTGGCCGCGGCACCTTCGCCAATGTCACGAAGGTCGAAACGCCCGATCCGCTGACCGCCGTGATCCGGCTTTCCAAACCGGCGCCCTATCTGCTGAGTGCTCTCTACGGGGCCGAGTCGCCGATCGTGCCCAAGCACGTCTATGACCGCGTCAAGATCGCTGACGTCCCAACCAATCCGAACGGCAGTGCCCCGATCGGTACGGGGCCATTCGTCTTCAAGGATTGGGTACGCGGATCGCATATCATCCTCGAGCGTAATCCTGATTACTGGGACGCCGGCAAACCCTATCTCGACCAGGTCATTGTGCGCTTCGTGCCCGATGGGGCAGCCCGCGCAGCCGGTTTTGAGACCGGCGAATTCGATATCGGCGGCGACAATCCCATTCCGCTGAGCGATCTCGAACGTGTGAAGGCACTGCCGAACATTGCCGTCGATTCACGCGGCTACGAGACCAAGGGCGACCAGACGCAGCTGATCTTCAATCTCGACAACGAGTATCTGAAGAATGTCAGCGTTCGCCGCGCGATCGCCCACGCCATCGACCTCGACGTCATCCTGAACACTGTCTGGTACGGCTACGGCCATGTTTCGCCAACCCCGATCAGCACCTTCCTGCCGCGCTATCTCGACACCTCGATCAAGCCCTACGCCTTCGACCTGAAAGCCGCTGAACAGCTGCTCGACGAGGCCGGCTACAAGCGCGGAGCGGACGGCGTCCGCTTCAACCTGCGACTGACCCACAATTCCTACAACGAAGGCTTCAAGCGGGTCGCCGAATATCTGAAGCAGAACCTGACGCGCATCGGCATCAACGCCACGATCGATTCCTACGACTTCTCCACCTACATCAAGAAGGTCTACACCGACCGTGCCTTCGATGTGACGGCCGAATATCTCGGCAACCAGTTCGATCCAACGCTTGGCGTGCAGCGCATCTACTGGTCGAAGAATTTCAAGCTCGGCCTGCCGTTCTCGAACGCCAGTCACTACAACAACCCCGAGGTGGACAAGCTGCTCGAAGCCGCATCCGTCGAGATCGACGATGCGAAACGCAAGCAGCAATTCTTCGCCTTCCAGAAGATCGTTGCCGACGAAGTGCCGGTGGTGAACCTGATTTCACTGGAGAACGTCACCGTCTTCAACAAGCGGGTCAAGAACCACACGATCGGGGCCGAGGGTGTGCAGTCCAACTTCGCTGATGTCTACATCAAGGACGGCGAAGGCTGAGGTGCGGCGGCAGGACCTGCACAGGAAAGGGGCGCATCGTCGATGCGCCCCTTTTGCTTTTGGTGAGATCACGCGACGCGGACGGGCGTGAATTTCGTGAGGATACGATCGGCGAGTGCAATCGCCTGGGCGCGCTGCTCGGTGATCGAACTCGACTCCCATGCAACGCCCCGCAGCGGATGGCCGATGGCGCTGAGATTACGGTGGACGAGCCCCTCCTCGTTGATGAGATCACCCGCCGACGTCGCATCAATGCCATAGCCGGTGCTGTGAGGGCGAACCTCGCCGCTCGCGAGCAGGCTCTTCACGAAGGGGTCGGATACCCGGCGCCAATCATGCAACTGATGGCCACGACAATCGATCACGCCGTCGAACGGCACCGTCCCAACGCCTGTCGCTGTCTTCAGGCTGGCGGTGATCTCGCTGCCCTCAATGGCAAATCCAAGGATACGGGCGCGGCCATGCTCCAGCCGACCTTCCGAAATCACCCGCTCGATAATCGCGTGGCTTTCCGGCGCCGAGCGATGCGCGGTAACGTCCCAGAAGGCCCTGAGATGCCGGGTGAACCGCAGACGCTCACGATCGCTGGCCCGTTGCCACAGCGAGAGAATATGGGGGCGGATCGCCAAGGGCAACCCTTGCCAGTCTGCACCCTCAGCCGAAATCGACCGTCGTTCCGCCTTGACGCGCGACAACAGTTCGCGCGCGGTTGATGGCAACGGGCCATCGGCCAGAAAGTCGCGCGCTGCGTCGACAGTCCTGCGACCCTCCACGAACTGGCCACGGCGCGATATCACGCGGTAGCGGCCGCGATAACCCAGCGCCTCCATGGTGGCCACGGCATCGACCATCGACAGGCTCGAACCTATCAGGAGAATTTCCTCGCAGCCTTTCAGACGGTCGAGCGCCAGTGCGTCCCACGGATTGGCTGCAAAACGCGGGTGACCGGCGAGTTGAGCCTCGGCGGCCGACAGGCGCGGTTGGAAAACGCCAAGGGCCAGCACGGCCTCATCCGCCTCCACAGAGGTACCGTCAGCCGTGGTAATGCGGATCCGGCTCGGCGTTGCCACCAGCCCGGATGCCGACGACCGGATATGCCTCAGCGTCGAACCGAGCCGCGCGTTCGCGACCGCACGCGCGAGCTCGTCACGGACATAGGTTCCATAGAGGTAACGCGGCGGGCTGCTTGTGCCCGCCTCGGCGGGAGGCGTCCAGCCGTAGGCCGGGCCATTCTCGACGAGCCAGCGCGATAGATGGCCGGGATCCTCGGGATAGAGGGAGAAGATTTCAGCCGGACCGTTCACCAGATGGGCCGGATCGGGCGTGCTGTAGGCAACACCCCGACCAAGCTCCTCGCGTCGCTCGATAATGGTGATCGCCAGCGGAACTTCGGTCTGGTCGAGCAGCTTGAGCGCCGTCAGCGCCCCGGCGAAGCCCCCGCCGACAATGGCGACGGAGTGATGCGGAATACGATCGATGCGCAATAGACCTCCTCTCCCACCGGCGTCGGTGGGGCGTGATATGTCGGGATATGAGAACGGGCGGACGCCTTATGCGATCAGCTTGTCGCGACTGCGATGGCGCCCATTCAGCAGTTCGAGGGCGTTTCGGCTGGCAATCAGCTCGGCTTCATGCTCGCTCAGTCCGGCCGCCGCAAAGGCTGCGGCCAGTCCGTCCTGCGTCGGATCGTGCCCAAGAATCGGCCAGTCGCTGCCGGTCAGAACATGGTCGGCGCCGACGAGACTGGTCACGAAGCGGATGAAGCGTGCCTCCGACGGCATGATGTCGATATAGAGGTGACGCCGCTTGCCCGCTGGCGCATCCGCGAAAATGGACGGCAATTCGCCGAAGGGGCCGGTCAGGGCGAGTGCCGAAATGCCGAGCGCGGTAATGACGACCCGAAGTTCCGGCAATTCGTCGAAGACGCCCGACGTCACCAGCGAGATCGCGGCGGCGGCGTTGATCGTGCCACGACTTAAGCGGGTCCCGAGCCTGCCGAGGCCGGACAGCTGCGTTGAAAGCGGCTCGGGGTTGATGGGATGCAGGAAGACGGGAACGCCGAGCTCCGCAGCAACCCTCAGGATCGGCCGGGCTTCCGGCGCATCGATCAACCTGTCACCTCTCGCGCTGTCGAGAAACAGGCCGGACAGATTGAGGTCGACGATGGCGCGCCGTGCCTCGACCGCCGCCGCTTCTCCGCCGAAGGTGTCCACGGTCGCCAGCGCGAAAAGCCGATCGGGATGGCGCGCAACCGTCGCTGCTAGGTCGTCGTTCAGCTTGCGGCTGACCGCGCCGAGATCGGCATCAGGCGCCGCGACGATCGACAGCGCGACCCCGATCACGCGGCGCGAGATACCGGCCGCATCGCTATCTGCGATCAGCGCATCGATATTGGAGATCTTCGTGCCGATCCGTGCCCACAGCGGATCGAGCGGGCGACCGGGCGCGCGGTAGACCTCCCAGCCTTCGGGCAGGAAATGCGTATGGAAATCGACGATATCGAGCTTGCTCATGGTGGCTCCGTGGCGATCGCTGCGCGGCAGGGACTAGAAGACCTTACCTTCTTCCAGGTGTGTCGTGGTTCCGTTGATGTAGAAATCACCGACCACCCTCGCCTTGTGCAGCAAGGGATTGTGATTGAGCACGGTGCGGATGTTGCGCCAGTGCCGATCGAGATTGAGATGGCGCGACGTCGCGGAGCCGCCGCCGAGTTCGAAGACGTTGGTTGCGGCCGCCAGTGCAATCTGCGAAGCCACGATCTGTGTGCGTGCAGTCGTCAGCGCGCTCTCGATCAACGCGGTCTCCAGCGGCTGCGGATCGGCTGCGGCGAACGCGGCGGCCGTCTTGTCGAGCGCACGCGCGCTTTCGCGGATCAACGTGTCGACGGCAAAGGAGCCGGCGGCGACCTCACCGAGAATCTTCTGGACGAAGGGATCCGCACTGGCGGTTTCAGCCGCGCTATGGGCTGCCGAGCGCGCCTGGCGGCGCACATATTCCGTCCCTTCGGCGAGCGCGCCACGCACAGCGCCCGCCATAGACGCCGCAAGGTGCAGCTGCCGCAAGGTCGAGGTGTGGCGTCCAACGAGCGTGTTGAGGCCGCGCGTGGAGATTTCATGCGGCAGTACCTCGACGTCTTCGAGCAGAACACCACCGCTCGCGGTCAGCCGCTGGCCCATGCCATCCCAGTCGTCGAGAATGGTGATGCCGGGACGATCGACCGGAAGCAAAACGCTCACGAACTCACCGTCATCGTTCTTCGCACTGAATGATGCGAAGTCCGAGAACGCCGTGCCCGTCGCATACCATTTGCGGCCGTTGAGACGGTAACTATCCTCCGATCTCGTCAAACGTGTCGTCACCTCGCCCGGCCGCTTGGTGCCCTGCTCGGTATGAGCTCCGCCGAAAAGCTTGCCCGAGAGAACCCGACTGAGCTGTGTGCGGTCGATAGCAGTGCTGGGGCTGAGGATCAGGCTTTCGGTGAAATTGAAATGGCTGCGCAGCGCGTGAGCGACATTCGAATCCGCGGCGCCGATCGCCATGATCGTTTCGATGTAGTCGGCAACGGATCCACCCGGACCGCCGAGCGCCACAGGAATGCGCAGCGCCCCCAGACCGGCCTCCTTGAACAGGCGGAAGGCCTCGAATGGAAGCTCCCTTTCCAGATCGCGTCTTGCCGCGTCCTTCGCGATTGCGGCCGCCAGATCAGGAACTTTTGCCAATAGCGTCGAGAGATCGTTCACCGCCTCCGCAGGTTTCGGGGTGGCGGACAGTGCTGAAGGAGCGGTATTCGGCATGCGGGAACCTTCTCGGCCGGAAAAAGAAAAGAAGGGACCCGCCATATCGGCGGATCCCTGAAGTCATGATCAGGCGACGGCGCGTGTCAGCGGCACGACATTGTCGGCACCGCCTGCGACGCTACGCGGCACGCGACCTTCGACCGGATGGCTCGGATCGTTGAAGCCGGGCGTCGAGGGATGGCCCGTCGTGACAAGTCGGTCGACCAACGCCTCGTCCTCAGCGTCGAGCTTGACGTCGAGCGCGCGGATGTAGCTGTCCCAGTGCTCTTCCGTGCGCGGACCGGCGATGGCCGCCGAGATCAGCTTGTTGTTCAGCACCCAGGCGAGCGCGAACTCGGTCGGAGAGACGCCCTTGCGGGTAGCGTGGGCAGCGATCTCGGAGGCAATGGCGATCGATTCAGGACGCCATTCGGTCTCGAGGATACGCTTGTCGCCGCGACCGGCGCGGGTATCGGCGGCCGGTTCCTTGCCCGGCTCGTACTTGCCCGTCAGGACACCGCGGGCCAGCGGCGAATAGGAGACGACGCCGAGACCATAGTGATGGGCCGCCGGCAGCTGCTCGGCTTCGGCGGTGCGGTTGACGATGTTGTAGAGCGGCTGGCTTGCGACCGGACGATCGATGCCAAGTTCATCGGCCAACTGCGCGACTTCGGCGATGCGCCAGCCGCGGAAGTTGGAGACGCCGAAGTAGCGGAGCTTGCCGGCGCGGATCAGGTCGGCGATCGCGCGCACCGGCTCTTCCAGCGGCGCATCGAAGACAGCGCGGTGGAAATAGAGGATGTCGATATAGTCGGTGTCGAGACGGCGCAGCGAATTCTCGACGGTCTCGATGACCCACTTGCGGGAATGACCGCCGAGGTTCGGGCCCTTCTTATGCGAATTGACAAACTTCGTCGCCAGAACCCAGTGATCGCGATGCGCCTTGATGCCCTTGCCGACGACCTCTTCCGACTTGCCGTCGTGATAGACGTCGGCGGTGTCGATGAAGTTGATGCCCTGCTCGCGCGCCTTGTCGATGATGCGGAACGCGACGTCATCGGGCGTCGGGCCCCCGAACATCATTGTTCCCAGGCTGAGCGGTGACACCTTGAGCGCGCTGCGCCCGAGATAGCGATAATCGACCATTGTATTCTCCTTCTTACTGAGCGTGATGGCTTACTGAGCGTGATGGCAGGCGGCGGCGTGGCCGCTGCCGAACTGGCGGAATGCCGGATCTGCGGACCGGCAAATATCGGTGGCGAGCGGACAGCGCGTATGGAAGCGGCAGCCGGCCGGTGGATTGTGCGGGCTCGGCAGATCGCCTGATATGGGCGCGGCCTGCTTGCGCCGCGACGGATCGGGCACGGCGGCGAGCAGCGCTTGCGTATAGGGATGCTTGGCGCCCTTCCACAGCTCGCTCGTCGGAGCGCTCTCGACGATGCGGCCGAGATACATGACGAGCACGCGATCGGCGAAATAGCGAACCACCGAGAGATCGTGAGAGATGAAGAGATAGGAAAGCGATAGCTCCGTCTTCATCTCGACCAGCAAATTGAGGATCTGCGCCTGGATCGAGAGGTCAAGCGCCGAAACAGGTTCGTCGCAGATGACGAGTTCCGGCTGCAGGATGAGCGCACGGGCAATGCCGATACGCTGGCGCTGGCCGCCGGAGAACTCATGTGGATAGCGATCGAGCGAATCCGCCGGCAGGCCGACATGGGCCACCATCTGCGCGGCGATCGCCTCGCGCTGCTTGCGCTCGCCGATACCGTGAACCGCGAGAGGAGCCGTTAGGATGGTGCGTATCGTCTGCCGCGGGTTAAGCGAGGCAAACGGATCCTGGAAGATCATCTGGATGCTGCGCCGGACCGACTGCAGTTCGCGCCCCGCCATTGCGGTGACGTCCCTGCCCTTGAAAGTGACGCTCCCCGACGATGGATCGACGAGCCGCACCAGCGACTTGCCGAGTGTGGATTTGCCACAGCCGGACTCGCCGACCAGCGCCACCGTCTCGCCTTCGGCGATATCAAGCGACACGCCATCGACCGCGCGCACGGTGCCGGCGGCTCCGGGATAATGGGTCGAAAGCCGATCAACCGACAGAAGCGACATTGGCGTTCTCCGCAATGGCTGGAACATAGGGGCACGCCACCTGCCGGCCGGCCGGCAGTGCGATAAGTTGCGGTACGACGGAGGCGCAGGAGGGCCGCGCGACCGGACAACGCGGACGGAACGAACAGCCCTTCTCGCCGACAGCCGAAACGATCGAGCCCGGGATCTCCGAGAGCGGTCCGTCGCGGTAGTGATAGTCCGCCTTCAGCCGCGGCGAAGCCGACAGCAGGCCATTCGTGTAGGGATGGTACGGCCTCTCGAACACCTCGCCCGGAAGTCCCTCCTCGATCTTGCGCCCGGCATACATGACGACGACGCGATCGGCCCATTGCGCGACGATGCCGAGATCGTGGGTAATCAAAATGACGGCCATGTTCAGCTGCACCCTAATATTATCGAGCAGCTGCAGCACCTGCGCCTGGATCGTCACATCAAGCGCCGTCGTCGCTTCATCGGCGATCAGCAGTTTCGGATTGCAGGCAACAGCGATGGCGATCATGACGCGCTGGCGCATGCCGCCGGAAAGCTGGTGCGGATACTCGTCGATACGGCGGCGGGCTTCTGGAATGCTGACGAGATCCAACAGCGCAATGGCGCGCTCTCGGGCCTGACGCCGGTTGAGATCCTCATGAATGCGCAGCACTTCGATGATCTGATCGCCGATCGTCAGCACCGGATTGAGCGATGTCATCGGCTCCTGAAAGATCATGGCGATGTCGCGGCCGCGGATGCGGCGCAGGTCCCGTTCCGGGAGGCCGACAAGATCACGCCCGTCGAAGCGGATCTGCCCTTTAGCCTTTGCGTGCCGCGGCAACAGGCCGATGAGGCCGAGCGCCGTTAACGACTTGCCGGAGCCGGATTCCCCTACGATGGCGAGCATCTCGCCCGGATTGACGGAAAAGCTGACACCTTTCACAGGTTCGGCGGCCCCAAAACGCACTGAGAAGTCTGAAACCTCGAGGAGTTTCGTCATCACCGATCCTCCGAAAAGCGCGGGTTGAGCGCGTCGTTCAGACCATCGCCGATCAGGTTGAGCGAAAGCACTGTGAAGACGATCGCAAGACCGGGAAGCGCCGTCAGGTACCAGGCGGTGCGGATGACATCGCGCCCTGCCCCAATCATCGAGCCCCAGGAGACGCGGTTGGGATCGCCAAGCCCCATGAAGGAGAGCGCCGATTCCATCAGGATCGCGCTTGCCACCATTACCGAAGAGGTGACGATCAGTGGCGGCAGCGCATTGGGAAGGATCTCGCGGAAGATGATGCGGGAATGGCCGAAGCCGAGGCTGCGGGCAGCCTGCACATAGTCCTTCTCGCGAATGGCCCGGAATTCCGCGCGCGTCAGTCGCGCCACCGTCGGCCAAGAGACGATCGCGATGGCGATGGTCACGGTCGCTGTCGTCGGCTGGGCGATTGCCACGAGAACGACGAGCAGCACGAAGCTCGGAATGGTCTGGAAGATCTCGATGAACTTGACGAGGATATCGTCGATCAGACCACCGAAGTAGCCGGCGACGGCGCCGATGGCGATCCCCACAGTCAAGCCGAGCGCGGTGGCCGCCAGCCCGACGGTCAGCGATATCCGGGCGCCGTGAACGATGCCGGCAAGCACATTGCGGCCCATGGAGTCCGTGCCCAGCGGATAAGCAGGGTTCTGCCCGGGCCACAGGAAGGGGCGCGCAACCATCTCGAGCGGATCGCCGGGAAAGAGAAGCGGCGCCAACAACGCCGACAGGGCAACGAGCAGCAGAATGCCTGTACCGAAGAGTGCATTGTAGTTGCCGAGGAAGACTTTCAATTCCCGACGCATGCCGCGCCATGCCGTACCCGAAACAGAGGCACGGACGTCGGGGGCGTGGATATGTGTCCAGCGCGGCTGCTTGGGCGCTTCCGGTGCTGGTTGATCGCGCTCGACCTTTTTCTGTGGCGCGAAGTCTATCGCCTGGCCGGCCAGTGTTCCAAGTTTTTGAGTATTCATCGGCTTGCTCCAATTCGAGGATCGATCCACGCCTGCAGCAGGTCGACGGCTGCGTTTGCGACGATCACGAGGAAGGAAGACAGGAGGAGAATGCCGAGCAGCACGCTGAAATCGCGCGCCATGACGGCTTCGAAGGCAAGGCGCCCGAGGCCGGGCCAGCTATAGACGGTCTCGACCACGACCGCGCCGCCCAGCATCCCGCCAAAGTGCATGCCGGCCATGGTGGTGATAGGGATCAGAGCGTTGCGAAGGACGTGTCGCGTCGTCAACACGAAGGGCGAGACACCCTTGGCGCGCGCGGTTCGCACGAAATCCTGCGACTTGACTTCGAGCATCGAGGCGCGCGTCAGGCGGGCATAGATCGCAAGGTAAAAAAGCGCGAGCGAGGTTGCGGGCAGCACCATGTAGCGCGCCCTGTCGAGCAGCGCCGGGAACCCTGTCAGCCGCGAGCCAATCGTGCTGTCTCCGCCGCTCGGCAGCCATCCAAGCTTGACCGAGAAGAGCAGGATCAGCATCAGGCCGATCCAGAAGCCGGGAATCGAATAGAAGAGCAAAGAGACGACGGAAATTATACGATCGGGAAGGCGCCCGGAGAAGGCGGCCATCAGCGAACCGAGCAGCAGTCCGACGGCAATTGCAATCGCCAATGCCGCCAGCATCAGCACCAGCGTGCCCGGCAGCCGTTGGCCGATCAGATCGGCGACCGGCATGCCGTAGCGCGGCGAAAAGCCAAGGCTGAAATGCGCGAGGTTGTCCAGATAGTTGGCAAGCTGAACAAGGATCGGGTTATCAAGCCCGAAGCGCTCGCGCAGTGCCGCCATCGTCTCGACTGTGGCCGAGCCGGATTCCGCCGCCATCACATCGGCCGCATCGCCAGGCGCCAGCTTCAGCAGGAAGAAATTGAGGATGACGATCCCGAGCATCGTGGGCACGGCCTGAATGATCGTCCTGCTGATCGTTCGACCGATCCGCCTTAAAGCCGACATGTGCCCCACCTCGCGATCTGAAAAGAATTCACCTCGTCTCGCCGCTCAGTAGTTGACTAATTCTGTGGGTTTTGTCAAATCCATATTGGTAAATAATTCCAACGATGCAGCCATTTGGCGCACTTTTGGAAACTTAATGCCGCATATCGACACTGCGTAGGTTTTCATCCCACTTCAAAGCAGTCACGGGGCAAAAATCTCTAAAGCAGGCTCGATCCGCGGAATGACACTGAAGCGGGCCGTGACGGCCCCTGAATCACGAGGGTTGAACAAGATGTCACTATTTCCCGCACCCACACGCCGCAGCTTTCTTCTGGCCTCGGTCGCACTCGGCGTCACCGCGACAGCACGGCTTCCCGCCTTCGCAGCCACCGCAACGCGCGGCGGCACGGCAACGCTTCTGCTGGCCGCCGAGCCGCCCGTCCTGACGACGATCGCCCATACGGCCTATAACGCCGTCTATGTCTCGCCAAAGACCACTGAAGGCCTTCTCACCTATGATTTCGACCTCAATCCGAAACCGCTGCTGGCCAAGGAGTGGACTGTCAGCCCCGATGGCCTGACCTACACCTTCAAGCTGCGCGACGGCGTGAAATGGCATGACGGACAGCCCTTCACCTCCGCCGATGTAGCCTTCTCGATCAAGACCCTGAAGGAAGTGCACCCGCGCGGCCGCAACACCTTCCTCAATCTCACCGACATCGAAACGCCCGATGCACAGACGGCCATCCTCAAGCTTTCCAAGCCCGCGCCCTATCTGATCACCGCGCTTGCTGCCTCCGAAACGCCGATCGTGCCGCGCCATATCTATGAAGGCACCAAGGTTGCGGAAAATCCGGCCAATCTTGCGCCTATCGGAACCGGTCCTTTCAAGTTCAAGGAATGGGTGCGCGGCAGCCACATCGTCTACGAACGCAACCCCGATTACTGGGATCAGCCCCGCCCCTATCTCGACCAGCTGATCATCCGTTTCATTCCTGATGCCGCCGCCCGCTCGATCGCGATCGAGACCGGAGAAATCGATCTGGCGCCGTCGACACCCGTGCCGCTCAGCGACCTCGAACGGCTGCAGAGCGCCGAAGGGCTCGCCTTCGAGACCAAGGGCTACCAATACCAGAACGGCGTCAGCCGCATCGAATTCAACCTCGAGCGCCCGTTCTTCAAGGACGTGAGGGTGCGTCGCGCCTTTGCGCACGTCATTGATCGCAACGTCATTCTCAACACCATCAACTACGGCTACGGCGCCGCGATCCCCGGCCCGATCAATCCCAACCTCGCGAAATGGTTCGTGCCGGATCTCAAGACCTATCCGATCGATCTCGCCGCGGCCGAGAAGCTTCTCGATGAAGCAGGCTTCCCGCGCGGCGCAGACGGCATCCGTGCGCACATCAATCTCGACTTCGTGCCGAGTGGCGAAACCTATCCGCGTGGTTCGGAGTATATCCGCCAGGCGCTTGCCAAGGTGGGTATCGACGCCAAGGTCCGCAGCCAGGATTTCGCGACCTACACCAAGCGCATTTACACCGACCGCGATTTCGACTTCGCCTTCGAAGGCATGAGCAACCTGTTCGACCCGACGGTCGGCGTTCAGCGCCTCTACTGGAGCAAGAACTTCAAGCCTGGCGTCCCCTTCTCGAACGGCGCGGCCTACAGCAATCCCAAGGTCGATGAATTGCTCGAAGCCGCAGCGATCGAAGTCGATCCGGCAAAGCGTGTCGAGCAGTGGCGCGAGATCCAGCAAATCCTCGTCGACGACGTGCCCGCGATCGACATCGTCAGCCAGCCGGAACTGACGATCTACAACAAACGCATCTCCGATCACACCGTCGGCGGCGAAGGCATCGCAGGCAGCCTCGCCTTCGCCTACGTCGCAGCATCCTGACGCCAAACCAGCAGGAATATACTCATGACCATTCAACATCCCCCCGGATCGATCGTCGGCCTGCCGAAGTTTGCGGCACCCACCGACTTCCCGGAAAGCCCGCTGTCCCAGGCGCTGAAGCAGCCCGTTCTCCTCGGCCTCTTCTTGCCGATTCAGGCCGGGGGCTGGACGCAATCGACGCTCGAGCGATCGACCGACTGGCGCTTCGATTACAACAAGGCCTTGACGTTGAGGGCGGAGGAACTCGGCTTCGACCTCGTCTTCGCGCTGTCGCAATGGTTGCCGAAGGGCGGCTATGGCGGCGTCTTCGACGGCCAGGCGCTGGATAGCTTCGTGTCGACGGCGGCGCTGGCGGGCCTCACCAAGAAGATTATGCTCATCTCGACCATGCATGTCCTTTATGGTCCATGGCATCCGCTGCATCTGGCAAAGTTCGGCGCGACGCTCGACCATATCACCGGCGGCCGCTGGGGCATTAACGTGGTCACCGGCCACCGGGCGGTCGAGCACGAGATGTTCGGCTGGCCGCGCATCGAGCACGACAAGCGCTACGAACTGGCCGCCGAATTCCTCGAAGTCGTCCAGCGCCTCTGGAGCGACAGCGAGAACTTCTCCTTCGAAGGCGAAAGCAGCTGGAAGCTCGGCGGCGGCTTCGTCACGCCGAAGCCAAACTTCGGCCGCCCGATCCTCGTCAATGCCACCGGTTCGGATGCCGGAATTGCCTTTGCCGGTCGCTATTCGGATATCGTTTTCATCACCAGCCCGACCGGTGCCGACATCAACAGCGCACTGGAATCGCTGCCGGCGCATACGAAGCGGGTCAAGGATTCGGCAATCAGCGTCGGCCGTACTGTGCGCACGCTGCTCAATCCGATGGTGATCTGCCGGCCGACGGAGAAGGAGGCGTGGGAACTCGCCGACCGCATCGTCGCCCATGCCGACCAACGCTCGCCGCAAGGCTTCCAGTCGCTGAACTCGGATGCCCATGCCTGGAAGGGCCGCGATCCCCAGGATCCATACCGCGCCATCGGCGGCAATATTCGCGTCATCGGCTCGCCCGAACAGGTGGTCGATCAGTTCGTCAAGCTGAAGGAGGCCGGCGTCGACGGCCTGCAGCTCAGCTTCTTCGACTTCCGCGACGATCTCGAATTCTTCGGCACCGACGTCCTGCCCCTGATGAAGCAAGCCGGACTGCGCCACTAGGAGGAACGCCATGACAAGCCCAGCTATAACAGGCAATGCCATTTCCGAAATCTGGTATACGCGCTGCCCGGTGCCGACGCCCGTCGGCCTTGCCGCGCAACTCGGCTATCTCGAGGAAAACTTCCGCAAGGAGGGCGTGACGCTGAAGTCGATCATCGATTCACCCGACCGCAACATCCGCCAGAGCCATTTCAACCACACGCTCGACTGGTCGTTCCGCCATGGCGGCAACGTTCCGCCGATCCGCGCGCGCTCCGAGGGACGCAAGACACGCCTCGTCGGCATCACCTGGACCGATGAATTCCAGGCGATCATCACCCTGCCGGAAACCGGCATCAAGACCACGAAGGACCTGAAGGGGCGCCGTTTCGGCATTGCCCGTCGCCCGGAAGGCATCGTCGATTTCATGCGCGCCACCGCGTTGAAGGGGCTGCTTTCGGCGCTGTCGCTTGACGGGCTGGCGCTCGACGCTGTGGAGATCATCGATATCGCGCTTTCCGATTCCGTGCTCTCGACGCAGGAAGGCCCCTCTCTCTTCGGGCTGAAGCGCAGGCAGCCCTATGGCGAGGAAGTTGCAGCCCTCATTCGCGGTGACGTCGACGCAATCTATGTGAAGGGCACGGCCGGCATCAATGTCGCCAACCTGATTGGCGCCGTTGAGGTGGCCGAGTTCGGCTTCCACCCCGATCCCAAGATCCGCATCAACTCTGGCTCGCCGCGCGTTTTGACGGTGGACGAGCTTCTGGCCGACGATAGGCCGGATCTCGTCGCCCGCCTGTTGGAATCGATCTTTAAGGCCAGCGCATGGGCCGAAGCGCATCCCGAGGAAACGAGGCGCTTCGTCGCGCGGGAGGCCGGCGCCACCGAAGAGCAGGTTGTCGCCGCCAATGGCCCCGACATCCACAAGCACCTTGGCCTTGGCCTGCAGCCAGAACTGGTGGATGCGATCGGCCACTACAAGAACTTTCTGCGCGACTTCGGCTTCCTCGCCGCCGACTTCGACATCGCCGACTGGGTCGACCGCCGTCATATCGACAGCTTCAACAGGCGTGCCGTTGCCTGAACCGGGAGATTGAACAACCATGCTTCAGGAAAAAATCGATCCGGTGGACAAGGCACGACGGCTCGCCGTCGACTTCGCCGGACGCGCCGCGCATTACGATAAGACGGGTGACTTTCCATTCGAGAACTTCACCCGTCTCTTCGACGCCGGCCTGCTCGGACTGGTGACGGCGGCTGAGCACGGCGGCCATGGCGCCGGCCTTGCCGAGGCGCAGGCCGTCATCAGCGAGATCGCGCGCGGCGAACCTTCGACCGCACTCGTGCTCGCCATGCACTACAATAGCCACTACAGCCTGCGCCGCTTCGCAAAGTGGCCGGACCACCTTGCCGAGCGGGTACTCACGGCCAATCGGCTTGGGCCGGCCCTGATCAATGCCGCCCAGGCCGAGCCGCGCATCGGCTCTCCCGCCCACGGCGCGCTGCCCGAGACCATCGCGCGCCGAGACGGTGACGTCTGGCGCATCAGCGGCCACAAGAGCTACGTGACAGGCATACCCGTGCTGAAATGGGTGTCGCTGCTGGCCCTGACCGACGAGGAGGAGCCGAGACTGGCCTCCTTCCTCGTTCCGACCGACAGCCCCGGCCTGCAGATTGAAAAGGCATGGAATGCCGCCGGCATGCATGCGACGGCCAGCGACGATATCATCCTTAACAATGTCGCCGTTCCACTCGAAGACATCATCGAAGCCCAGCCGGCATCCGAACCGCTGCGCCGCGAAGAACATGCAACCGCCTTCTTCTTCTCGCTGATATCAGCGGTCTACCACGGCGTGGCGCTTTCCGCCCGCGACCGCGTGCTCGCCTTCGCCGCCCACCATACGCCGGCAAGCCTCGGCGCTCCGCTATCGACGGTTCCGCGCATTCAGGATGGGCTGGGAGAGATCGAAGTCCGCCTTGCAACCAATGCCCGATTGCTGCGCTCGCTCGGCGAAGACGTCGACGCTGGCAGGGTCGTTGGAATGGACGGCATGCATGTCCGCCACGTCGTCATCGACAATGCGGTGGCGATCACCAGCCTCGCTCTCGAGCTCGCCGGAAACCCTGGCCTCAATCGTGATTTCCAGCTCGAGCGCCACCATCGAGACGCCATCACCGGCCGCTCCCATGCCCCGCAGAGCCACATGATCCGGACGATCGCCGCCCGCAACGCACTCGGTCGTCTCGCATCACGATAGCGGGACGCCGATCTCCGGTTTTACTATTTGATTTCACAAGCACAGGCCGACGATGAGCAAAGACAGCGAATTCCTCTGGTACATACCGAACGACACGAGGCCGGGGCATCGCGGCGATTCCGTGGTTGAACATCACAATAGCCTGGCCACGTTGACGGAACACGCCAGGGCGCTCGAGGAGCATGGCTGGAAGGGTGCGCTGATCGGAACGGGTTGGGGCAGACCGGACACATTTACCCTTGCCGCTGCACTTGCGGCACGCACGACGACGTTCGAACCGCTGATAGCGATCCGCCCGGGTTACTGGCGACCCGCGAACTTCGCCTCGGCCGCAGCCACCCTCGATCATCTCACTGGCGGGCGTGTCCGTGTCAACATCGTCTCCGGCCTCGACAATCTCTCGGCCTATGGCGACCGGGAGGGAGACCAGGCAGAGCGCTACGCTCGCACAAAGGAATTCATGCGGCTGGTGCGCAGGCTCTGGACGGAGGAAAACGTCAGCTATGACGGCGAATACTTCGGCGTCGCGGGTTCGACCGTCGTGCCGCGCATCGAGGCGCAGGGCGATCGTCGCCACCCGAAGCTCTATTTCGGCGGCGCTTCCGAGGCGGCCGAGCGGGTCGCGGCCACCGAAGCGGATGTCCAGCTCTTCTGGGGAGAGCCGCTCGATGGTGTCCGCGAGCGCATCGCGCGCCTGGAGGCACTGAGCCGGGAGCTTGATCGAGATCTGCCGCCACTCGAGTTCGGGCTCAGGATCACCACGCTGGTGCGCGACACCACCGAGCAGGCCTGGGCCGACGCCGAAGCAAAGGTGGCAGAGATGGCCAAGGGCAATGGCGCCGGCTGGAGCGATCATCGCAGGGCAGTCGCGGTCGGCCAGCAGCGACTGTTCGACCTGCATCGATCGGGAGACGTCCTGGACGACAACCTCTACACCGCCCCCGGCAAATACGGCGGTGGCGGCGCCGGCACGACCTGGCTGGTCGGCTCGGCGGCCGACGTCGCCAAGTCCCTGCGCAAGTACGAGGATCTGGGCATCACCCATTTCGTGCTCTCCGATACGCCCTACCTCGCGGAGATCAAACGCCAGGGTAACCAGTTGCTGCCGCTTCTACGCAGGTGAGCCCTAAGTGACCACTTCATTGCGGACGCTCGCGCAATCACGCAAGATCCCGCGCAACACCAGCTCGTTACGCAGGAGGCTGCCCATGCAGCAGAGGCGGGTGTGTCCTCTGTTCCCCACTTTGTATTCGGCGAACACATTGAGACCAATTGGGGGTCGAAGCGAAGATCAGATCGCATCTGCGATAAGTGGAGCACAGTGCAATTTTAGCGGACGATGAATCGGGGTAAGCCCCTATTTCGCCCGGTGCCGACCGGCATCCTCCCCTTAGGGATTTGTCAAAGACTCGGGCTGATGTACGCGGCATGTCATAACGTCTGTGGCGACCGCTGATGGGCGTGCATGACGGTGATGATCTCAATATCTCGACTGACGCGGTACGCGATGATGTAGGGAATATCGGCCAACACCACTTCGCGGGTGCCCTTGATACGGCCGGGTCGCCCATTTGCGGGTAAGTCGGCGAGCATATCCACGACCGTCACAATTCTGGCAATCACGCGCGCTGCCGCATCGGGATTGTCCTGCTCGATATGAGCGCCGATTTCATCAAGCCGCCGCAACGCCCGAAGCGTCCAGCGAATACGTTTCCCGCTCATGATTGGCGGGCAGACTTGACGTACTTCCCAACAACCTTCGCCACGTCTTCGGCGCTGGCGAATTCGCCGCGATCGGCCGCATCCAACCCGGCTTCGATCTCGGCAAGCTGCCACTCCTGCTGCTCAACGAAAGCTTTGATGGCCTCGGCAGCCATATAGGCGCGGGAGCGGTCCAGCTTTTCCGCAATCTGATTAAGCTTGCTCGCGGTTTCATCCGAAACCCGCACGGTAAATGCAGTGGTCAAAGCACCTGTCTTTCCTTGGTTCACTTTTATTATTGGTGAACCACGATGGTTCGTCAAAGTTCTCGCCACACGTGTTTTCGGGCGATTATTAGGAATACGCGATGCCACCCTCCAGATTGAGCGGCGGCAATACATCGTTGTCGTTGAGTGGAATTTGGTTGCGGGGGCCTGATAGCACGGAGACTTGTAAAAGTGCCGGTCTTGATGGGATTCGAACAGAGATTTGCGCGTTAGATAAGAGATTACCGGTTCGGTACCTTCGTACGCGAAGGATCGACTGCGGCATACCCCCACTATGAAACACCTTCAGTCGTTTCTCACGCAAGCGCCGCCATCCGTTGGGTTCAACATGTCATTTGGCTTTTTACGTCGCGGCCGTGATCGCCAAAGCGACCTCGTTGATGCGGGTGCTAGGACTTTGGATAGACCGACGCGATAACTCGTGCTGTCGCGGCACCGGTTAAGAGGTAGGGCCTCGGCGGTGGCGGGACAGGAACTTGCCTTGTCCCGCCTCCCGAAACGCACTCAATGTCGCCAATAGCAGGAGATCATCCGCCACTGACGTGCCACGCGAAGGTCAATTGACGGCAGTTCAAGATACTACCCTCGCCCGGTTTCGATCGCCGCGCGTTCAGACTCGACAGCATCGCTTTCGCCATCACTCAGCTTGCACTGCATCTACTGTCAGTCAGACCGTCTGGGCGATATCCCGCTCCCAGTACCAGGCAACATACAACGACTTTCGGTCATGCTTGCGGCTCTTGAGAAAACTGCGAATGGACCGGGCGTCTGCTTTTTCACAGGCAGCCCAGACGAAGGTGTCGCCACCGCAAGCAACGATCGCGGCTTTGGCCTGATCCGCAGGAATACCGCTCGCAGCCATGGGATAATGCCTACGATGCAACCAGCGCGCCTTGAGCGTGCTCTCGGTCGGCAGCGGCTGCTCCTCGCGGCCATCCTCCACTTCGATGATCGCCTCGATATCAGTCCCAGGCGCGGCTTCCGCGATGATGCGGGCGATCGCCGGCGGGGGCAGGATTTAATCATTACTTGCGATCCCCTCGATCGTCGGCGACCGGCATGTCCGAACCGGGCAGGATCAGGGACAGCCGCTTGGCGTCGGTGAAGACTTCAGGTTATGCGCCTTGCTCTTGCTGTCGCGCTTCCGCCAGCGATGCGACGATTGCGGCGATGGAGCGAAACAGGACGAGCGGGTCGTCCTTCGAGGGCGTGAAGCCTCGGCGCTGCCAGAACTGCGCCGCTTCGTGATCGACGGCGTTGACCATCAACGCACGCCCGCCGATCAGAGCGGCGGCCTGGACGCAACGCTCAAGAGCATGTTTCACCAGACCTGTGCCGATGCCTATCCCCACCCATTCCGTGTCCGTGGCAAGCTGGCCGAGGAGAAGACAGGGAACCGGATCGGGCGGCTGCCCGGTGCGGATCGAGCGCGGGAGGATCGCAGGGACGACGGCGGTAGGCGCCAGGCCGTAATACCCGACGACGCGCCCGCCCTCATGGACGACGAGAACCGCCGTGAAACCTTTCTCCTGATTGGAAAGCGCGCGCGTCTTCAGCCAATGATCGAGCGTCGGCTTGCCGCAGGAAAATTCGGAAACATCATGCGCCGCCGTAAGCGGTTCTGGAGCCGATAAGGCCACGGCTTATTGCTTCGGCTCGTAATCAACTTCCCACGGCGCGGGCCGCCTGACCAGTTCCACCATCTCCGGAACAGGAGCGACCGGTAGGGACAAGACACCCATGAAATCGGCAAAGCCTTCAGGGCTCATGCGGATGAGCCCCTGCTCCATAACGACTTCCTCTGCGGCGCGCACGGCCGCCTCCCGCACAAAATCGGTGCGCGAGCGGCCGCGCAGGCTTGCCGCGCGATCGATCATTGCAACATCTGCTTCAGGCAGACGCATCGAGATCGGATATTCCTTGCGTTCGACAGTGGCGGCCATGACATATCTCCTTTACGAGGAAAATAGCGATTTGTAGCGCCAAATGCAATACGAAACTATCAGTCTCGTTCACGGGGTTCAGCGACTCTACGAGACGCTCGAGGACGTTTCCGAGGAAAAGTGTATTAAAGCGGCGAACGTGATCCGTTCGCTGGTCAAGGACATCATCCTCACGCCGGTGAACAAAAGAATCGAGATCGACGTTCGCTTCGTAAGCGCGATTTTCGATGCGCATTGACGGCTGTGCCACACTGAACCGCCATAGGATCGGTAGCGATATCCGGTTCCGTCAGGAGGCGGAGGTTTTCGAGAAGTTGATCGGCAGGAGGTCGCCGATGTCGGCGGCGTCGTCGCGCTGCGGCAACTCGGTGAGCACATGCCGCAGCCAGATCAGAGGGTCGACGCCACAGGCGCGGCATGTCAGCATGAGACTGTAGATCACGGCGCTGGCCTTGGCTCCGTCAGCAGTGTCGCTGAACAGCCACGATTTTCTTCCGGTCGCAAAAACCCTGATGTCGCGTTCGAGAATGTTGTTATCGATCGGCATCCTGCCGTCGCTGGTGTAACGCGTCAGGTAATCCCATTGGTTCAGGGTGTAGGACACAGCATCGCCGAGCTTGGTATCCGGCACGACCTTCGGCGCGATGTTATCAAGCCACGTCTTTAGAGCGTTCAGGACAGGCAAACTGTGCTGTTGCCGGAAGCGGCGAATGCAGTCGGCCTGCGTTTCACCAGCGTCGGGCTTTATCTCTCGCGCCTGCCTTTCGATCCGGTAGAGCTGCTCGAAGAACCTGAGAGCTTGCTCCGGCGGGCCGCCGCCATTCTTTCTCGCCTTGAGGGCATCAACGAAGCGCCGCCTGGAGTGAGCCATGCATCCGACATGGGTTGCGCCATTCAATGTGCGCCACGCGGTGTAGCCATCGCTCACCAATATGCCGCGGTAGTCACCGAGGAAGGCCTGCGGGTAGATCTGGCCGCGCCCCGGCCGATAGTCGAGCAGCACGATCGGCTGATCACTGTCCTCGCTGCTCCGGTACGCCCACATATACGATGTGCTGGTGGCCTCCTTGTCCTTTTCCTTCAGGACCTGGACTGTCGTCTCATCGCCATGAATGAGAGGCTGCGATCGCAGCCGCAGTTTCAGAGCGTCATAGATGCGATGCAGATGCTTCTCGCTTGAGCCGATGACCCAGTGAGCGAGAGCGCCGCGGCTGATCGGAACACCAGCACGCTCAAATGTCTGAGCCACGCGGTAAAGCGGTGTGCCGTCGACGTATTTGTG
>NZ_JDWI01000041.1:0-44230 GCF_012932765.1 Rhizobium sp. 57MFTsu3.2
AGCGAGCTAGCCGTGATCAGTGCCACGAGGTCATCCGGATAAAGTGCGATGCGCGCGACAAGCGTCTCGAGTTCGTCCTCCGTCAAGGCCTGAGGCGCCGCTGCTGTTTCGGCGGTACTCGGTGCCGGCGCGGCGGCTGAAGCAGAAGCGGGTGCGGGCGCTGGCTGCTGCGCGTAGGCAGTCGGTAGCTCTGTCGGAATGACGAGCCAGGACACCGCCGCCAGCCAAGTTGCACACCAAGCAAGAAACCTTGTCATGATCGCACCTTTTCTTTCTTTGGTGGAAGACGGATCACCGTCTCCACTGGACGTCTGGGCAGCCTCGCTTGCACCCGCAGAAAATGCAGCCGCCGGTCGAGCGAAAAATACTTGCGGATGCGGAGGCCCCTCGCAACTCCATGAAGACAGGCTAGCAGCAATCAGCTCCGGCCGCACGTACGTTACGGTAAATTACGGGAGCCGATCTATGCCCGTCATGGCTGTCCAATGTGGAGAATTGCTGTCGACGTGCAGTTGGAATGCAAATTCATGCCGATCGTGCGAAATAGCGCGCTCGTGATCGCCGGACGAGCTAGTCAGATCGGGTTGATCAAGCAGTCACGGGCGCTACGATGAACTGTCATGTGTCACAGCGATCTAAGTCATCGCTGATGGGCGCGGAAACGGAAGTTGAACAGCGCCGAATGTTCGAACCACGGTGGCCCGCCTTCTTGTGAGGCCACGGGAGGTGAGATCAGCTATCGCCGCTACTCAAACGGCCGTGCAGATCCTCAGCAAGGAACTTTTGGTTTTCGAGCAGACGC
Organism: Rhizobium sp. 57MFTsu3.2; assembly: GCF_012932765.1. Classification (NCBI taxonomy): domain Bacteria; kingdom Pseudomonadati; phylum Pseudomonadota; class Alphaproteobacteria; order Hyphomicrobiales; family Rhizobiaceae; genus Rhizobium; species Rhizobium sp. 57MFTsu3.2. The sequence continues at coordinate 803 of NZ_JDWI01000041.1, forward strand.
TCATAGAGAACGAGCATCTCCGGCGTAATGTCCTCCCAGGACCCACCAGCGAATCTGGCCTGATGCTGCACCTCGCCCGTTTGGATCCGGGAAATGCGTTGCGAGAGATCTTCTATCATCGCGGCGCATTCTGCGAGGCGCTCGACGATCGTCGCGCCCATGTCTCCCTCCATGAAACATGCATGCTGCTGAACTGAACAACGAGCGCTGCCGAAATGCAAGCGGCTATCGGGTTGGTTCCCAACCCCGTCGTGTATTGGGACATGGTCCAATCCTGGGCCGGACTTTGTCTTCAAATGGCCGACCGGGCGTGGGGAAGCCACTGAAGCCAGAGACCGCTTCGACCCCAAGGCGAAATGGCGGTCGAGAACGGAAAGTGGTATGGGGCGGGATCGCAACCCGGTTCCGCTGATATGGCTGACGAACACCAGGCGACCCATACCACAAAAGCAAAGGAACCCGTGCGGCGATATCTCCTGGCGTCTGTACTGGCTATGGTTTGGGCGGTGAGCGTTCCGGTGCAATCCGTTGCGCAATCCTTGCCCCTGCCGGAGTTCCCAGAGGTGGAATTCGGCTCACGCAAGATATTCCTGATGCTTTTTTTGATGCTCGGCCCAATTAAGATACTGGTGCCATTCAAGGTCCTTGCGGGCAGCTACGAGCCCAGCGTTCGGCGACAATTAGCCACCAGAGCGATCCTGTTCTCGGCGGCGGCGCTCGCCATCGCCGGATTTCTCGGACGCACCATGCTTGAAAATCTGGAGATTTCGTTGCCGGTGCTGGCGATGACGGGCGGCATTATCTTGTTCATGGTGGCTTTGCGAACCGTTTTGCAGCCGACCGCGGACCCAATGATACGGCCAACGGAGCAGGGCCAGATAGACTTGAAATTTGCTCTGGCACCGTTGGCGTTTCCAACAATTGTGACGCCCTATGGTATAGCTGCCGTCATCGTCTTCGCTACGTTGGCGGGTGACCGGCAAGCGGAAGGCGTCACCGTGGCAGCGATCGTATTGCTGATCCTGACGCTTGACTGGCTGGCCATGATGTTTGCTGAATCCATCCTCAGATGGATCGGAACGTCATTGCAGGTTTTGGCGGTTGTGCTCGGGGTTACCCAAGCCGCTCTGGGACTGCAGATCATTCTGCATAGTCTAAGCATGATTGCTTGGTAACCGCCGCATTCTCACTAGGGAAGTTTGCACGCCTCGAATGTCCGCCCTGGCGCTCGGTGGCTTGATTACTTCAGTGGCACACGCGATGGCGAAGGAGTGTTTGCTCATGCCACAGTTGACCACACCCTCAGATTACATTTGCCCCAGTGGCAAGGCGAGAACCTCGCCGAGTATTACGTCAGCTCGCGCTTGCTGTCGTGGCTTCCGCCGAGATCTCAGGGCCCCGAGGAAACAATCGACGTTTCGTCGCCTGGTGAGGCGGAACTGCCCCTGGAGGATGGAATTGTCGCTAAGAGCGCTTTGCTGCAACAAGCCCGGTCAGCGCGGTCCGCGATCGAAAAGCACGCACCGGATCGCATCCTTACAATCGGAGGCGACTGTCTCGTCGATCTGGCCCCAATCGCGTATCTCAACAAGCGATACGGTGGGGACGTCGGAGTGCTCTGGATAGATGCACATCCAGATATCCAGACGCTGAAGGACACCGGTCACGCGCACGCGCAGGTGCTCGGTATGCTCCTTGGCGAGGGCCGACCGCGATTTCGTCGGCGAGGTTGATATCCCTGTTCGACCGTCCAAGGTCATGTATGCGGGGCTGGACGAGTGGTCTGCTAATGAGCAGAAGGTCATTGATCGCCTGAACCTCCGACACACATCCTCGCGTAAGTTGTACGGCGACAGTAACGCAATCCTGAAGTGGATTGCGGACGAGGACATCAAGCAGCTTGCAGTGCATCTCGACGTCGATGCGATCCTGCCCGGCCGTTTCCCGCCAATTCTTTTCAATAAACCGGGTACTGATAAAACGTTTCTATCCGGTGTCCCCAGGGGGCGCCTGGAACCTGAGCACGTGGTGCGGCTCCTTCGGGATGTGTCTGCTGCTTGCGAAATCGTGGGGATGGCCATCACCGAATACATTTCCTGGGATGCGATCGAAACCAGAAAACTTCTGAGCCAACTCCCGCTGGTCTAGCCGGGACCGATACATCGATCCAGTCATGAGACTAAGCCGATGGCAACGGACATGGAGCTACCTCCCAGATGTCGCGGGCATATTCGGCGATCGTGCGATCGCTCGAGAACCTTCCTGAAGCCGCGATGTTCATGATCGCCTTGCGGCTCCAAGCTTCCGGATTCCGATAGAGTGATTGAAGATTGGAATCTGCATCCATGTAGGAGGTGAAATCGGCCAAATGCATGTAAGTATCGCCACCGACCAGAAGTATGTTGCGCAGCGCGTCGGTGACTGCCGGCTCATTTCGCGAGAATTCGCCTGAGAAGATCAGGTCGAGGACAGCGCGTATCTCTGGCTCGTTCTCATAGTGCCAGCCGGGGCTATACCAGCAGCGGCTGTTTGCAACTTGGTCTGCGGTCAGCCCAAACAGGAAGAAATTTTCTTCGCCCGCGGCCTCGGCCATTTCGATCGTTGCGCCGTCACGCGTGCCGATGGTCAACGCCCCGTTCATCATGAACTTCATGTTGCTCGTGCCGCTTGCCTCGTATCCCGCCATTGATATCTGGTTGGATACGTCGCTGGCAGGAATGAGCTGCTCGGCGAGTGACACGCAGTAGTCGGGCAGGAATAGTAGCCGAAGGCGACCCCGCACCAACGGATCGCGGTCGATCGTGGCGGCAAGATTGTTCAAGAACTTTATAATCAGTTTGGCAGCGTGGTAGGCAGGAGCCGCCTTTCCTGCAAAGATGAAGGTGCGTGGCGGCATATCGAGACTAGGATTCTGCCGCAGCCGATGGTAAAGGGCGACGACTCGCAGCCCATTCAGGAGCTGTCGCTTGTATTCGTGGATGCGCTTCACCTGGCTATCGAAAATCGTGTCAGGATCAACCAGAACTCCCGCCTGCGCCTTGAGCCAATCGGCAAAACGGACTTTGGCCTTGCGTTTTGCGGTTTGGACGGCGGAAATGAACCCGCTGTCATCGGCAAGCGACCTCAGACGTTCGAGGTCCGTCGCGTTCGCTATCCAGCGGTCGCCGATAGCTTCGGAGATGCATTCGGCAAGACCCGGATTTGACAGCAATAGCCAACGGCGTGGCGTGACGCCGTTTGTCTTGTTGTTGAAACGGTCAGGATAGAGTTCTGCGAGGTCGCTCACGGTGACGTTTCGGAGCAGCTTCGAGTGTATCTCCGCGACACCGTTCGTGCTGTGGGAGCCGGCTATTGCGAGGTGAGCCATCCGCACCAGGTGATTGCCTTGCTCGACAATGGCTATACGCTCGATGCGGCCATTGTCGCCCGGCCAGCGAGTTTGCACCTCTTCCCGCAAGCGGCGATCGATTTCCAGGATGATTTCCAAGTGCCGTGGAAGCATCAACTCAAACCAGCGCACCGGCCACTTTTCCAGCGCTTCCGGGAGGAGGGTGTGGTTTGTGTAGGCAAGGGTCCTTTTCGTGAGGTCCCATGAACGCTCCCAGTCAAGTTTTGCCGTATCCAGGAGGATGTGCATGAGCTCCGCAACGGCGAGACTCGGATGGGTGTCATTGAGCTGGATAGCCACCTTCGTCGGCAGATCGTCCCAATTACTGTTGCTTTTTTGGAAGCGTCGAACCAGGTCGGCCAATGAGCACGCTACAAGGAAATATTCCTGCACGAAGCGAAGGCCCTGTCCCATGCTGGTGGAATCGTCCGGATAAAGAACACGTGTCACGGTTTCCGCTGTCAGCCGTTCGGCCAGTGCGCCAACAAAGTCACCTGCGCTGAATTCCTGGAAATCGAATACGTGGGGAGTTGCGGAAGCCCATAGCCGCAACGTGTTTATCGTTTTTCCGCCGTAGCCGACGACAGGCCTGTCGTAAGGGATTCCGAGCAAGCTTGAAGGCACGCCGGCGATCGCTCTCAGGCTTCCCCCGCGCACTTCGAACGAACATCCAAGCTCGACCGGCACGGCCAAGTGAGGTCGGGCAACTTCCCAGGGATCAGGCCTGCGCAACCAATTGTCCGGTTGTTCGCGTTGCCAGCCATCGACAATCGACTGTTTGAATATCCCGTACTCGTAGCGCAAGCCATAGCCCATTCCAGGCAATTGCATCGTCGCCATGGACTCGAGAAAGCATGCTGCCAAGCGTCCAAGACCACCATTGCCGAGCCCGGCGTCGGGCTCTTCGGAAAGCAAGGCCAATTCGTCCAGCTGATGTCTTTGAAAGAAGCGATCCGCAAGAGGGCCTAGCCCCAGGTTGACAACGTTGTTGTTAAGGGAACGACCGATCAAGAACTCCATCGAGAGATAATAGACCCGCTTGGGGTTCTCGCGATCATAGACCTCTTCTGTCTTTTCCCAGCGCTGGGAAAGAATATCCCGAACGGACCGTGCGACTGCCTCATACCGCTCGCGGTTTCCTATCTCGCTCGATGCCCGCACGTTGTCGAACAGAAGATGACGTTCGTACAACGCGTTGCTGCTGCCACTTAGCTTGAGGGGGCCGCAATCATATTGCGAGGGAATGGAGTCCGTCGCCTCCAATTCAGGAGCTTGGGCTGATGTTTCCTGGTCGTCTGCCATTCCATGCCTCCGAACCTGCCGGTCACGATCTTCGGGATTGGTTTACGAGCCATCGCAGTGCCATGCCGTCTTTCACGCGCTCAAAGGTCGAGCTAACGGTCCCGCGTGTTGCATGAAGAGGCGCTTTAGCGGGGCGGGTGCCGGGTTGATGGTGCCTGAAACCAACAGCGCAGTGAAGTATGTTACCGTAAACGACGCACGTAACGACACTGGTGAGGCTGCGGCGGCAAGCTCTAGGGCCGGGCCGCTGGGATCCAAAGTAGACATCATGATTGGCGGTCTAATTTCAAGAGTGTCGTAAAATCGTCCGGGCGACACGCCATGGGCCGTTCGAGACCATGAAAGCGCCGCGATCCGATAGGAGTCTTTGCCCGTAGCGACTCAGGGGAGGAGCACGCACATGCTTTCAAGGAGCGATTGGACCTTTGGTCTGGAAATCTGGCTGCCTGACTTTCCGCAACCCATCGATATCAAAGGAACTGGCGAAGCTTCCGCATTACTAGCTGACAAGTGGCCGGTAACCTTTGGGCCGGCATTTGAGCGTGCGCTTGCCGTTTGCGCGGCAGTTATGGAAGGTTTGCTCCCGGCAGACGATGCAAAGCTGGCCCTCATTGATGCGGCCGAAGAAGTCGGAATTTCCTGGATGGACCGGATCTATTATGTTCCCGATCGTCCGGATGGTCTGACGAAATCGCCACCTGCCGGGCAGGTTCACTAGCGCCGATGTCGGCTCAATCTTAAGCCGTCCTAGAGGCGAACGAAAAGAAGTACGTCACACGTTGCTGCCTGTGGATCCTCGCAGCTAATTTAGAACCGCTGCGCCGCCGCCGGCTTGTTTCCGGTAATTGCATCGATCCGATCGAGCACGTCGGAAGTCAACTTGTCCCTATGCGAAAGGGCCGCAAGATTGTCCTCCAATTGACTCGTGCGCGACGCGCCAAGGATGACAGTTGAGACATTCTTGTTGGCCAGACACCACAGCAGAGCAAGGTGCGTGATCGAGATCCCGATCTCGTCTGCGAGCTTCGCCAACTCGCGGACTTTCGCGATCTGGGCGCGGCCAGCGTCGCTCGATAGCTTCTCCTTCAGCCACTCGTATCCGGGAAGGTTCATTCGGCTGTCAGCCGGCACGCCGTCGTTATATTTGCCGGTGAGGACGCCTGATGCAAGCGGCGACCAGATCGTGGTTCCGAGACCGAGAAGGTCGTAGAGCGGCCGATAATCGGCTTCCACCTTCTGGCGCTCGAAGATGTTGTATTGGGGTTGCTCCATCGTCGGCGGCGTGATGCGAAGATCCCGCGCGACGGCGTAAGCCTCGGTTAACTGCTGCGCCGACCATTCCGAGGTTCCCCAGTAAAGGATCTTCCCCTGCGCCACGAGATCGTGCATCGCCCGAACGGTCTCCTCGATCGGCGTATCGATATCCGGCCGGTGGCAGAAATAGAGGTCCAGGTATTCGACCTGCAGCCGCTTGAGCGCGGCGTGGGCAGCATCGGTTACGTGCTTGCGCGACAGCCCGCGTTGCGTCGGCTTCTCCCCGCCCCAGAACACCTTGCTGGAGACGATGAAGCTATCGCGGCTCCAGCCGAGCGTCTTGAGCGCTTCGCCCATCACAAGTTCGGATTTTCCACTCTCGTAGCCTTCGGCATTGTCGAAGAAGTTCACCCCCTTGTCATAAGCGAGCTTCATTAGGCTGACCGCATCGCCGCCATCAACCTGCTTGCCAAAGGTGACCCATGATCCGAAGGAGAATTCGCTGACTTTCAGGCCCGATTTGCCGAGACGACGATATTCCATAACGAACCTCCTACGAATGTTTACAATCAGCCGAGCAGCTGTTCGTAGCGAACCTAGCCCTATCCCGCTTGGGCGCAAGGCCAAAAACGAGAACGCGGAGCCGAGCATTTCCTCAGCCTTCGGGTTCCTGCTTGCTGTCCTTAGCCAGGCAGCCGAGACTCGCCAACTGATTGGGAAGGTTTACCGCAAAGGGACGGCAGCGTTCTGTTTTGGTTCTGCAGGATCTTCACTACCGCCGATCATCCCTGAAAATGTTGTCCGGCCGCAATATGCCCTCTCTTAGGTTCGTGACGGGTGGAACCAGCGGACTTTCGTTCATCGCAAAACGCCGCCCGCAATCTTGAGGTCTTCGGTATCAAGCGCTTCGTCAAACTTATCCAAGATCGGCTGAAGCAGCGCTCCCGCATCGCTTATGCGACCCTCAGCCGCTAAGAAACGAGCCAAGTCGGTCGCGGCACGCAATTCCCAGCCGCGGGCACCCATGTTCCGGATTGTGTCGAGGGCCTGCAGCAGGCACGTGTGCACCTCATCTGACGCCGACATCGACAACAACAGGTTCGCCTTTACACGCAGAAGTTCCGGCATATAGCAGAGATCGCCGTTGGCCTTGACTCTCCTCGCAAGCGCAGGCCGGGTGCTACGACCGCCGCGAAGCCGACATGCTGCGCCGCTCCCCATCTTCTGAGTGAGCTCCGACGGATCTCCGGGAGGCAGGAAGCATACGGTGATTATGCCGCTTGGCGGATGGGTGTCATCCTTCTATCGCCAATTCTCCCGAGACACGCAGACATCTAAATCAATTGCACCGACGCCGCTGGCGTTGGACGGACCGAGGGATCGGCCGTCGCAATCGAAAGGATGCAATCATGAGCAGTCATCAGAAGGTAGCCATCATCACCGGCGCGTCCCAAGGCATCGGCGAGGGCCTCGTCCGTGGATACCGGGAAAAGGGCTACAACGTCGTAGCTACCTCGCGTTCCATCAAGGCTGGTTCCGATGCCGGCGTTCACGCTGTCGCCGGCGACATTTCGAAGGTCGAGACCGCTGAGCGCGTCGTTCGCGAAGCCATTGAGCGCTTCGGCCGCATCGACACTCTCGTCAACAACGCCGGCGTGTTCACAGCCAAGCCGTTCGTCGACTTCACGCAGGAAGACTACGATCTGAACTTCGCCGTGAACGTCGCTGGCTTCTTTCATATCACGCAGCGCGCCGCAAAGGAGATGCTGAAGCAGGGATCCGGTCACATCGTCTCGATCACCACAAGCCTCGTCAACCAGCCGATCGCTGGCGTCCCCGCGGCCCTTGCTTCGCTGACGAAAGGCGGTCTGAATGCCGTCACCAAGGGACTCGCGCTTGAGTATGCCAAGACCGGGGTTCGGGTGAACGCCGTATCGCCCGGCATCATCAAGACCCCCATGCACGCCCCTGAAACGCATGAGTTCCTTTCGGCCCTGCACCCGATCGGCCACATGGGCGCGATCAGCGACATCGTGGACGCCGTTCTCTACCTCGAGAACGCCAGCTTTGTGACCGGCGAGATCCTGCACGTGGACGGCGGTCAGAACGCCGGTCGCTGGTAACACGCCTTCGGACCGAACGGCCTGACGCAAGTGCGTCAGGTCTCCCAGACGACAACGATTGGAACAACGATGGAACTGGTACTGGCCGCAGACCCGATGTGCTCGTGGTGCTATGGGTTCGGAAAGGAAATGGAACTGCTGCTCGAACGGCGCCCGGAAGCCTCTCTGCAGATCATACTTGGCGGTCTCCGCGCCGGCGCGACCGACGTTCTCGACGATGCCGGAAAGCAATTCAGGCTGCATCACTGGGCTAGGGTCGAAGAGGCAAGCGGTCTTCCGTTCAATCGTGAAGGGCTGCTGGCGAGACAAGGGTTCGTCTACGATACCGAACCGATTTGCCGCGCGGTCGTCGCCGCTCGCATCCTGCGTCCGGAAGCCAACCTTCTCAAGGTCTTCAGGGCGTTTCAGCATGCCTTCTACGTCGACGCGCTTGATACCACCGATGGCGTCGTCCTCGCAAAAGTCGGAAGCAGTGCCCTGACGACTTTGGGCCACCCCACAACTGCTGAAGAGTTCCTGGAGACGTGGAAGCGAGGCAGCACGATCGCGGAAGCGGCGACCGACTTCGCCACCGCCCGAGCAATGAGCGTTTCGAGCTTCCCGACACTTTTCGTCAGGAAGGATGCCGGGCTGGCCAGGGTTGGCTCGGGGTATGCACACGTCGACGCGCTCGAGCAGCACCTGTCGGCGCTGGGCTTCTGAAGGCAGACGGACAATTGGAAAGTACCAAACGATGCCTATTGTAAACGTGCAGGTCACTCGTGAAGGAACTGCGCCGGGCCGCCAGTCGGTTACGGAGGAAGAGAAGGCCCGCCTCATTGCGGGCGTGAGCCAGGTGCTGCTCGAGGTCCTCAACAAGCCGCTCGAATCCACTTACGTGGTGATCGAAGAAGTGGACCTCGACAACTGGGGATGGGGCGGGCTGCCGACCGCGGAATATCGAAAGCTCGCCGCCGCCAAGGGCACCTAGTCCGCTTGGGGGCGGCAAGCGCGCAGTTTGATCGTGTCAATCCGGAAGATCGGCCCCTGCTTGCTCGGCAAGCATGTATGCGGCGTACCAATCGGGCCAGTCATCGTCATGCTTGCCCCCGTTTCGCTTCTCATGCTCGCCGTGGGCAGCCGCAGCGCGCCGAAGGGCTGCTGCCAGATCGCTGCCGGAGGTGAACGTCGCGCCGTTGGCCTCTTTTCGACCCGGTAGCCTCGTCGTAATCTCCTGGAGGAGCCATCCGTTGCCGTCCGGGTCGCTAAAGGATGCGAACGATCCATAGCTGGCGCGCGAAGGGTGTGGGCCGGGCAGCCGTCCATCGGTGTTCTTGTGGTGGAAGACGCCGCCGACGTCGTGGAAGACGCCGCTCATTTCAGCACCATGTGAGGCCAGTGCCGCGTGAGCCATCTCAATGTCCGATACGATAAGATGCAGTCCCTGAGCGGAACCCGGCGCCGCGGATGTGACGTTCGATCCGAAGATCACCGAGCAGGGAGATCCCGGCGGCGTGACTTGAACGACGCGGAAGCCGTCCTTGCCGGGCACGTCGGCGTCGAGACGCCATCCAAGTCCCGTATAGAATGCCTTGGCGCGGTCGATGTCCGAAACTGGGATCACGACGACCTCCAGTTTCATGTCGGCATCCTTCACTGTCTTTGTCGCGGTCGTGCTACGCTCCTGAATGGTCATCTTGTCATCCCTCGGTAAAATTGCCGCGGGGAACTTCCCGCGACCAGGCACACGATGCGCTCGCCTCGGGGGACCGTCCATTATCCAATGGTGTCGCCGCCAACGCCCCCATTGACTCTGGCATCCAGCGGGTGAGGAACGGGAGGAGTAAGACGGTTCAAATCGACAATTGAGTGTCGGTCTCCCTCTCGCTCATCATCCAGAGGCGCTCAGCAGAAGCAGGATCTACCGCATAAGGCGCGACTTTCGACGTTCGCCGGTCCCGCCCATCGAGCGAGGTGACGATGGACCCGTCCTCGAGAAGCGCTATGTCCGAATTCGCGCAGAACACGCCCCCGAGGCCGGCGAGCTGAGGGCTGACTGCGCACCAAACATGGGTTGCCGCACCTTGCGGAATCGATTTCATGTCCCTGTCAGGATCGATGACAGGCACACCCTTCTCGTCGAGATTTCCCATTTCCTTCAGGCGTTCGGTCGAGATGTGCTTCGCCAGACCAGTCACGATACCGCCGGGGTGTAACGAGAACGCGCGGATCCCGAAGTCGCGCCCTCGGCGATCAAGTTCGACAGCAAAGAGGATGTTGGCTGTCTTCGACTGTCCGTACGCGCTCCAGCCATCATATGGGCGGCGCTCGAAATTGAAGTCGTCCCAGACGATGTCGGAAAAGCGGTGACCCATTGAGGAGACCGAAACGACGCGCGCGCCTCTAGCTCGAACCAATGCAGGCCACAGGCGGAGCGTGAGCTGAAAATGACCGAGGTGGTTGGTCGAGAACTGCAGCTCGTTGCCTCGGGAGTCGCGGCTCAGTTCCGGCAGCGCCATGATGCCCGCGCTGTTGACGAGAATGTGCAACGGAAGCCCCGACCGGACGATGTCACAGCTAAAGGCGTCGATCGAGGCTGGATCGGTGAGGTCCATCGGCCGGACTTCGATCCCGCCACCAATCTCCGCGATAGCACGTCGCGCGCGATCTACGTCTCGCGCCGGGACGATCACCCGGGCTCCAGCCGACGCCAGCGTCCGCGCGGCTTCTAGCCCAAGGCCCGCATAGCCGCCTGTCACGATCGCCAACTTTCCGGTGAGGTCGATACCGGCGATGATGTCGAGCGTCGTGCTGGAGGCATGGAAGCCGGATCCGAGTGGCGTCTGCGTCGTAGGCATTTGGTGAGTTCCTTTCGGTGACTGTTCGCCCTTGGATATGCTCTCCGATTGCCGTACTTTGAATATTCAGAAGTTCCAGTTTCTTTCGCCAAAGTTCAAAATGACACGCGATCCGCTATCACATACCCTCAAGGTCTTTGACGCTCGTACGATCTATGCCGGCGGCTTTATTGGTGGCGGCGACTGGGCCATCCGTTTCGAACCACCGCGCAAGATCAAGTTCTTCGTTGTCGGTCGCGGGCACTGTTTCCTTGCCCTTGACGGCACAGTCGCAAGATTCCGGCTCGAGGCCGGCGACATCTTCATCTTGACGCGTGACGTCGGGTTTGTGGTCGCGAGCGATCTGGCGCTTGCTCCGCAGCCGGCGGCCGAGATCTTCAGGGGCGCCGGGAAGTCCATCATTCCAGTCGGGCAGGGCGACGACTTCCTGCTTCTCGGAGGTCATATCGATACACACCATGTCGGCGGACGCCTGATGATCGAAAGCCTGCCGGATTTTGTTCATCTTCCGGCGGCCGAAAGTGGAGCGAGCCGACTTGGAGCATTGATCGGCGAACTCGTCGAAGAGGCGGCAGGCGGCGCTCCAGGGGCCGAAATGGCGTGTTCAAGTCTAGCCCATTTGCTGCTCATCCAGATCCTACGTCGGCACCTTTCATCAGGAGACCAGGTTCGTCCCGGCTGGCTTCGCGCCGCCTGCGATCCAAAACTCGCCCCAGCGCTCAACCTCATGCACGGCGACATTGCCCGTTCCTGGACGCTTCCTGAACTCGCCCGTGCGGCGGGAATGTCTCGGACGGCTTTCGCGGTTCACTTTCGTAAAGTGACCGGACGCCCGCCGCTCAACTATCTGACTGAATGGCGAATGCTCCAGGCCGAACGCGCGCTTCGCCAGGAGGGCAGTTCTATCGCCAGGGTTGCGGCCTCAGTCGGATATGGTTCCGAGGCGGCCTTCAGCACCGCTTTCAAGCGCGTGATGGGCGTATCGCCTCGACGTGGAGGCCGACTTTATCTCGTCGAGGAAGCGGCGCACGCTTCCTGATTTTGTTTGCCCGTGCTCGCACGAATCATGTGAGGTGTCCGTGCGATTTGCCATGGACTGTACGGACACTTGTTTACCTATTTGTCGGCCAAAGTCCCTGTGTAGTGGCCAAGTCTGGCCTCGATGTCCGGATTGGTCTGCAGGCCCATGTCCATCAGCTTGCCAATGTTCTTCTGTGCGACCGGGCGCTGTACGGAGGTGATGAACGCGTCCCACCCGGCACCGATCTCGGGGTTGGACGGCAGGCTTGCATAGTCGACGAGACGTTTGGTGTCGGCAATCGCCTGCCGGTCGAAGCCGGAGATGCGAGTGGCGAGGGCGTCTACGAACGGGTCAAGCTTGTCGTCGGGGAACGACCGGTTGACGTAACCGTACTCCTCGGCGAGATCGCCATTGATGTCGTCGGAGCCGAGCAGAACCTCAAGCGCTCGGCCCCGGCCCATCAGACGGGGAAGCCGGGCCATAGGACCACCACCGGGTACGAAGCCTGCGCCGACCTCCCATTGGGAAAGGATTGCCTTCTCCCGGCTCGCAAAGCGCATGTCGCTGGCCAGCGCAAGTTCGCTACCGACCCCCGTTGCGCGTCCGCGTATCAGTGCGATGGACACCACTGGCGCCTTGCTGATGCGAACCAGCATGTCCGGAAGCGGATGAAGTCCCGTCGTCCCTGATGGCAGGCTGGTGGATTCGGAAAGCTTGGGCGTGAAGTTGTAGTGGGTCAGGAAAAAGCCCGGCACCGCACTGTCGAAGACAACGACGCGCAAATCGGGATCCGACTCGATCTCGGCGGCGACCTTCTCCATCTGCGGAATGGTCTCCGGCCCGAAGATGTTGAAGGGCGGGTTGTCGAAGGTCACCCGCCAGTACGCCGGGGTTCTTTTGTCGACCTTGATCTGTGTCTGCTCGCTTGCAGGCTGAGCTTGCTCGCCCGCCGGACGGGCCGTCTTTTCGGCGACGCCCGCCTGGCCGGAAAGCGCAAGGGCGGGCAGCATCAGAAGGGCGGTGGCCGTCAGAAACTTCGACGAGACAATGACGACGTTCCTCGCATCCGTTGGCTTGATCTTCATGACTTACTCCATCGTTCAGATTGGAAGAGAAAGGTTTGCTAGGGCTCGATCTCGAAAACGAGTTCGACTTCGACCGGCATGCCGAGTGGTATGCTGGCGACGCCGAGGACGATACGCGGTGGGACCCGATCCGCTCCGAAGACATCGAGCAGCAGTTCCGAGGCGCCGTCGGCGACCTTCGGATGTTCACGGAAATCTCCCGGCGTAGCGATGTAGACGCCGAGCTTGGCGATGCGACGAATGAGATCCAGCGATCCGAGCTGCGCCTTGGCAGCGGCAAGACCGCTGAGGCAGGCCGTCCGCGCCGCGTCATAACCTTCGAGGACAGACAATTCCTCGCCGACGCGCCCATGATAAACCGGATCGTGTCCAACCACTGGCAACATGCCGCTGAGGAATAACAGGGTGTCGCACTGGACAGCTTCGACGTAGGCGCCGAATGGGGTGGGCGGAGGAGGCAAGGCAATGGCCAGTTCCTCCAGTCGCGCTTCTGGGCCGCGGGCTACCATTTGCCGAGATGTGCGCCGTTGTCGACGTGCAGCACCTCCCCGGTGATATTTGCGGACTCCGTCAGATAGACGACGCCGTCGACGATCTCCTGCACCGCGGTGATCGTTCCCATCGGCGACAGCGATTTCAAAAAGTCCTTCGGGTTGGACGCATGAAGCGGCGTGTCGACGACGCCTGGCGACACTGCGTTGACGCGAATATTGTCTGCCGCAAATTCCAGCGCGAGGCTTTTGGTTATCGCGTTGAGTCCACCCTTTGCGACCATCGGCAATGACGCGTTCACGCCCGCGATCGGGTGATCCGTAAGGGACGACGTGATGGTGACGATGCTTCCGCCAGACTTCTGGCGAAGCATCTGCCTGATCGCGTGATTGGTGAAAAGGATGAAGCCTTCGACGTTGGTCGCGGAGAGCTTCCGGAAATCGTCGACCGTGTATTCTAGGAAGGGCTTCGTAAAAAAGATTCCGGCGTTGTTGACGAGGGCGTCGACGGATCCGAAGCGGTCGATTGCCCGCTGCGCGACCCGTTCGGCGGTGTCGGGATCGCTGACGTCGCCGTCGACGAGTTCCAGACGGTCGGCGCGGTCGAATGGCGTCGTCTCGCTGATGCGTCTCGAGGTTCCCACGACGTTGTAGCCCTTGTCGAGGAAGGTCTGCACGATGCCGGCTCCGATCCCTTGCGAGGCACCGGTTACCACCACTGTCTTCTGCACACTCATGTATGCCTCCGTTTTGATGCAAAGAGCCATTCGCCTGCCGTGGGGGCAGGTCGGCTTGTTTCGAAATTGATGCGCTGATGCCGACCGTGCCGGGAACGAAGGCGCTTACGCCCTGCGTTCTCCGCAACCATCGCGCCGATTTCCTCGAGGCGCTATTGTACCAAGGTGTCCCCGATACTTTGGGATCGATTGGCGCGCGTAGACACCAAGGTGCAATGGACCGCAACGAGCACCGGAGATATGACGGTCAGACACAGGATACGAAATGGAGTCCGACATGACGCGCTGGCCCGACCGCCGAATCCTCGACTTATTCGGGATTGAAATCCCCATCATTCAAGCGCCCATGGCTGGCTCGACCACGAACGAGATGGTCATTGCCGCTGCACAGGCGGGCGGCCTCGGGTCGCTGCCAAGCGCGTTGTTGAGCATCGATCAGCTAAAGGCGGCTCTGACGAGCATCCGCAGCTCGACGAAGGCTCCTTTGAACGTGAACTTCTTTGCGCATCACACGCCGCCCTCCGATCCAGCCGCGCAGATGCGGTGGAGGGCGCTGCTCGCGCCATATTACGTCGAATCCGGCCTCGATCCAGCGGCGCCGGTGACGGCAGCCGGACGTGCACCGTTCGACTCCGCTTTCTGCGAGGTGGTGGAGGAGTTCAAGCCGGAGATCGTGAGCTTCCATTTCGGCCTGCCGGAGAAGTCCTTGGTGCAGCGAGTGAAGGCGACCGGCGCGAAGATCATCTCGTCGGCCACTACTGTCGCCGAGGCCGTCTGGTTAGAAGAAAACGGCGTCGACGCTGTCGTGGCAATGGGTTTTGAAGCCGGCGGTCATCGCGGAAATTTCCTGACGCATGACATGTCCACGCAGGTCGGAACGATGGCGCTGGTCCCGCAGGTCGTTGACGCGGTGAAGGTCCCCGTCATCGCGGCAGGAGGCATCGCTGACGGCCGAGGCGTGGCGGCCGCCCTGATGCTCGGTGCTTCTGCGGTTCAGATCGGAACTGCGTACCTCTTCTGCCCCAAAGCAAAGATTCCTGCCGTTCATGCGCAGGCGCTCGGTGATGCGCGCGACGACAACACCGCGATCACCAACGTCTTCACCGGCAGGCCCGCCAGAAGCGTTGTCAATCGCATCATGCGCGAGCTCGGGCCGCTCTCCGAAAGCGCTCCACCGTTTCCAACCGCAGCGGCCGCTCTCGCCGCAATCAAGGCGAAAGCGGAGGAGGCGTCCAGGAACGACTTCACGAATCTTTGGTCAGGGCAGGCGGCGAAGCTCGCACCGAGGCTGTCCGCCGGCGATCTGACCCGGCGCCTGTATCAGGATGCCCTCAAAGTCATCGAAGGACGGACGCAAGGCTGAGCCTGGGAAGTGTGTCGGATCGCGCTTCTGATACGGGGGCCGCAGTCGAGTGGCACGCGGAAGGTTGATGGGCTGGCTTCTATTTCCCAACGGTCGCTGTTGAAGAAACGAAAGGATTCGCGATGGAACGGCATTTCGTTGAAATCAGTGGAAGCGAAGCCAAGGCCGGCGACGGTAGCCCTTTCGACGCTCTGATAGAGTTTTATAGAGCCTTCAACAGCGGAGACATGGCCGGGCTGGAGTCGGTCTGGTTCGACGGGGAGGCTCCAAGCATGGACAATCCCATCGGCGGCATCCGCCGAGGGTGGCCTTCGATCTCCCAAGGCTATTCCAGGCTTTTCGAGGGCCAGGCTGAGGTCCGCGTCACCTTTCACGATTTCACGAGCCAGGGTGGCGCCGACTGGCATCTCTTCGTCGGTCGCGAGCGAGGCCAATGCAAGACGCCGCGTGAGACGATCGACGTTGCTTTCCGGACGACGCGGTGGTTTGTCCGAAAGGACGATGCCTGGCGGCTGCTCCACCATCACGGATCGGTCGAGGACCCAAAGATGCTTGCCGATTACCAACGGTTGATCTTTAGCGAACGCAAATGACCAAGGGGCAGAGCCGGCGGTTGTCGGCGCTGTCTCGTTCACGACGTGTGGCCATGGCCATAAATCGATAAAGCCGGGACCTTCGAGATTACCCGCGAACTCCGCCAGCCTGATGTGCCCTACATCACCCGCACGATTAGCTCCGTACAATCAACCATCGGCGACCCACACTCCAATGCAGGGAAGGCCGTCTCCAGGCGGATTGGAGACGGCCTTGGCGGATCGTGGGAGGGGGATCCGCGAGCTCCAGCGGCGGGAGGAACACTGGAGCGCTTGCTGCGCAAGCTTATCGCCAACTAGGGAGGCGATAAAACATAGCCTAAGCCGTGACGGCCATTCTGGTAAGTAAACTTAGGTATTGCCCGAATATACCTGATGGCAATTTCGGCAATCACCCGAGAGATTGATAGGAAGCATCCGA
Organism: Rhizobium sp. 57MFTsu3.2; assembly: GCF_012932765.1. Taxonomy (NCBI): domain Bacteria; kingdom Pseudomonadati; phylum Pseudomonadota; class Alphaproteobacteria; order Hyphomicrobiales; family Rhizobiaceae; genus Rhizobium; species Rhizobium sp. 57MFTsu3.2. The sequence continues at coordinate 17,418 of NZ_JDWI01000041.1, forward strand.
GGGCTAAGGACAAACGTCTCGGGCGGTAGCACGGGTCCAATGATCTCCGTCGAAGGCAGTCGGAGAAAAATGGATCGGCGAGGACGCCTCCGACCTCTTTCGCTGACAGTTCTCGGCGTCCCGTCGGAGCCGGCGGCAAAGAGTGGTGCCCCGGCTGGATCCGTGTTTAGTGTAGCGGTGCAGCGCCAAGTTCGAGTTTGGCAGCCATGTTTACGAGCTCTGGCAACGATCGTGCACGCATCTTCCTCATCACCTGCCCGCGGTGGGCCTTGATCGTGATTTCGCTGAGGCTCAGTTCATAGGCGACCTGCTTGTTGAGTAGCCCAGCCACCACGAACTGCATGACCTGGCGCTCGCGCACCGAGAGGGACCGATAACGCCGGTCGAGTTCATTGACCTTGATGGTTGATTCAATGGCGGCCTGTATCTCTTCAAGGAGAGCAACCGTGTTCACCGGCTTCGACATGATTGTAAAGTTGAACCGAGATGCCGTCATGGTCATGCCGCGATGGTCGTGGCTCGTTAGCAGAATGACCGGGCAATGCATCGCATAAAAGCAGATGATCCGGGTGAGAGTCTGGACATCCAGATCGGGCAGATCAGCATCGAGAACGATGCAACCGAAGCTCGAAACGCGTCGGGCGGAGAGAAATTCAACTGCTGATCCGAAGATGTCAGGTCGCCAGCCGCACGACCGCAACTCGTCGGGCAGGATCTCGCCGATCTCATCATTGTTGCTCACGACGGATACGGACGGCGCGTCCGACGTCGATATCTTGTTACTTGGGAATGTCTGAGGCAGACCGCCATTGTACATGCCATTCTCCTCCGGTTCAAAGATGAATTCACGTCGAAGTGGTATCTATGCTTAGAATGCGCCGACAGCGCGAAGCTCGCCAACAAGAATGGCTATTGTCTAAGCCAATACCGCCCGTGAAGCGACTTAAGTGGGTTGAGAGAATCTGAAATATCCTGAAGTATCCGGTGCGGCGTCTCCGCCGTCATGAATCGCCGCGGCGGTTACAGATGCCGCTGAACTATTTGGCATTGGCAAGAGAGATCGGATCGCTTTGGGACAGATCGAACGGGGCCTTTTCGAATTCTGCGGCTGGGAGATGGATCTCGCAAAGCGGGAACTCAGGGCTCTCGGCGCACCCGTTCCGATCGGAAGCCGCGCATTCGACATCCTCGAGGTCCTCGTTGTGGCCGGTGGAGACGCCGTGTCGAAGGAGGATCTGATGCGCCGCGTATGGCCTGGGATCGTCGTAGAGGAGAATACACTCCAGGTCCACATATCGGCCATTCGAAAGGCTCTGGGAAAAGACCGGAATCTGCTCAAGACGATCTCCGGCCGTGGATACCGACTTCTTGGCAACTGGAAATCTGGCGCGCCATCGCTCAACGGAACGGCGCCGTCGGTGAAAACTCATTCAGCCGACGCCCGTTACGTTTCCAAGATCCCGGCGTCGATATCTGATCTTATCGGTCGTGAGAATGCCGTGGCTGAGCTTCTTACGCTCGCATCCGCTTATCGGGTCGTGACGCTGACAGGCCCTGGCGGGATCGGCAAGACGGTACTTGCATCCGAAATCGCCCGTAGTCTTTTGCCCAGCGTCGAAGGAGACGCCTTCTTCATCGAGCTGGTTTCGCTGCAGGACCCCAACCTAGTTCCGACAACCTTGGCTCAAACTCTCGACCTGCAACTTCAAGGTGACGAAATCTCGGCCCAGGTCGTCGCGCGTTGCATTGGTGGGCGAACGATGCTGCTCGTTGTCGACAACTGCGAACACGTCATCGATGCTGCGGCAGCGATGATCGAGGCACTTGTCCGCACGTGCCCAAATGTGACGGTCCTTGCGACAAGTCGAGAATTGCTGAGGATCGAGGGAGAGTTCGCTTATCGCGTCCCACCTTTGGAGGTGCCAGCTAGGGAGGAGGCGACCAGCGCTCTGGAGCACAGCGCCATCCAACTCTTCGTGGCGCGCGCTCGAGCGCTGCAACGGGATTTCGCGGACGACACGGAGAAGCTCTTGGCCATTGCCGGGATTTGTCGGCATCTCGACGGCATACCGCTGGCAATCGAATTTGCAGCGGCACGTGCTGCGACGCTGGGAATAGAGCAGATCGCCGGCCGGCTCGACGATCGTTTCGTGCTGCTCACTGGCGGGCGCCGGACGGCACTGCCTCGTCATCAGACGCTCCGCGCTACCCTGGACTGGAGCTATCAACTTCTGCCGGACGCGGAACGGGAATTGCTTTGTAGCCTGGCGACTTTTCCCGGCGGCTTTACTCTGGACGCGGCGGTAGCGGTCAGCGGCGACGGGGAAGCGGAAACGGCGCTCGTGATATCAAATCTCGTCTCAAAATCTTTGATCGCATTCGACGGTTTCGACGCTGCTCCGCGCTGGCGCCTTCTTGAGACTGTGCGGGTCTACTCGCTGGAAAAGCTGGGAGCTCGGGACGAGTTTCGGCGAACAATGTCTCGAGTTACGAAATACTTCCTCAAGCTGTTTAAACCTTTTTCGGAGGAGCGCTCCCTTCAGACGGCGCTCGACAATATCGGTCGCTACCGAAAGGAGACCGACAACGTGCGTGCGGCCTTGAGATGGGCGTTCTCGGAAAGCGGCGATGGCGTGCTCGGCGCGAAGCTTGCTGCCGCGTCAAGCGACTTTTGGACGGCAATATCGCTGGTCTCCGAAGCTGGCGACTGGGCTGAGCGCGCGCTGGAGAACATCGGGGAAGAAAACGGCTCGCGCACCGAGATGGTCTTGCGATGTGCTCTGGGATACGCGCTCATCTACACTCAGGGAATGAACAAGCGCGGAAAGGAAGTACTCACCGGCGCGCTGGCACTTGCCAGGGATCTGAACGATTACGACTATCGCCAGCGCCTAACCTGCGCCCTGTGGCTCTTCTCCGCCCGCTCGGCGGAATTGAGCGACGCTCTAGCCTATGCGCGCGAATATGAGGGGGCAGTTGAAGAACACGATGTGCGCGGACGCGCAACGGCCTCATGGCTTGTAGGCATTCCCCAGACCTATCAGGCGCTCCATCAAGAAGCCGGCGAGAGGCTTGAATGGGCGGCCACACACTATCCGCTGGTGAACCGCCGGACAGACTTGCTGCGATTGGAAGCGGACGTACGAACGTCTTCTCTGGCTCACAACACAGTGAACCTGATCGCAGGTGGCCGACTGGACGCCGCAACACTTACGGCAGAGGTCGCCATACAGGAGGCCCGAGAGACACGGCAGCCTTTCGTCCTCTGCGTCGCGCTCGCATGGTCGGCTTCCTTCGTTTCGTTAACGCTTAACGATCTGGACCGCGCGCAGGAATGGGGCGAGGAGCTTTTAGCGGAGGCATCCAAGCACTGTCTTCGACCCTTCCATGCCGCCGGCTTGTGCATCAAGGGCAGTCTCGCCTATCGAACGGGTAGCCCGGCAGAGGGTATCGAGGCTCTTCGAACCGGCCTCGTGGAACTGCGTAGTGGGGCCTACCTGTTGTTCTATCCTTTCTACCTCTGTGAGTTCGCAGCTGCGCTACAGTCAATGGGGCGTTTCAACGAGGCTTTGAACGAGGTCGCCAACGCGTTGCTGTTCTCGGAAGAGAAAGGCTACCGTTGGATGGTGCCCGAAATCCTGAGGCGGAAAGCAGAAGTGCTCAAGGCGCAAGGCTCAAGCGAGACGTCCCTGATCGAAGGTCTCTTTCAACAGGCGATGGCGGAAGCGGCGAAGCAGGGAGCACTGTATTGGGAATTGAACGCGGGCGTCAGCCTTGGTGCGTTCCGCCAGGCAAGCGTTCCGAGTGTTCTGCTTCCTGTCTATCGGCGATTCACTGAGGGCTTCAGCAGTCCGAGGCTTCTCGAGGCAAAGGCATTGATCGAGGCATCGGCTGTGTGAAGCTGCCATGTGACGGACGTCGTTTTCGGTCCCGCACGACCGACGAGCAGCGCCGGCGTCTGTGGGCAGGCGCTATGACTGGTTGTCTCAGGTGGCAGGGGCCACGGGCTCCGTGGTTTTCAGCGCATCGACAATCTGCTCAGTGGTTACGATCGCGCTCGCATAGTTCGGCATATTGATCACCAGCGCCGCGTGCATCATCTCGTCGGAGTAGTCGGCGACGGCGTCCTTCACGACTGTCACGTCGTATCCAAGCTCTGCCGCGAAACGCACGGTCGCCTCGATGCAGGTGTGTGCGATCAGCCCGATGACAATGAGTTTGTGAATGCCCTGCCTCTTGAGCTGCAGATCGAGATCGGTGTTGGCAAAGCCGCTGGAGCACCAATGCTCCGAGGCGACAATCTCGCGGGACGCGGGTACAAACTCGGCCTTGAACTCTCCGCCCCAGGTCCCGTATTCAAAACTCCTACGGCTCCACGCAAGCTTTTGAATAGGCGCAATGTACTTCCAGTTCTTGTAGTCGCCTTCGCGGTACCTGTGGTGCATGGCAAAGAAGACGGGAATCTTGACCTGTCGTGCCGTACTGAGGATTTGCTCCATGTGCGGCACGCAATTGTTGGCTTCGGCGACTTCCTTGATGCGTGGCCAGATCTTGCCGCCTTCAGAGATGAAGTCGTTGTACGGGTCGACCACCAGAAGACCGGTGATGCCGCGCTCGTAGGACAGATGCATAATTATCGGCTCCTTTGGGCTTCAGGCTGCTTTCGACGGCTGTTGGCTGCGAAGCGCGTGGCGCTCGATGCTGGCTGCGAACAGTGGCGTCTCGCCCTTGTTATGGGCGATCGACATCGGCTGGCGCTGCGTGCGGAAGATCTCGAAAGGAATGCCCTGCCGGTCGAGAGAGGCGAGCATGTCCGGGGTCGCGAAGGACTGAACCCGGTTGGTAAATTCGCAGTGATATTTGTCGATTGCCTTGACGCTTAGTTCCCAGGTCACGTGAATGGCTACCCGGCCCGTCGGCGTGAACACATCAGAGTCGGAATCAAGGATCAGATGATCCTTTTCGCCGAGCGTTTCGACGTAGTGCTGCACCATCAGGCTGCCGCCGATCGTTTCGACGTTGATCGACATGCGCGTACCGTCTGGAGCGGTAGTGAAGCCAGCAGCGATATGGGCGGGCGAACAGCCCTGGTATTCCTTTTCGGGCAGCGTGAAGCACCACGTCGGGATGTCGATCTTCTCGATCGACGCGTTGATGATGGCCGTGAAGCTGGAATCGACGATCTGCTTGTCTGACATTGTCTTTCTCCTTCATCCAATGGGTGGGAATTTTGCGGCACCAGGGAACGCCGCAGACGCCGTCACATCGATTTGCGGAGCGGCTTGAAGGCGGCGCGCAGATCGGCCGTGAGAAGCATCGGCTGCTCCCAGGCTGCGAAATGGCCGCCCTTGGGAGGCCGGTTGTAGAAGATGAGCTTCGGGTATGCCTTCTCGGCCCAGCTCTGGGGAGCCTGGTAAATCTCGTCCGGGAAGGCACTGACCGCGACCGATATCTTGATGCCGCGCGGATCGAAGAAACCACCCGAAGGGAAGTGCGCGTTATCCCAGTACAGGCGGGCGGAAGAGATCGCCGTATTGGTCAGCCAGTAGAGCGTGATATTGTCGAGGATATCGTCCTTCGTCAGGCCTTCCGTTTTGCCGTCGAAGACGCGAGCGATCATGTCATAGCTGCGGATGTCATGGTCAAGCATCCATGAGGCAAGACCGATCGGTGAGTCGACGATGCCGTAAAGCGTCTGCGGGCGGTTGTTCATCTCGATGGCGTAGCCAAGACCATTCTTGTAGAAATCGTCGAGCTGGTCCCACGCGCGCTTTTCATCAGGCGTGAGGTTGGCAGGCGGCGTGCCGGCTGACAGCGCCTTGGATATGTCGGCGGGAACGGTTGCTGCCATGTTGGTATGGATGCCGAGCAATCCCGGAGGCTCTTGCACAGCCATCAGCTCGGTAACGGCGTTGCCCCAGTCGCCGCCCTGCGCGACGTATTTTGGGTAGCCGAGGCGCTGCATCAGTACAGCCCATGCCTTGGCAATGCGGGGAGGGCTCCATCCGGGCTCTGTCGGTTTGCCGGAGAAGCCGTAACCCGGAAGCGATGGGATGACGACGTGGAAGGCGTCGTCGGCGCTGCCGCCGTGCGCGGTCGGATCGGTCAGGGGCTCGATGATTTTTAGCTGTTCGATGATGGAACCGGGCCATCCATGGGTGACAAGGATCGGCAGGGCATTTGCGTGCTTAGATTTCACATGGATGAAGTGAAAGTCCAACCCTTCGATCTTCGTGGTGAACTGCGGGTAGGAGTTCAGTTTCGTTTCGATTTTGCGCCAGTCGTAGTGCTTGGCCCAGTGGTCGGCGAGCTTCCTGATGGTAGCGAGCTGGACGCCCTGCGAGTGATCCTCGACCGTTTCCCGGTCAGGCCACCTGGTCGCCGCGACCCGCCGGGCAAGATCGGATAGCTCCGCATCCTTAGCCGAGAATCGAAATGGTTTGATCGCGTTTGGATCGCCACTCGCGGCAAACGCTTCAGGAAGCACGCCCAATGCACTGATTGATGCTGCCACTGCGAGAAGTGTACGGCGCGAAACCGCCGGTTGGTTATGGGACATGAGAGCCTCCTGGAGTTAGTTTGCTGGCGAGTAACAAGTCACCAAAGAGGAAATGCAGCCATTGAACTAAGGTATCGGCGACACCTTCGTATAGTGGAATCGAGAGCACGTTTGGATGTTCGTATTCAGCTCTGTCCGCTATGGTTCCGATCGATGCAGCCAACCTGAGAACATCGTCGCTCCGGTTTGGCCATTGGCTAGTGGATCGCGGTTACCGTCGTCTGGCTTCGCTTCAGGTACTGCGCGAACGAGGGTTTTCAGCGCACGGTGTTACCCAATACCAAGGTGTTGCCAATACCAACGTGCAAGTGCGCTTCCTGGCAATCGTCGGCATACTTTCCTAATGCAGCCGGTTTCGCTGCGTAACGGCAAAGGAAGGAGCCGACAGATGAAGATCCTGATGGTTTTCACATCGCATGACATACTCGGAAGCACCGGCCGCAAGACGGGCTTCTGGCTCGAGGAAGGCGCAGCACCATATTACGTCTTTCGCGACGCCGGCATCGATCTGACGCTCGCCTCGCCGAAGGGCGGTCAACCGCCAGTCGACCCGAAGAGCGATCTGCCCGAAAACCAGACCGCCGCGATGGCTCGCTTCAAGAAAGATCCGGACGCGCAGCAGGTGTTCGCGACGACGAAAAAGCTGAAGGATATGCGGTCGGACGATTTCGACGCGGTCTTCTATCCTGGCGGCCACGGGCCGATGTGGGATCTTGCCGAGGATCCGGACTCAATCACCTTGATCGAATCCTTCTATAACGCCGGAAAGCCTGTCGCGGCGGTGTGCCACGCGCCTGGCGTCTTGCATCGCGTGACCTACAAGGGGGAGCCGATCGTCAAGGGAAAGCGCGTCACAGGGTTCACCAACACCGAGGAGGAGGAGGTTCAACTGACCAACGTCGTGCCATTCCTTGTTGAGGATGAACTGAAACGGCTCGGCGGACTTTTCGAGAAGAAAGACAACTGGCAACCCTTTGCCATCACCGACGGTCGGCTCATCACCGGCCAGAACCCTGCCTCGTCCACCTCAGGTGCGCAGGCCCTCGTCAAGCTTCTGAAAGGCGCAACGGAGCAGACAAGTTCCACGGCTGCGTAACTGGCCATGCGAACTGCGTAACGACAAATCTGCGGTCGCAATTCCAGCCGTTGTGACCGCTCGCAGCCCTGCGCCTTGCCTCGGCGTCGCCAGCCGGCAAATTCATTAGCTCCGCTACGGCTGCCAGGCCTCAGTTCCTCACGCCGAAGGATTACACGCTGATCATGATCGACTATCAGTCGCAGATGGCTTTTGCGACGAAGAGCATCGATGCCGTCAATCTTCGGAACAACGCAGATCTCGTCGCCCATGGAGCCAAGGGTTTCGGCGTTTCCACCAGTCTGACCACCATGGCTTATGATTGTCCGAAGCAAGTTCTCCGTCTTTGAACCTCGACGTTGAGCGAGGGAACTTTAATGCAGGCAGGCAGTTCTGGTGGCGCAAATCGATATCTAACGGCGATATCCGCGAAATGTTGTGGCTGGTCTCAGCCGCGCCTCAACCTCGATACGAGCAAGCCCACATCGAAATGTTTCAGTTAAAGTAGCAGGAATCACTCGCCTGTCCCATTATGAAGATCAGTCGATGATGTATGCGAGTAGGGAGATCACCGATGGTCATTTCGTGGGTTGAAGTGAAAGATCGGATGCAGCAGGGTTATCGATATCCTCTGACCGCGCCCACGGGCCAAGACTTCCACCAGGGCTTTGCACCGGAACTGACACCTGCGGAGATGCTAAGGCTAGGTGTATTCGGGGGCAAATACATGACCGATTGCGCGGACGAATTCCCCAAAGAATGGTTCGCCGCGGCCAAGATTTCATCCTGGTATGATCCGAGTTTGAATTTTTTCGGAGTGGGTGCCAGCCAACCACTTAGCGTCTGGCGAGCCAAAGGCTGGATATATCCGGACGATCCCCGCGGGTGGTTTCAATGGTACTGCCGCTATTTCCTAGGCCGCAGGTTACCCGGCGAGGATGAACGCCAGATTGGGCGTTGGAAGTCTATGAAGCGACATGCATCGCAGCTACGGCGCCACTGCGAGCCCCACGACTGGTTCTGCCGTCCTCGGCAGCGACAGGCACTACTTCAGTGGGCTTATGATAGCCGAGCCCTATGAACGCGCCCGATCCTGCGCCGAGGACGTGGCTGCGACCTTACCGAAAGCTGGCTGGCCTTTCGGCACTGCGGCGGCGAGAGGACATGACCTCCGTTAGTCAGCAACCACCATTTCGCTGATATCGGGGGAGCGCCATCTTCTCGCCGTATCCGCCTCGGCTGCCAGAACTGCATGAACAATGCGAGCGCGCCGCGCCCATGGCGCCAGCGGTGCCACGATGTCAGTACACTCGCCCTTGAGGAAATAGGGTGGGATTACCAGAATGCTCGCGCGACCCGGTGTCTTCGGCGTCAGGAAGCAGGTGCTGACGCTGTGTAAGCACCCGATTGGCACCGCCTGCCGGATAGGGCCGCAATGGCCTAAGACACGTGTTTAACGACGTCGTTAGCGACGTGTCTTGGGTGAGGTATGTGATGCGTGTCGAGATTCTTGGGCAGGAACGTCGGCGCCGGTGGCGCGACGAACAGAAGCTCGAGATTGTCCTGTCGGTTGGGATCGACGGAGCGACGGTTACGGAGGTTGCGCAGCGACACGATGTGACGCGGCAGCAGATTTACACCTGGCGTAGTGAGCTGAAGAAGCAGGGACGGTTGCCGTCTTCCGCGAATGCGGTGTTTGTCCCGGTGGACATGAACGCCGTGCAGACCGAGGTCTGCGGAGACCGTCAAGACCCGCCTGGGATGATCGAGCTGCAGTTGAACTTCGGTCGCTGCCTTCGCTTCGACAGTGGCGTCGATGCCACCGTCCTGGCAAGGCTCATCCGGGCGGTTGAGGCGGCATGATCGGACCAGGGACCGGCGTGCGGGTGTACCTGGCCTGCGGGATCACGGACATGCGCAAAGGAATAGAGGGCCTGTCTGCGCTTGCGCAGGATGTATTGCGCCAGAAGCCGACAGGCGGCGCGGTCTTTGCCTTTCGCGGCAGACGTGGCGACCGTTTGAAGCTTCTTTATTTTGATGGCCAGGGCTTCTGCCTGTACTACAAAATTTTGCAGAAGGGGCGGTTTCCATGGCCTTCAGCGGCAGATGGAACAGCCCGGCTGACAGCGGCGCAAATGGCCATGCTTTGGGAAGGGATCGATTGGCGACGTCCGAACTGGGGCGCCCCGCCGGCGCGTGTCGGTTGAATTTATCTCACTGAATCTGCTTGTTTTTATGGATACTCGCCCTGACCTGTGGTAGTCAGGTTCATGTCGAGCGCGACCCAAAATCTTCCCGATGATCCGGCCTTCCTGAAGGCAATGATCGCCGCCTTGCTGGCGGAAAATACGAAGATGTCGGCGACGTTGCAGGTGCATGACCAGTTGATCCAGTCACTGCGGCTGCGCATCGCCAAGCTGAAGAAACAGGTCTTCGGCAAGTCCTCGGAAAAGATCGAACGAGAAATCCAGCAGCTGGAATTGGCGCTGGAAGATCTTTTAATCGCCGCGGCCGAGAGCAGCACCAAGCCGCTCGCTGAGGGAGATGAGGCCGTGCCTGCCGCACCTGTGGCAAGCACGCCCGAAAGGATTATGCGCCGTCGTCCGCGGGTATCGGAAACGGCGGTTCGTGAGCGTAGAGAACTCGATCCTGGCACCTGCTGCCCCGATTGCGGTGGTGAACTGCGCCTCGTTGGCGAAGACGTAAGCGAAATCCTCGACATGATCGCCGCGCAGATGAAGGTCATCGAGGTCGCTCGATTGAAGAAGTCCTGCCGTTGCTGCGAGAAGATGGTGCAGTTGCCGGCACCCAGCCGCCCGATACCGGGCAGCATGGCGGGCGCCGGTCTTCTGGCTTACATCCTGGTCTCGAAGTTCGATGACCATCTGCCATTGTATCGCCTGAACGAGATTTTTGCTCGCATGGGCGCCGATATCCCCGATAGCACACTGGTCGATTGGTGTGGTCGTGCCATGCAAGTGCTTCAGCTGCTGATCGAGCGGATTGAGGCCGCGATCATGGGTAGTGATCTCCTCCATGCCGACGATACCCCGGTCCGGGTGCTGGATCGCTCGCTACGAGACAAGGGGTTAGGCAAAGGCGTGAAGAAGGGCAGGATCTGGACGTATGTTCGAGATCAGCGTCCATGGGCGGGCGCAGCCCCGCCTGGTGCGGTCTACTATTTTGCTCCCGACTGGAAGGAAGAGCACGTCCACCGTCACCTCAAGCAGGCAAGTGGCATCCTTCAGGCAGACGGCTACAAAGGCTACGGAAAACTATACGAACCCAATACGGACGGAAAACGGCGCTTCCGTGAGGCGGCCTGCTGGGCGCATTGGCGACGTGACTTTCATGATATCTGGACCTCGAGCAAATCCGAGATCACGCGCGAAGCTCTCGACCGTATCGGCGCGCTTTACGACATCGAACGCGACATTGCCGGTCAGCCGGCCGATGTCCGCCTTGCCGCGCGTCAGAAGCTTAGCAAGCCAAAGGTAGAAGCATTGCGTGTCTGGGCCGAGGCGCAATTGTCCCGTGTTCCGGGCAAGAGCGATTTGGCTCAAGCTTTCCGATATGGCCTGAGCAGGTGGTCCTCGTTCTGCCTATTCTTGGACGACGGTCGTGTCGCCATCGACAACAATGCCGCTGAGCGAGCCCTGCAATTGGCTCTTCGCAGGCGCTGACACGGGAGCAGAGACCCTGGCGCGTGCCATGACGATCATCGAAACGGCCAAGATGAATGGCCTAGATCCGCAGGCCTATCTGGCCGATCTCCTCGACCGCATCCACGATCACAAGATCAATCGGCTCGACGAACTGCTTCCCTGGAACTGGACACCGGTCGTCACCGTCTGCGCCGAGGCTGCCTGATGGCAACGATCACCTACGTCTTCACAATCAACCATGTCGCCGAAATGCTTGGCGAAGACCTGCAACTCCTTCAGGTGATCGTCAGAAACTCCGACAATCTGACCTATGGAAATATCATCAGCGTCGTAACCGGTGACGATGAGGCAATTACCGCACTGACCGACGATGGCATCGATGAGCTTAACCAGATGCTCTCAGCTGCGCGCCGTTCGCCCGAAGCCTGGAACGAATTCCTCGACAGCTTTGTCGACGACGAAGAACTCATCGCTCGCGTCAAGGCAAAATCTCCGCGGTAGCAATCGGCCGGTTACGACGCTGTTGCATGTCGGCCCTTCTCAGAAGCAGGAAGACAAGGGGCAGCATGCCGAGGTCCATACCGCCCATCTTCCGCCCGATTGTCGGCGCTGTAGTCTGGCTCATAGAACATAACGGTAGCAGCGCACGGATCTTGCTTTAATGTTTCGAGGACACCCGATGGCCCTGAGAACACTGACACTCTTCGCGGGTGCGCTCGCCGGTCTAGTTCTGTTTGCCGCGTTGGAAGGCAAGGTTAGGGCCGAGCCGCAGCCGGCGCTTGCCGAGCAGGCCAGCCCGAAAAATGCCTACGCGGTTCCTGTGCGCCGGGCTGTCCATATTTCTCGGCAGGGAGCCAGTTCGTTCTCGACACTGTTTGAGACTGTGGGAGGTAATCAATCAAGGGTACTGCGCGAGATGGGCGGCGTCTCGATCGTGATGAACAACGATATAGCGGACGCAGTTGAGGCCTATTACGGCAATCCGAAAGCAAAACTTATCTGGGTCGATGGCAGAGGTCCCACCGCCAAGGCAGTGCAGGCGATGAACCTGTTGAAGCAGGCGGATGATTGGGGCCTGAGCACCAGTGACTATGCGGTCGCCACGACGTTTGAGACGGTTCCGCGGGGCTCGCCCGAATACGCGAAGTCTTTGGCCCTATTTGAAGCGTCGCTGTCCGGCGAGTTGTTGATGTTTCTGCAGGATAACTACCGCGGGCGGATCGATCCCAACCAGCTCTCCAACTACTATGACTTCAAGCGGAAGCAAGTTGATCTGAAGGCGGCCATCGACCAATTGTCTGCCCATCCGGATCTGATGCCGGTCGTCGACCGGCTTATGCCGAGCAATCCGAAGTTCGCCCAGCTTGCAGCGGAACTTCATTGGCTGCGATCGTCGGGTCAGGGAGGCGATAGCGCCGCCAACATTGATAAGGTCATTGTTGCGATGGAGGAAATCCGTTGGCTGCCTCAGGAGTTTCCTGATCGCTATGTCTTCATCAATCAACCAGCTTACATGGCGTATTACTATGAGCAGGGTCAGTTGGCACTTTCGATGAAGGCCGTAATCGGGCAACAGGATCATCAGACGAACTTCTTCGATGCTTCGATCAAGACTGTTCAGTTCAATCCCGACTGGGGCGTGCCGCAATCGATCATTCGCAACGAGATGCTACCGCATCTGAAGCGCGACCCCGCATATCTCGACAGGGAAGGTTACAAGGTTTCTGTAAATGGAAAGCCGATGTCCTCCGCGAAGGTCGATTGGGCCCAGCCTCTCGAGAACATCTCCGTTGTTCAGCCGCCGGGGCCGGACAATGCACTCGGACAGCTAAAGATACTGTTCCCGAACCCTCACGACATATACATGCACGATACTCCGGCGCGCGGAAAGTTCGCCGCGCAGGATCGAATGTTCAGTCACGGATGCGTACGGTTGGAAAACCCACGCGCAATGGCGGCTGCGGTTCTGAAAACATCCGTTGAATTTGTTGCACAACAGATAGCCGATGGGGAAAAGAAGGAGATGCCGGCACCGGAAGAAGTTCCGGTATATGTCTCATACTTTACAGCATGGCCAACTGCAGACGGCGTCGTGCACTATTTCGATGACATTTACGGTCGTGATGCAGAGACGCTCGCCGCGATATCGATGACGACCTCAAGCCGCAATCAATCCTGAGCGCCCAAACAACGCAGGGCGTCTACGACATCTTCAAGTCAGCCGCGCAAGACTTCGTTGGCTGCCCGGATACCACTTTCCCAGGCACCATGCGCCGTTGAGAAATCCGAGATGTGGGTGGCCTCGCCCGCAAAGAACAGTCGATCATCGACTGGGCGCGCCAATATGTTGCGGGCATCGGAGTGATTTGGGAGCGCATGACTGTAGGAACCGCGTATCCAATCGGTACGACACCACGAAGTCGCGGCCAGTGGCCGCAGATGCCGTCGTATGCCGCTACCCAGCAGGGACGACAACTGTTCAATCGCGAAAGCGAACGCATCCAGCAGCCCCGCACGCTCAATGACCAGGGCACCTGCGCCTCCGAAGAAGCCCTCGATAATCGGTCGGCCAAGCGGACGGATATAGTAGCTGCCAGTTTCGGCGTTGCGGGGATCGCCGAGAAGATGGGTCTCGGGCTCGAGGCCATGGTTCCCGTGCAGTTCGAGGAATAGCTTGTCTGCCAGGCCAAGCGGCAATTGGCTTGATGCGTGAAGATGATCGTCAACTGCCGCATCGAACGCGATCATACCGTTGGCAAGGACGTTGGTCGACGACGTAATCACAGCCTTCTGGGCGCTGATCGCACCGCGGTCGGTCTCCAGCTGGACTCCACGATCGGACAGCGCGATACGGCGCACAGGTGTCGAGGGTCGCAATGCAACATCAGGAATGCTCGAAGAAATCAGAGTGCCGTAGCCTTCGTGAACCCGCCAATTGGCATCTGATGCGGCATTGTCGTATGCAAGGAAGTCTTTGATCGACAGCCGCTCGAGCGGTGTCCCATTCATGTATCCGCTTGTCGCGTCGCAATAGGCATTCCATTCCGCGTTTGCCGGCAGCGCATCGGAAGCACGGTCGCTTGGTTGGCGATCGCTGCGAATGCGGGTTTGGAATGCGTCCCACGCTGCTTCCGCCGCCTTCTGATCTTCCGGCGTGAAGCCCAAATCGCGCCACTGCCGTCGCCATGCCGTCGGGCCGCTTTCGATGGTAAGCCCGGCAGCACGAGCCATCTCGACGAGTGGATTGCGTTCGGCCGAATGAAGCCAACCACAACCCATGTCGAGCGGCATTCCGCTGATCTCAATTGTCCAGGCGCGACCGCCGATGCGGTCACTCGCTTCCAGGAGGATGACCGAGGAGCCGGCGCTGGACAGGGTCCGTGCCGCCGCAATTCCAGCAGCGCCGGCACCGACAATCGCTACGTCGTAATCCATGGTCGCCGCTCCGCCTTGAGGCGCTCGTCGCTCGTCTTTGACTGGTTCTACAAGGGAATCGATCCCTCTTCAACGCGCGCTAAAGACTGCTACTATTCGGGGCATGACATTCTTCGAAACACTCGTTGCACTGCTTGCTGTCGCAATCCTGCTATTGCAGGTAACCAGACGAATGCGGCTGCCGTATCCCGGCATCCTCGCCGCAGCCGGCGTTGCCGTCGCAGTGTTGCCGGGTGCGCCAGATATACCCATCGACCCTCCAACCGCCCTTGCATTGTTCATCGCCCCCGTACTTGTCGATTCCGCCTACGACTTCCCGCTCGGCGCGGCGCGGCGCATGCTGGTGCCGCTGTTCGTCTACGCGGTTGTGGCAGTGCTGTTCACGGTTGGAGTCGTGGTGTCGATCAGTGCACTTACCGTCGGGTTGCCCATCGCGGTGGCAGTGACTCTCGGTGCGATCGTCGCACCGCCGGATGCAGCTGCGGCCACCGCGGTCCTGTCCAATCTGCCGGTCGACCGCCGGGTCGACGCACTTCTCAAAGGCGAAAGCCTGTTCAACGATGCTACGGCGCTGCTGCTGTTCAGCGCGGCTTTGACCATCCAGGCGAGGGGTGGGTTCGATACTGAAACCGTAGCGCGGATGGCTTTTGCGGCGCCGGGCGGAGTTTTGTTCGGAATTGCCTTCGGGTTTCTGGTTTCACGACTTCGTCCCGTCACCGACAATACGGTTGGCGGCACGCTGCTTCAGTTCGTCTATGCATTCGCGACGTGGCTGATTGCCGAGCGTCTGCACCTCTCTGCCGTGCTGGCAACAGTGGCAAGTGCGATGACACTCGCTACCCTTGCCAAGGTCGACGATCCTCCGCGCATGCGGGTCCACTCGTTTGCCGTCTGGACGACCGTGGTCTTCTTGTTGAACGTGGTTGCCTTTCTGCTGATGGGACTGCAGGCCCGCCGCATTGTTGGCGCCATGTCGGCGGCCGAGCTGGAGAGGGCGATCGGGTTCGCTGCGATCGTCGTCGTAGGCGTTATTGCGTCGCGCTTGGCGATTGCATTCTTTTTTCACGCGGTTGTTGGCTATCGGCATCGGCGCGGTCATGAACTCGCACCCTTTGAACATGGTGAAACGCTGCTGGTTGGGTGGTCGGGTATGCGCGGACTGGTTACCCTTGCCACCGCGTTCGTGTTGCCCGCGGACTTCCCCGAACGAGACCTCGTGGTTTTGACGGCCTTCTCGGTCGTGCTCGCAACACTGGTCATCCAGGGCGCAACTCTCGCGCCCATGATCCGCCTCCTGAAGCTCGGGAGGGAGGACAAGTCGAGGCAGGAAATCCACATGGCACGCAAGTCTCTTGCCCAGGCTGCCCTTGGCCGCCTTGAAGGCGAGAAGGGCCCGGAGGTCGAGGCCATCAGACTAGCCTATCGAGAAATCTGCGAGAGTGGCCCTGGGTCTTTGCCAGCACGCCGTCGTGATCTGGCCCTTGCCGCTGTACTGGCGCAACGCAAACGCCTCGACGAACTGCGCGACGCGGATCGTGTCGGTCCTAGCCAGTATCTTGAACTGCAGGAGGATCTCGACTGGAAGCAGCTTGCCGTGGCTTTGGACGAGGAGCGGCGAATTACCGAGAGTTAGGTGCGCACCAAGAGCGGCTCGCGCCTGGATGAACTCCATTTCCTGGTCCTGATGAAGGACAAGATCCTCGAAATTCAGAGAGTTCTCAGGAGGGTCGAGGTTGGATCATCAGTGGAATGTTTGTCTGGCTAGCCCAAGCGCCTCGCTCCTTGGGCAGCGTTTGCCTGGCGCTCGACTCCGATCATTTCAGGCTGCATTTGTGATCGACATCAAGGCTGGGGAATTCTTTCTGTTGATGCTTCCAACGGTCGTAGCCGTCACCTTTGGCATAAGCTTGACTTTCGACCGTCCGCCAATCCCGCGCATATCGGACGGCAAAACCCTCCACCCCCCATTCCCGGAATTGGTCGACATGCGTCAACTCATGGGCCCACGCACAGGGACTCGCGGCTACACGCGGGTCTCTGAACACAACGACATCGATTAGGGTAACTGCATCTGCAAAACCGCCATGCTCCAGCAAGTAGGCAAGGCTGAAGGAGCTGTCGTTATTGATTTTGTATCTGACGCGATTCATTGAGTCTTCGCTGGCATAGCCGGTCAACTGACGGCGAATGTGTGCAGGTATCGGCAAAGCCTTGTGGATGGCCTCATCGCGGCTCGCAGTGATTACGCTCGCGAGTATCGGGCCGCTCAGAGCATGTGCCTGAAGCTCGTTGAGAGCGTCGACCACACTTTCATTTGCGATGATGACGAAGCTATTGTCCCTGCGGTCAGCCTGATAATGAGCAACGGCGGATGATCCGTCGAGCATCAGACTAACGGCAACGATGACAGACAGGACCCAGATAGTCGCGCGGCGTCGGTTCATCGCAGTAATTTCTTCTCATCGGTAAGACATGATAGTCCTGTGGATCATCCGCGGCTACTGCGTTGAATTCTCCTATGGATCGCCGAGCCTCGGTCACCCGTATGGGTTTCTCCTCTCATTCCCAGCATGGCGCAATCTAAGATAGCAAGCGAGAACGAGCTATCGATGAAACTCGTCTGATATCAGTGTTATGAATAAAAAACTTGGCGGAAGAGGTGGGATTCGAACCCACGGTACGGTCTCCCGCACGCCGGTTTTCAAGACCGGTTCCTTAAACCACTCGGACACTCTTCCATGCAGTTGATTTGAAGCGGGCTCGAAACCCGCGCACCTGCGGTTGCCTGACGCCATCAGCTCAGGCTATGCAGCGTTTAAAGCCGTTCGGCGGCAGCGTCAACTGGTTCTGTACGGTACCCGAAGGGCCGCGGAGGGGAGAAGCTCCCCGTTGCTGAAACGCCCAGCCGGGCTGAACCGACTGCGTTATTCAGAATCTTAAATTAGTGAATTATTAACCATATTAATTAGAATTGTCCCTATCTTGGCGAAATGCTTCGCAAATTTGCCATGAAGGCCGCATGATTAAAGTCTCGTTAGGTTGGTGGGATTAGGGGTGTCTTGCCCGGATCGGGCAGATTTCTTAACCATAACGGTCTTGAGCGGCGTGGGACATATGAAACGAGAGTACGGGGCGGCGTCATTCGCAACGGGAATGCGATGGGTAGGGCTGTCGCTGATCTGCGCAACGGTTACGGCTTGCGGTTCCTCGCCTACGCCCACAAAGCGCACTCACGGCAAGGAGTATTTCTCGGAGAAGGAATACGGCGTCAAGGCCAGCCCCCGTGTTGCCACCGGCAACAACATCCCGAAGGGCGGCGGCCGCTATATGGTCGGGGACCCCTACGTGGTGAAGGGGAGGTGGTACTACCCGAAGGAAGATTTCTCCTACAACAAGGTTGGTGTTGCGTCGTGGTACGGCTCGGCCTTTCATGGCCGTTTGACGGCGAACGGCGAAGTCTATGACCAGATGCACCTTTCCGCCGCGCATCCAACGTTTCCGCTGCCGAGCTATGCACGCGTGACGAATACGGAAAACGGCGCGTCCATTATCGTGCGTGTCAACGATCGTGGTCCGTATCACGAAGGGCGCATTATCGACCTGTCCAATAAGACGGCGGATATGCTTGACCTGCAGCACAGTGGTACCGGAAACGTCCGCGTCCAGTATGTGGGGCGTGCCCGGATGGATGGGCATGATATGCCTTATCTGATGGCCTCCTATGTGCCGAAGGGCAGCCGCATTCCGGGCATCAACCCGGGTGGCGGGCAGATTGCCACCGGTGTCATGGTCGCCTCCAACAGCAAGCGCATAACCGCAGACCAGCTCCAGAGCTTCGGCGGTTTCGCGCCCGAGCCGGAGAATGTTCCTGTGCCGGTCTCGGCGACGTCCTATGCCGGCTCGACTCCGAGCGCGCGCTACAATGCTGCGCCTGTCCCGACGCCGATGCCGTCACCGTCTTTTGGCGGCGTCGCGCCGCTGGCGGAGCCGGCGGCCGCTCAGATGATCGTCCTCCCGGAATTTGGTCCTTTCCCATATGAACGCCCCTATGGAGGGCAGCGCTCTCTCGCAATGGGGTATCAGGAAGAGGGCGCCAAAACTGTTACCGTCGAACTCGCTTTCGACGCCGTGATGGTTCGCAACGACGGCCTCACGCAGGACTCGATCCTGGCATCCGTCAAGCGTCAAAAGACAGCCGCCGCGCGCGGCGAGTAACGGCGGCCATTGCGTCGGTCCAGGTCCGTTGTTAGCATCGTCGAGCTCGACCGAGCTGTGGGGTTTTTCGGTGTTCAAGCGTTTCGTTGGCCTCTGTGTTTGCCTTCTGCCTTTCGCAACGGTTGCCGCTGCCGCGAGCGGTGATGCCAACGCTTCATTCGTGACCAAGGCGGCCCAAGCCTACATGGTCGAGGCATCTACCCGGACCGTGCTTCTTGCCAAGAACGAGAATCAGACCTTCTCGCCGGCGTCACTCGCGAAGCTGATGACGGTGGATCTCGTCTTCGACGCCCTTTCGAAGAACCAGATCACCCTCGACACGCAGTATCCGGTTTCGGAATACGCCTGGCGAACTGGGGGGGCGCCGTCGCGCACGGCAACGATGTTTGCCGCGCTCAAGTCGAACGTCCGCGTCGAGGATCTGATCAAAGGCATTGCCATTCAGGGCGCCAACGACAGCTGCATCGTTCTCGCTGAAGGCATGAGCGGCAGTGAGCCGGCCTTTGCGGCTGCCATGACGCGGCGTGCTAAAACGCTCGGTATGGAGCGGTCCATCTTCGGGAATTCGACCGGGCTGCCTGACGGCAAAAGCAGGACGACGGCGCTCGACATGGTGACGTTGGCGGCGGAACTGCAAATGTCCTATCCGAACCTCTATTCCTATTTTGCGCAGCCTGATTTCGAGTGGAACAGGATTTTCCAGCGCAACCGCAATCCTTTGCTTGGTTTCGGCATGGGTGTTGATGGCCTGGCGACCGGCTTTGCCGAGGGAGAGGGCTATTCCATCGTCGCCTCCGCCGAACGCGATGGCCGGCGGCTCTTCATGGCCCTGGGCGGCATTGCCTCCGACAAGGAGCGCACCGAAGAGGCCAAGCGCGTGCTCGAATGGGGGCTGACCGCCTTCGAAAGCCGTCAGATTTTCGCCGACGCCGAGGTGATCGGCGAAGCAAGCGTCTACGGTGGAACCTCGCGAAGCGTTGATCTCGTCGCAAAGACGCCCGTGAGTGTCTATGTACCGATCAGCAATCCCGAGCGACTGTCGGCGCGCATCGTCTACCATTGGCCGTTGATGGCTCCCGTGGAGGCCGGCCATGAAATAGGGACGCTGCGCATCTTCGCGGGCGGTCGCCTGTTGCGTGAGGTACCCCTTTATACGAAGGAGACCGTGGAGGTTGGCTCTTTGAGCAGCCGTGCCGTCGACGCGCTGATGGAACTCGGCGAGACGCTGTTGTTCTCCTGGCTGTGGGATAAGCCCGAACCCACCTGATCGCCGAATTCGCTATTCAGGGTGAGAGTTACCGTCGAGCGGTTTCGCTTTTCGCTGCCTTCCGTTAAATGTACGGCAGTGGTGCGGGTGACCGCCGTAATGCAGGAATTAGTCATTGCCATCCGGTACTGGGTTGTTTGTAACGTTTGAAGGCGGGGAGGGCGCGGGCAAGTCGACGCAGATCCGCCGCCTTGCTGAGTCTCTCCGTGCCCGCGGTCATGACGTGCTTTTGACACGGGAGCCGGGCGGTTCTCCGGGCGCCGAGGCTGTGCGTCACGTGCTTCTGTCGGGTGCTGCCGAAGCCTTTGGAACCCGCATGGAGGCAATCCTCTTCGCAGCGGCACGCAATGATCACGTCGAGGAAGTCATCCGGCCGGCTTTGATGACCGGCAAGGTGGTCCTTTGCGATCGCTTCATGGATTCGTCGCGGGTCTATCAAGGCGTGACCGGGAATCTTGAGTCGGAATTCATCGAGGCGCTGCAGCGCGTCGCGGTCAATGGTATCGTTCCCGACTGCACGCTTGTCTTCGATCTGCCGGCGCTGGCGGGTCTCGAGCGCGCCCGGAGGCGAGGCGCTGCTGGCGACGTCGCCCCGGACCGTTTCGAGAAGGAGGAGCTCGAAACCCACGAGAAGCGCCGAGAAGCGTTTCTCGATATCGCCGCCCGGGAGCCTGACCGTTGCCACGTCATCGATGCGACGCGGTCCGAAGAGGTCATTGCCGCCGAGGTTCTGGAGACCGTCTGGCGGCAACTGCCGCATGCGACAGCGACCAAGTTAGCGGAAGCAACTCATGAACGATGAACGACCGGGATTGCTTGACGGTGCCATCTGGCCAGCCGAAAACATGAAGCTATTCGGCCATGATGACGCCGAGGCCTTCCTCGCGCAGTCGTATCGGTCGGGCAAGGGCCACCATGCGATCCTGATCGAGGGACCGCCGGGCGTCGGCAAGGCAACGCTTGCCTTCCGCTTCGCCAATCATGTCCTGACGCATCCGGATCCGGCCAGCGCGCCGGATCGGTTGGAGGATCCGGATCCGGCCTCTCCTGTCAGCCGCCAGATCGCCTCGGGCGCCTCGCATAACCTGCTGCACCTGGCGCGGCCCGTCGATGAAAAGACGGGGAAGATGAAATCCGCAATCACGGTCGATGAGGTCAGGCGGGCAGGGCGCTTCTTCTCGCAGACGTCGGGCACCGGCAATTGGCGCATTGTCATCATCGATCCTGCCGATGACATGAACCGCAATGCCGCGAATGCGATCCTGAAAATCCTCGAGGAGCCGCCGAAACGCGCACTGTTCCTGCTTATCTCCCATGCGCCCGGCAAGCTGCTTCCAACCATTCGTTCGCGCTGCCTGCCGCTGAAGCTCGCGCCGCTTGACGACAGTGCTCTCGGTGCGGCGCTCGCCCATCTCGGTATCGAGGCCAACCGCGACTTGCTTGCGGCGGCAAATGGCAGCGTAGGCGAGGCGCTGAAGCTGGTGAACTACGGCGGCAGCGATATCATCGCTGCTTACAACGATGTATTGGGTGCGCAGGGGGCATCTGCCCGCAGGGCTATGCATCGGCTGGCGGATGCGCTTTCCGGGAAGGACAGTGACACAATCTTTGAATTTTTCACCGGCCACGTCGGCGAGGACTTGATGCAGAAGGCACGGGCTGCGGCGATGGCAGGGCAGGTGGCTGCCGCGGAGAGGCTGGCCCGCCTGCATTCAGACATTGGCGAGCGGCTGACCGTTTCGGATGCCTACAATCTGGATCGCAAGCAGACGATCCTCAGCATCCTTGGAGATATCAAGCAGCCCGGCCCCTGATCAGGTTGCCAGCAGCTTCCATGCGACGACGGCAAGCGTCAGCGCCAGCACGATGCGGATTGTCCGTTCGTGGAGCTTAGGTGCGATCAGGCTGCCCGCGATAATCCCGGGGATCGAGCCGACCAGCAGGGCAAACAGCATTCCCCAGTTGATCTCGCCTATCACCCAGTAGCCCATCCCGCCGATCAGTGTCAGCGGGACGGCGTGAACGATATCGGAGCCAACAATTTCGCGAACATCGAGGCGCGGGTAGAGGACCAGCAGTACCGTCACGCCGAGCGCCCCTGCGCCCACCGACGTCAGCGTCACGAGGGTGCCTAGCACCAGCCCGAGGACCATTGTCCAGATGGCGATCGTGAGCGGCTTGGGCGGAGAGCGCTCTCCAATCGAGCGAAGCGCGAGCGCGAGGACTTGCTTGCGAAAGACCAGCATAAACGCGGTCATGACAAGCAACCAACCAAGGGCCATTGTAATCGTGTGGGCGACCTCGACGCTCCTACGATCGACTCCCGCCATCAGCCAGAGCGTCAGCAGGGCGGCCGGGACGCTTCCGGCAGCCAGGCAGCCTACAATGCGCCAATTCACCCTGCCATGCATGCCGTGAACTGCTGTTCCGGCTGTCTTGGTCACAGCTGCGTAGAGCAGATCGGTTCCGACGGCTGTCGCTGGATGAACCCCGAAGAGAAGTACCAGCAACGGCGTCATCAGCGACCCGCCACCGACACCCGTAATGCCGACCAAGGCGCCGACAAGAAGCCCGGAGAGGGAATAGAGGGGATTGAAGCTGAAAAGGTCGGTCAAATAGGAGACCTCGAGCCCTGCGCGTGAATGGTGCTGCCGAGTGCTGAATATGTCACGTCGCTGATGCCCGCCCTTTGAATTTTCTTTGGGTAGAATGCGCCCAGAATCGAGTCAAGTGCAGCACGCCGGCGAACGGCAAATCGCCTGCTTTCGAAACTTGCTGTTTCGCTTCGCCATGACTTGCGCTAAGAGCGGCTGACAAATTTTATAGAGTAAGCCGGACACGAATGGCCGCCATGACAGAGAAGACACCGTTTTACATCACCACCGCGATTTCATACCCGAACGGCAAGCCGCACATCGGCCATGCCTACGAGCTGATTGCGACGGACGCAATGGCGCGCTACCAGCGCCTCGACGGCAAGGATGTCTTCTTCCTGACGGGTACCGACGAGCACGGCCAGAAGATGCAGCAGACGGCCCGAGCCGAGGGTATGTCGGCCCAGGAGCTTGCAGATCGCAATTCCAGTGCGTTCCAGTCGATGGGGCAGCTCCTCAACGCCTCGAACGACGACTTCATTCGCACGACGCAGGAGCGTCACCACGAGACGTCGCAGAACATCTGGAACCTGATGGCTGACAATGGCGACATCTACAAGGATTCTTATGCCGGCTGGTACTCGGTTCGCGACGAAGCCTACTATCAGGGAAGCGAGACGGAGCTGCGCGCCGATGGCGTGCGCTACGGACCGCAAGGCACGCCTGTCGAATGGGTAGAAGAGGCCAGCTACTTCTTCAAGCTTTCCGAATATCAGGACAAGCTGCTCGCGCACTACGAAGCCAACCCTGACTTCATCGGGCCTGCCGAGCGGCGCAACGAGGTCATCTCCTTCGTCAAGTCGGGACTGAAGGATCTCTCGATTTCACGCACGACCTTCGATTGGGGCATCAAGGTGCCGAACGACCCTGATCACGTCATGTATGTCTGGGTCGATGCCCTGACCAACTACATTACGGCGACCGGGTACATCGAGGATCGCAACGGTCCCCGCGCCAAGTACTGGCCGGCGGACGTTCATATCATCGGCAAGGACATCATCCGCTTCCACGCGGTCTACTGGCCGGCCTTCCTGATGTCCGCCAAGCTGCCGCTTCCCAAGCGCGTCTTCGCGCACGGCTTCCTGCTCAACAAGGGCGAGAAGATGTCGAAGTCGCTCGGCAACGTCGTCGATCCCGTCAATCTGGTGAACCATTTCGGCCTCGACCAGGTGCGCTATTTCTTCCTCCGCGAAGTCTCCTTCGGTCAGGACGGCAGCTACAGCGAAGAGGCGATCGGCACGCGCATCAACTCCGACCTTGCCAACGGCATCGGAAACCTTGCCAGCCGCTCGCTGTCGATGATCGTCAAGAACTGCGACGGCAAGGTCCCGGAATGCGGTCCGCTGACGGACGAGGACAAGACCATGCTGGCGCAGGCCGACGCGCTGCTCGCGTCGACGCGTGACGACATGAACAAGCAGCTGATCCATCGCGCGCTCGCGTCGATCATCGCTGTCGTTTCCGAGACCGACCGCTACTTCGCCGGCCAGGAGCCCTGGGCGCTGAAGAAGACCGATCCGGCACGCATGGGCACCGTGCTCTACGTCACGGCCGAGGTCGTCCGCCAGATTGCCATCCTGTTGCAGCCTTTCGTGCCTGAATCGGCCGGCAAGCTGCTTGATCTGGTTGCGGCTCCTGCCGACAAGCGCGACTTCGCGGCGCTCGGCGAAGCCGGCCGCCTCATCGCAGGCACGGCGCTCGAAGCGCCGAAGCCAGTGTTCCCGCGCTACGTCGCGCCGGAAGCGTGAGGACCTCATGCTGATCGATACGCATTGCCATCTGGATTTCGCCGACTTCGAGGAGCAGCGGGACGAGATCGTCAAGCGCGCCCACGACGCGGGTGTCAAGCAGATGGTGACGATCTCGACGCGGGTGCGCAAGCTG
This sequence comes from Rhizobium sp. 57MFTsu3.2, assembly GCF_012932765.1. Classification (NCBI taxonomy): domain Bacteria; kingdom Pseudomonadati; phylum Pseudomonadota; class Alphaproteobacteria; order Hyphomicrobiales; family Rhizobiaceae; genus Rhizobium; species Rhizobium sp. 57MFTsu3.2. The sequence continues at coordinate 42,172 of NZ_JDWI01000041.1, forward strand.
GACGCGCTGCTGGCCATCACCGAGAAATATCCGTCTGTTTTCTGTTCCGTCGGCACGCATCCGAATAATGCGGGCGATGAGCTCGATATCCAGACGGAAGATCTCGTGCGTCTGGCCAATGCCCACGAGAAGATTGTCGCGATCGGCGAGGCCGGCCTTGACTATTTCTACGATACGCAAAAGCCGGAGGACCAGCAGACCGGGCTGCGGCGCCACATTGACGCTTCGCGCGAGACGCAGCTGCCGCTCGTAATCCATAGCCGCAGCGCCGACGGAGACATGGCTGCGATCCTGACAGAGGAAATGGGGAAGGGGGCGTTTCCCTTTATCCTCCATTGCTTCTCGTCTGGCGCTGAACTCGCAAGGATCGGCGTCGACCTGGGCGGCTACGTGTCCTTCTCCGGTATCCTGACCTTCCCGAAGTCGGAGGAACTTCGTGATATCGCCAAAACGGTGCCGCAGGATCGGCTTCTTGTCGAGACCGACGCGCCCTACCTTGCGCCAAAGCGCTGGCGCGGCAAGCGCAACGAACCGTCCTATGTCGTGAACACGGCCGAGGTTCTGGCCGAGACGCTCGGCCTCAGCCATGCCGAGATGGCGCGGATCACCACCGAAAACGCATTCCGCATTTTCTCAAAGATGCCGAGGATCTGACAGCGTGGGCTACAGGCGGCGTTTCACCATTCTCGGCTGTTCGTCGTCGCCCGGCGTTCCACGCATCACTGGCGATTGGGGTGCCTGCGACCCGACCAATCCGAAGAATCGCCGCACCCGCGCGGCGTTCATGGTCCAGCAATATGATGACAACGGCGGCGTCACGACCGTTGTCATCGATACCGGGCCGGATTTTCGCGAGCAGATGATCGCGGCCCGCGTCACTCACATCGACGCCGTCCTCTATACTCATGCCCATGCCGACCACATCCATGGCCTCGACGATCTGCGTGGCTATTTCTATGGCGCGCAGCAGCGGGTTCCGATTCACGCCACGCGTGAGACGATGGACCGCATTCGACAAGGGTTCGGCTACTGCCTTGAAACGCCGCCCGGCAGCAACTATCCGCCGATCGTCGAAGCAAAGGTCATCGGAAGCCTCGACGTCCCGGTGCGGATCAGCGGCGGGGGCGGAACGATCTCGATCCGACCGCACCTGCAGCAGCATGGCGACATATACTCGCTTGGCATTCGCGTTGGCGACGTCGCTTATTGCAGTGATATCAGTGACTTTCCGCCTGAAACTGTCGAAAAACTTCAAGAGCTCGACGTCCTCATCATCGATGCCTTGCAATATCGCTATCATCCGAGCCATCTGTCGCTCGAGCAATCGCTCGACTGGATTAAGCGCCTGAAGCCGAAACGGGCGATCCTGACCCATATGCATACGCCGCTCGACTATGACACGGTCATGGCCGAAACGCCCGATCATGTGGTTCCGGCTTATGATCAGATGAGCTTCGATATCGAACTGGTCGAACTGGAAAGCGGCTGACGACCTGCATGATGTCGCGCGGCGTAATGATCGCAGTTTGCCTGTTGTTGAGGTGTCGCGGTTTTTGTTGTTTCGCTGGCGCTGAAAGCGCGAAGTGATTTAATCGGCACATCAGCATCCAGCGATAAGCGCCGAAAGAAAAAGCGATTTGGCGATGTTGGCGTACGGCTGATAGTTATGAGCTCCTTCGCAGATCTAGATACGCAATGGTTCCATAATCTATCTTATCCGATCAATGGCTGTAAGAGGGGTACATTCTATCTCGAACTGCAACAAAGGCGTAAGCTGCCTGCTTTTCGGGGGCCATAGTTTGATCCGTACCTTTTCCCATTTGAGTTTTGACGAACGCCGATCGATTTCCAGGATGTTGGATCAGAAGTTTAGCCAGTCTGAGATCGCCAGACGCCTCGGCCGGGACCGTGCGACCATCTCCCGGGAGATCAAACGCAACTACTGGCACGATCAGGAATTCCCCGATGCCGAGGGCTACTGGGCGATGACCGCCAACGACATGGCGCGCGACAGGCGCCGGCGGATCGGCAAGCTCTTTCGTCGCGAGGATCTGCGGAA
>NZ_JDWI01000042.1:0-41036 GCF_012932765.1 Rhizobium sp. 57MFTsu3.2
ACATAGCCGAGGTAGAGCAGCGGCGGGTGGATCGCCAGACCGACGTCCTGCAGCACCGGGTTGAGGTCCTTCCCCTCGGCCGGGGCCGGATCCAGCCGCATGAAGGGATTGGAGGTCAGCAGGATGAACAGGATGAAGGCGACCGATATCCAGGCCTGCACGGCGAGCACGTTTGCCCGCAGCGTATCGGGCAAATTCCGTCCGAAGACCGCGACCAGGGCGCTGAACAGCACCAGGATCAGCAGCCAGAGCATCATCGAGCCCTCGTGATTGCCCCAGACGCCTGACAACTTGAACAGCAGCGGCACNAGCGANTGGGAGTTCTCCCAGACGTTGGCGACAGAGAAGTCGGAGACGACATGGGCGTAGGTCAGAACTCCGAAGGAAAACGCCACCAGCGCGAACATCGCCAGCGACCCGACGGAGGCCAGATCCATCATCGCACGGTCGAGGCGCCTTGCACCGATCACCGGAACAACGGAAACCACGAGCGCCGTCGCCAGCGCCAGGATCAGGGCATAGTGGCCGATCTCGATGATCATTGCGNTTCTCCCGCGTGTTGCCACAGCCCCTGCTCTTTCAACTTGTCGGCAACTTCCTTCGGCATGTATTTCTCGTCGTGCTTGGCCAGCACCGTATCGGCGACGAATTCATGGCTCGCCCCTTCGAACCGGCCTTCGGTCACCACGCCCTGCCCCTCACGGAACAGATCTGGGAGAATGCCGGCGTACCTGACGCTCACGCTCTCTCCGCTGGGGTCGGTGACCGCGAATAGAACTGTTGATCCTTTCCCGCGCACGATACTGCCTTCGCCGACGAGGCCACCGAGACGTATGCGGGTTTCCGGTGCCACCGGCGTTTTCGCCAGATCGGAAGGCATGTAGAAATAGGCCACCGACTGGCTGAAGGCGAACATGACGAGCAGCACGGCGGCAATGATGAAGCTCATGCCGCCGCCGATCACCGCCAGGCGCTTTTGCTTGCGTGTCATTCCGTCATTCCCTCTCAATGCCAAGTTCGCGCGCCAGTGCGACCAGTTGCTTTCCTTGTTCGCCCGTCGCAGGGAAGACCGCGAGCCCGCGCTGCAACGCGTCGACCGCGCGTGTTCTTTCGTTCAGCACGGCATAAGAACGCACAAGCCGCATGAAGCCGTCGAAATTGTTGGGCTCAGCCCGAAGCCTGCTATCAAGGCTTTCGACCATCGCCTGTATCTTGTACTGCGGCTCTGCCGCATCAGGGTTCTGTGTGGTCGAAAGGCCGCGTTCGCCTTTTGGTCGGTCCGACCCCTTTCTCCCTGTGGCGGCAATAGGGCCTCCATTCTTGGCAATGTGCTCGTTGACGAGCGGCAGCCAGGGGGCATCTGCCGGAGAACTCCTGGCTATCGCCTCGAAAGCACTCCTCGCTTCAGCCTGACTGCCAGCCTGCTCCTGGCCGAGTGCCAGATAGAATTTTGCGCGTGGGTTGTCAGGTTCAATAGCCAGTATCTGCGAGAGGACCACATGAAGGTTCTCGGCAACCGCCCCGCCAGACTGCGTTATCAACGCCGCCGCCAGTCCCTCGAGCCTCGAAACCTGTGGTCCGAGGAGACGAAGCGCGTTCCGGTAAGCTCGCTCCGCATCGGCTGCACGGCCCATTCGGAGATAGACAGGTGCTATAACGTCCCATCCGCGGCCGTCATTCGGGCTGCGAGAAAGATGGTCTTCGGTCTTCCTTACAAGAATTGCAAAATCCTGTCCCGGATCTGCCAGCCTTGCTTGCAGGGGGCGTGAGGGCATGTCAGGTGATCCAAGGGAGACGTACAGTCCGACACTCAGCAAGGGAAGAAATGCGACGACGACAGGACGGAGCCAGTAACCGGGCCGTTTTACCGATAAACGGCGTTCTGCCGCTTCGCTCTCCTTGAAAAGGCGCCGCGCTGTCTCTGCCCGGGCCAACTCGTATTCAGTTGGCAGAATGTCGCCGGATGCAAGCTCGTTTTCGAGTTCCAGAAGCTGCTTTCGGTAGAGCTTGTCGGCTCCCCTTGCTTGTATCGGCCGAGCACGCCCCGAAGAAAATGGATGCAGCAGTATGGCTGTTGTTGCGGTCGTCATCACCGCGAAGAGGATCCAGATAGTCATTTTTCCTGACGCCGTTGCTGGTCGGAAAATAGCCAAACCCGCAAGGCGCACATTGACGAAGATCAAATACTGGAAGAGTAGCTTCGCCGCCCCGTAAACACATAACCCACGCCGCGTACGGATTGTATGAGCTCCGGGCTCTTGGGATCTGTCTCGATCTTCTTGCGAAGCCGGACGATCTGGGCGTCGATCGCCCGGTCGAAGGCCTCGAGATTCCGGTTTCGTGTCAGGTCCATGAGCTTGTCACGCGACAGCACACGACCCCGGTTTCGGACAAACACGAGCAACATGTCGAACTCGCCGGTGGTCAGGGACACGTCGGCGCCAAGGGGCGAGGTGAGCCGCCTTCGCGAGACGTCGAGCCTCCAGCCTTCGAACTCCAGGCTTTCCTCGTCGAGGGCGCCGGACTTGGAAGGCAGGCCCGAGGAGGTGCGTCTTCTCAGCACGGTCCTAAGCCTCGCAAGAAGCTCTCTGAGATGGAAGGGCTTGGCAATGTAATCGTCGGCGCCGACCTCAAGGCCAACCACCTTGTCGGTGACATCGTCCTGCCCGGTCAGCATCAGGACCGGCACGTCGGAGGTGCCACGAAGCTCACGCAGCAATTCGAGACCGTTCTCTCCGTTCGGCAGTACCAGGTCGAGGAATATGGCCGCGTAGGATTCCCTTGCCAATTCGGAGCGCATGGCTGTGCCGTTACCGACGGCCGTCACTCGGAATCCGTTGTCCTCAAAATAGCGAACTAGCATCTGTCTTATGCGCGCGTCATCGTCGACGACCAGAATACGGTCAGCGTCCATCTGTGCCTTGTGCCCTGCTGTCATCCTTCCATCCAGATAACGTAGGATGAGGGACAATGCCACCGGTTCGCAGGCAGTTGATGCCGGTTGCGCTTTCCTGTCCGCAAAAACATCTGGCTATACGCCTCATCGAAATCAGATAGCCCGAAAAGGGTCGACCTGGATGATTTGCGTAGATGGAGCCCTCTCGCAACAGCGCCCCGGGAACCGCAACCAAAAGTCCCTTGGATATCGAATGGGCGGGGAGCGTCTGGGTAGAATTTGGTCCAAGCAGTTTCGAGTATAATTTCGTCCGTTACTCCCTCAATGAACAGGACTGGTCCGGTCGTATTCTTTAATACATGGGTGATGTCGAGCTGAGCTTTTCCTCTGTGAACGTTATCAGCCCGGCAGATAGTGACCTTATCAGTTCGCCTCTGTCTTTTCCCCGTTGAACTCGAGCATGCGGATGTTGCTCGCCACCTTCGTCTCGACCGTAGGCGCGTTATGGCATGTGATAAGGATGTGCTTGGTGCGAGTGCCATCATCAGAGATGGCGTGCGTCTGTCCGAGAAAATCGGATTGCCACTCAGGATGAAGGAAGGCGTCTGGCTCATCCATGAGCGTGATGCAATTGCGGCTCCTGAAGAGCTCGGAGATTGCAAACGGATAGACGGACTGAAATTGGCCATCACTGAAAGCCCGCGATGATACTCATGTGTTCGCCGCCAGTCAGAGTAGGATCGAAATGTCCTCAATCATTCCCAACGCCCACAGGGCATTGAAAAGGCAGAAAACCTCATCCTGAGTGTCCGCGGAGAATGTGTTCCTGAACTTCGCTATATCGATCTCGATGCGATAAGTATCGCTGTCCCGTCTGTGATGGGAGCTAGGTGGAGGCCCGTTCTTCGAAGCCAGCTTCTCGGCAGGCCGTATCACCTGCCCGCTTTGCGGCCGCCCATTCCGGCACTCAAGCAAGTATGGCCGCCACTGGAACTGCTCTCATAGTAGAACGGCTCCTCGACGATGAAGCGCGATGTCCGAGCCTGGATATCGCCGGCCGAGAAAGCGCGGCTCCTGCTGAAGCGACGCGTGACGAGAGTCACCTCCCGAGGATACGAACCGCTGATTGCCGCAGCATGCGATCCATCTACAGGAGAACGTTAACGATACTCTCATTGGTAGTTCTACGGATATGAAACCTGGAACTCCTTCGACACTATTCAAATGGTAAGGACGCGACGTGAGCAAGTGGTGACGTCGGTAAAGAATATCATCAGAATAAGCCTCTACGTCCTCGCATTCCATTTGCAACGCAGTTTGGAGTGAAAAGATGTACGTCAGAATTGTAAGTCTCGCGCTACAAGTTTTCTGGACTGTCTCATTCACGGTCCTTGCTTGTATTGCGCTGCAATACATCGGAATGAACGTCAACGTGATCGCAATATCAATCGTAGTCGCACTTGCTGTCCTGCTCTATGGCCCCGTCGCGAGATTCTTCAATCAGTAGAAAAATGAGAGGAAGAGACAATGCAGCATGCGCTTTCGACAGACATCACTGTAGATGACGACTTCCAGCCGCTTTCGGATGAGATGCTTGATGTCGTTTACGGCGGAGGCAGAATTGGCGATGCCGCCAAAGGCGCCGCTATCGGCGGCTTTTCCGGCGCGATCGGGGGAGCGGCTGGCGCTGCGTCCGTCGGGGGAAGTATCAGCCACGGGGCGATAGCTGGTGGTGTCGGAGGCGCCATTGCGGGTGGAATACGGGGTGGGCTGAGTGGCGGTGGCGGCAAAAAATAGCGCCGCTCCCAAAATAGCTGACGCTGAGCACTGGGGGGACGCGTCCCCTCCCAGTGCAAACTAGCGTTAGTGGGACTGGTTCTTTTCCTAGGCCGCCGGAAGCGCGATTGCAGAAGAACGATTCAGAGCAAAGCCCAGTGGATCGTGACCCACCCAATGTGTTCCGCGATGAGGTGTTTGTCAGCCAGCGCGACGGCCTTAAAGGCGAGGTACAATTAGCAATCCCGCTTTCTTTCACGCTGTTGGGCGCTGTGCTGTTTTCGACCATTCTAACGGCGGCAGTGTTTGTTACCATGGCGACCTATTCACGGATCGAGGTTGTTGAAGGGTGGGTTGTGCCTCAAGCGGGCCTGATCCGGATACAGGCGCGGCATGGAGGAATTGTCGAAAGCCTCAGCGTCGACGATGGGACCGATGTCGATGCCGGTTCAAAGGTTGCGATGATGAAGGTGACGTCATCTTTTCAGTCAAACGATGTTGGCCGAATGCTTTGGCGCAGCGCGGGCGTTGAAATCGACTCTAACCGAGAGCAAGAGAGACTTTCACTTGAAAAGCTCAGAACAGAACAGTCCCGTCTATTGGGACAGATTGGGGTTCTGGAGTCAGCACTGCAGGTGGCAGAACAACACGAGCAGTCGATAATGCGGCGGGTTGCCCTTCTCGAAACCCGAGCAGCTAGAACCGCTCAACTTGTCCTGAAGGGCGCGATAACAGCGACAGATGGAGAAAAGGCGCAGCTCGAACTCCTGATCGCTCAGCAGGATCTCTCCGAAGCCCAAGGAACCACTTTGGATCTCGAAAGTCGGATAACGGACGTCAGAGCGAATTTGGACGGCCTGCCATTCGAGATAAAGGCGTCAGAGGCGAAAGCGCGCGCGATCGACGCCGAATTGGAGCAAAAGCAACTTAAGACGGCGTTGTTGAATTCTTACGAAGTCACCGCGCCTGTTAGCGGCCAAGTTGTCGCCGTCCCGGTGATGGTTGGGCAGGACGTGGCAGCCGGAGCGACGCTTGCTGTCATCGTCCCCGCAGGTAGCGCGCTGGAAGTTGAATTATATTTTCCATCCCGCGCCGCGGGTTTTGTGGTGGCCGGGCAGGAAGTTCGCGTACGATACCAGGCGTTTCCCTATCAAAAATTTGGGACAGCCAAGGCAACGGTCCGATCCGTATCGCGAACGATACTCGCACCCGGCGAAATTTCTACACCCGGCGTCACGCCGAAGGAGCCGGCCTTTCGAGTAAGAGCCACCTTGGCCGGCACCCAAATCCGGGCTTATGGGCGTCAGATTCAGATCCGTCCAGGAATGCTTCTGTCCGCGGACCTCGTCATTGAGCGACGCACTCTTTTCGAGTGGCTGCTCGATCCCATATATGCCGTGAGACGGCTGCAATGAACCGTCTATTGCCTCGACTTCCCGACCGCTTGCCGATCGTTCAGACCGCAGAACAAGCTGAGTGTGGTTTGGCATGTGTCGCGATGATCTGCCGGTATTACGGTCACGGCATGGATCTAAACGGCTTTCGTCAGCGGTTCGAGGTTTCTCAGAACGGGATGACCCTAAGGACCTTGATGCACATCACCAGCCAGATGCATCTCGCCCCAAGGGCGTTCCGGACAGAAATCCACACCCTGTCCAAGGTCAAATTGCCCGCGATCCTCCATTGGGACCTCAATCACTTTGTTGTCCTGAAACGGATCGGCCGAAGAAGAGCGGTCGTCCACGATCCCGCTTTCGGGATACGGACATTGTCGAGAGACGCCCTCTCTGACCATTTCACTGGCGTTGTGCTTGAGCTCACCCCAAGCGCCGATTTCTCCAGGATAGCCGCACTTTCCCCTCTCAAGCCATCGCATCTCTGGTCCAAGATAACGGGCGTTTGGCCTGTCGCCCTACAGGTGTTGGCGCTTTCTGCCACTCTCCAGGTGGCAGCGTTCGCTATCCCTTTTCAGATCCAATTGGTCATCGACCAAGCAGTAGAGCAAGGTGACCTCGATTTCCTCGCCGTTGTGGCAGTGGGTTTCGCCCTTCTGGTCGTCGTTTACGCTCTGACCGAGGCCCTACGCAATTGGAGCCTGCACGTATTAGCAGCCACTGTTCTCTATCAGATCGTCGGTAACATATTTCGGCACCTCCTCCGCTTACCTGCCTCGTTCTTCGAGAAGCGTCATATCGGAGATATCTTGTCCCGAATGGGCTCGACCAAGTCTATACAGGAAGCCTTGACACACGGAATGGTCGGCGTGGCGATCGATGGCACGATGGCGATTGTTGCCGCCATACTATTGCTTGCCTATTCAACGCAACTCGCTGTTGTAGTGTTGTTTTCACTGTTGATTTATCTGTTTGTCACAGCTTTTTTCTATCCCCTTATGAAAGAGAGATCTAACGAGCAACTCATTAGTTCCGCGGTAGAACAGTCCTATCTGATGGAGACTGTGCGCGGCGCCACTACCATCAAGGTCCTTGGCGGTGAGATAGATCGCGAGGCCAACTGGCGGAACCGTTACGCCGAAGCGATCAATACCGCATTGCGATTTGACCGCCTCGAGGTCGTCCTCAAAGCAATTCAATCAGCCATTATCGGCCTGCAGAGCGTCGCTGTTGTCTATATCGGCGCTCGGCTAATACTCACCGGTAGTGGCTTCTCGATCGGCATGCTAATGGCCTTTCTCTCATTCCGGCAAACCTTCAGCGACAGGATTGCCTCGCTCGTCGGTGAGATCGTTCAGTTCAGGCTTCTGAAAGTGCATCTGGACCGCTTGGCTGACATCGTAACAACCCCTACGGAAGTGGCAGACGAGCTGGGAGTTTCCTACGACAAGACGATTGGCACACTTGAAATGGTGAACGTGTCCTTTCGTTATGCCTCGGCTGAACCACTTATTCTGGACAGCGTAAACTTCAAAATCGAGCCCGGAGAATTCGTGGCGATCACGGGTCCGTCAGGGGGCGGCAAAACCACCCTGTTCAAAGTTCTCCTGGGCTTGCACTATCCCGTCTCCGGCAAAGTGCTCGTCAATGGAAGTCCAGTATCTCCGCAACATTGGCAATTATACCGGCGCCAGATTGGCGCAGTCATGCAAGACGATCGCCTTTTGTCCGGCTCTATTGCCGACAACATCGCGTTCTTTCAAGCTGATCTTAGTATGGATCGTGTTATCGAAGCAGCTAGGGCGGCGAGAGTTCATGACGATATAATTCGCATGCCTATGCAATATCGATCACTTATAGGGGATATGGGGTCCTCGCTCTCGGGAGGACAACGTCAACGCGTGCTGTTGGCGCGGGCTTTGTACCGGCAGCCGCAGCTTCTTCTGTTGGACGAAGGTACGGCAAATCTGGATGAACGAGCAGAAGAAGCCATAGCGGATATTTTGTCGGAGATGACCATCACCCGCATTGTGATTGCGCATAGGCCAGCACTGATGAATCGCGCTACAACGCTGATCGAAGTCAATAATGGCCAGATAACGGTAGTGCCCAGGGACATCAAAAAATCCTGCAAAAGATTTGACTGAGCGATAGAATTTGGAGTTGCCATGAATATTGACTACTCCTGCCTTGCAAACGGCCTTCAAGTTGTCTCGATCGCGTTCAGGGATTTTGAAAGCGCCGTGGTCGCAATTATGATCCGGGCTGGTTCCAGGGTGGATGGAGCCGCTCACGGAACCGCCCATTTTCTCGAACACATGGCATTCAAGGGCACGCGGCACCACGCGTCCGATGAGATTACACAGCGGATTGAAAGCCTCGGGGCGACAATCAACGCGGTTACGGGCAAGGACTACACGCTCTACTATGTTGAGGGGCTGAAGGAAATGCTTCCTGAAGCGGTCGCGATCCTGACAGAGGTAGTGATATCCCCTCGACTCGACCCCGAGGATATGGATGTCGAGAGACAGATCATTCTACAAGAAATTCTGCAAGCCCAGGATGATGCCGCGGTCAGCGCGCTGGCGGGGTTGGCACAAAGGGCCTATCCCGATCAGAGCCTCGGAAAATCAGTTCTGGGCACCCCAGAGACAGTGGCACGGCTAAGCCGAGCAGATCTGATGGACTTCGTCATCGAGAACTATCAGCCTGAAAACATGATATTGATAGCGGCTGGCGGCATATCCCACCATGATTTGGTTGTGCTGGCCAACCGGTTTCTGGATCCTATGCAGGTCTCCAGCCGAACGCGCAAAGCACCCAAAGCGGCCTACTCAGGCGGACTTTTTTTGCAGACCCGATCGGAGCTAAGTCAGTCTATCGTAGCCTGCGCGTTCCCAACGGCATGGGCAGGTGACCGTCATCGCTACGCGGTTCAAGTCCTTGCGGAGGCATTGGGAACGGGAATGTCGTCCCCCTTGTTCAGATCAATCCGGCGGGACCATGGTCTGGCGTATGAGGTCGGAGCGTGGTCAGAACACGGTTCCGACTACGGTTTATTCGGCATGTATGCGGCGACATCGGCAACTCATGTTGAAGATGCCCTCCGGCTGATGGGCATTGAACTTTCGAAGATGGCAGCGGCGGACAATGACGAGGCCGTACATCGTGGAAGAAACAAATGCCTCGTCAACCTCGTCCGCGCCCGGGAAACACCGTTTGACGCGGCCCGCATGGTAGGCACGGCTATGCTGTCATTTGGCACGATCGTATCCCCGGAAGATGAGATCAATCGAATCCGAAGCGTCACGACGCGAGATGTGAGGGAGGCCGCATCGACACTGATTGATATGGCGAAACCCACAATCGCTGTTGTCGGTCAACCAGAACCCATTGATTACGAAGAGGTGATGCTGACCGCAATCAGGTCGGTGCTCGGGAGCACGTCCTCCGATCGGTAAATTGTTTATGGGGTGACAGTTGGCGACCACAGGTCGGTCGGATTGATGTCGCGTGCCTTGCGGGTCAGCAGGGGCCGGAGTTTGCGACTGACTGGAAAGGAAGGTTTGAACAAGAGCGTTCAAGTCCACAATATCAGACCTTAGTCCGAAACAGATCGGACTCGGGTCTGATGGCTTCAGGACCTTTGTCCACTATCCAAGCCCGCCCTGTCCCGCATAACTTGTGCCGTCCAAACCCACCGGACACCGGGATGCTCCGGCACGCCCCCTCGCGTGTAAACCCCTCGGAGCTTCCGGAACCGGCGCAATTTTCTACGCCGCCCGCGAGATTGTTAATTGGATATGCAGCATGACCATTCGCAGATTAAGCGCATTCGCAGCACTCGCTGTAAGTCCATGGCCGTTGAGTCTTCAAGCAAACATCGGTCGAGAGCAAGTGAACACGCCTTTTGATGAAACCTCACTCGGAAGGGAGTTCGATCTTTTCGCAACTGAATTGACCAAGCTGCCAAAGTCACCGGAGATCACCGCATTGGAGCTTCGCTTTGCTCTCCTGCGAGAAGCGGTGGCAATCCGCCTCGCGGGACCGAGCCGATACCGTTGAGTTACCGTCGTCGCTATTCGACGCCTAGGATCGAAACCGGATCGCGTTCTGTGTACGGATGAATATCGCCCTAAAAAAGCCCCGCTCGTAAGTGGCGGGCCAATTGGGCGGCCTTTGGAAAGGTGGACAACGAACTAAGGCGGCTGGGCTGCGGTGGTGGAGGCGATCTCCTGCCAGGCACTCAAGCGCTGCATGGCGATGCCGCGCCATAAAGCGCATCAGGTTGCGCTTGAGTTGCGGGCTCCTCTCGGCAAGCGCCCGAATTCCCGGCAAGTCGATCATCGCGATCTCCGTGAAGTCTGCCGCCCGGGCGCCTTGAGCGTAACAACGTCCCTCGGCAACCTGGTGTTCGCCAAAGATGTCTCCGGGTTCGCAAAGGGAGATGTCGGTCTCACGGCGCGAGCTTTCCGAGCGCGTCACGCGCATCAAGCCGCTTGGTACCATAAGGACATGGGTTGCGATCTCTCCTTCCGCGACGATCTGCTCACCCGGGGCAAAACTGCGCAGTTCGACCAGGGCCAGAAGACCGTCGGCTTCCCCCTTGTCGAAACAGCTCCGACCCCAAGTGCGTCGGATTCGTGACAGGCATCTGTTCCCTCCTTCACGGTTTCGAGCTATCGGCCTCGTCGTCGGCGAGCACTCGCCATGCTGCACCTTGTAAATCGTCATACTGGCCGCTCTTCAGCGACCAGAGGAAAGCCGCGAGCCCTATGCCCCCCATGAAGAGGGCAATTGGTATGAGGTAAATGAGCATGTTCATGCCGTCTTTATCTCCTTGGCGAGCGCAACTGGCTCCCTTGAAAGCCGCGGTAACGGACGGGTTCCGAAGGCAGTGAGACGGAGAGCGTTTGTCACGACGATGATGGAAGAGGTGGACATGGCAACCGCGGCAATCAGGGGCGTGGCGAGACCAGCTATGGCAATTGGAACCGCCAACACGTTATAGCCGATCGCCAGGGCGAAATTCTGCCTGATCAATGCCGCCGATTGTCGTGCGATCTGGATAGCCTCGGTAACTGCATCGAGGCGTTCGGTAAAGAACACGAGATCAGCGGCTTGGCGCCCGATATCAGAGGCCGAGGCCGGCGCCATGGAAACATGCGCAGCGGCAAGCGCCGGCGCGTCGTTGATACCATCCCCGACCATAAAGACCCGTCGTCCACTTTCGTTCAGGGTCTCGCATTCGTCGACTTTTTGCTTTGGCGACAAGGCGCCGACCGCACGACGAACGCCAAGCTTGGCCGCCGTAGCATCGACGACAGACTGACGATCACCCGAGAAGATGAATGTTTCAAAACGTCCTGCATCAAGTCTGGCGATCGTCTCTTCCGCGCCCGGCCGCACCACGTCTTCGAAGAAGAAGCGAGCTTTCACGACCCCGTCGCTCGTAAGGACAACCTCCGAAAGGGGACTATCGGGCGAGGCCGAGTTTGAGGTTTGCGCACAGGCGAAGGCAGCACTACCCAGACGGTAGTGCGCGTCTCCGTGACGTGCTTCGAGACCGCCGCCCGGGATCTCGCTCACGCGGTCGAACGGCATGGGAGCTATCGGGGTGCCGCGGGCAAGGGCTTGAGAGAGCGGGTGCCTGGAGTGGAGTGCCATCCCCGCCGCGAGCGCGACGTCGGCGTCGCCGTCCGCCACGGTTTTCACAAGGCGCGGGGTTCCGAGCGTCAGTGTTCCCGTCTTGTCGAATGCGACCGTGTCAATCTCGGCCAGACGTTCCAGCGCCGAGCCATCCTTCACCATTATTCCCTTCCGGAACAATTCTCCTGCGGCAACAACCTGTACGACAGGAACAGCAAGGCCGAGTGCGCAGGGGCACGTGATGATAAGAACGGCCACCGCCACAAGCATGGCCTGCTTCCAGTCTCCGCCCAGGAACCCCCAGGCGAGAAATGAGACGAGGGCAAGCAGATGCACTACAGGCGAGTACAAGGCCGCAGCACGATCAGCGATGCGTCGGTAACGCGCGCGTCCTCCTTCGGCAGCTTCCATCAGGTTGATGATCTCAGCAAGCAACGAATCCCTGGCGAGCTTCGTTGCCCGAACCACCAGCGAGCCGGTCAGGTTCATCGCTCCCGAACTTACGGCTGCGCCTTCTGAAACCGCTACCGGGTTGCTTTCGCCGGTGACGATCGAAAGATCCAGGTCGCTCTCCCCCATGGAGACGAGACCATCGACCGGAATACGGTCGCCGGCAGCAACGGCGACTTCGTCGCCAACTGAAATGTCTTCGATCGCGACGTAGCGACGCGAGCCGTCGGGGGACACCACGAGAGCGCCACGCGGAGAGATTCTCGCGAGGCCGTTGATCGCGGCCCTCGCCTTCTCTCGCATGATGTGATCAAGCGTCCTGCCGATAAGAAGGAAAAAGAGTAGCGAGACTGTCGCGTCGAACCAGGCGTGCTCGCCGTGGTGCATCGTCTCCCATAGAGAGACGGCATAAGACAGCGTCACCGCGAGCGAGATCGGAACGTCCATGTTCGTGCGGCCGTGCCGCAGTGCGTTCCATGCCGACTGGAAGAAGAAGCGACCTGCGTATACCAGCGCCGGTGCTGCGATCATCGCGGAAATCCAATGGAACATGTCGCGGGTGGCGGCATCTGCTCCTGACCAAACCGACACCGAAAGCAGCATGATGTTTGCGGCCGCGAATCCTGCGACGCCAACCGCCAGAAGAAGCTGGTTCCTGGTCTTGTCGTTTTCCGCTGCAACGGGCGCGAACAGATGAGCCCGGTAGCCCACCGAATTTACAGCGTTGATGATTTCCGCAGGGTCCGTCGGGCGCCCCTCAACCTGGTCGGCATATACGCAACTGACGCGACGGGATGTTAGATTTACTCTCGCCTTGCGAACGAAGGGCAGTTTTGCAAGTGCCCTTTCAATCGTCACGATGCAGGCTCCGCAGTGAGCATCCGGGACGCTGAGATCGAGCTGGAAGAGACCGGAACCGAGTGGGTGACTGGCAAGGGTAACTTCCTCGGAACTGAAGGATGTCGCACTCATTGCCAGCACGCCGTCGGCGTCCATTGTGCAGCAAGTCATTGGCCGAACCCCGCAGTATCAAAACGAACGGCCTCGTGCATGACGACGGCATCGCCTCGGCGCGAAATCAGTTCGACGATCCAGTCGCCAGAAGGCACGTGACGGCTTGTCGTGAAGCTGCCTTCGCCAGCCTTTTCGAGCGAGATATTGAAATCCTCGTGATCGCCCACGGGGCGCTTGAAGTTGGCGACAACTATATCCGCCGCAACCGGCGACCCGTCGCGGTTCTTGAGGTTGTAGTGGAACACTCCATGCGACATCGAGATGCTGCCGGAGATCCCGGTAGCCGCCAGCGCCTTTATTGCGGCCGCCTTCTTGTTGAATTCCTGGCTGGCCACATAGGTGTTTTCCACGACGAGACCGCTCCAGCTGGACGAGGCCAACCACGCCATGGTCACGTTCACCCCGATCACGACGGCGAAGAATGCAGACGTGACGAACAACATGTGGCGGCCAGTGAAGCCATGGGTGCGAGCAGTCATCTGTTCTCTCCTGGTGCGTTGAACGCCGCGCGGTAGGTCGCGCGATCGGAATGGCCTTCGTCCTCGATCGAGAACAGAAACTCGTTGATTGCGGCGCCGGTCTGCTTTCGGGTTACGAAGACCTTGAGCGCGGTGACCGCGTCAGGCGCAGCATCTATGGTGAAGTTGCGGGCCTCCGTTTTGCTCAGTTCCGGAATGCGCATCGTCGCACCTTCCAGACCCGAGATGGAGAGGTCGATCTTCCTCGGAGCGGGAACCATGTTGAGGATTCGAAGCGTGTAGCCGTTGCGAATGGAGCCGTCGCTCTCGAGGACATACTGCGGATTGCGATCGTGGACGACGTTGAGCTCGAGGCGTTCACGCATCGACAAGTGGATCAGCATGGCCAGGCCGATCGAGGCCCAGACGACGGCGTAGAATAGCACCCGGGGCCGAGCGATGGCCCGCCAGTTGAAGTGGCGGATCCCGGCGATGAAGGTTCCATCAACATTGCGCACCTTCGCAGGCTGGACGGGCGCCCTGCCACCATCAGTGGCGATGGCCATGTTGCTCGAATATTCACTGAGCGTCGCATAGGCGATCAGCCCGCGCGGCTTTCCAATCTTGTCCATGACGTTGTCGCAGGCATCGATACAAAGCGCGCAGGTGATACACTCCATCTGCTGCCCATCGCGGATGTCTATTCCCATCGGGCATACGGCCACACAGGCGTTGCAATCGACACAGTCGCCAACCGCCTGACCCGCCGCCTGTGCCTTCTTGGCGTGGCGCGACCGTTGTTCGCCGCGCCAGTCATTGTAGGTGACGACAAGGGAATTCTCGTCCAGCATGGCCCCTTGGATACGCGGCCACGGGCACATGTAGGTACAGACCTGCTCTCGCATGAGCCCGCCGAGAACATACGTCGTGAAGGTGAGTGTGGCGACAGTGGCATATGCGACGATGGGCGCCGTGCCGGAAAACAGTGAGACGGCGAGCGACGGAGCATCAGCAAAATAGAAAATCCAGGCGCCGCCTGTCGCAATGCCGATCAAGAGCCAGACCGTGTGTTTCAGGATGCGCTTGCGCATCTTGCCGAGCGTCCAGGGACCGGCGTCCAGCTTCATTCGCGCGTTGCGATCGCCTTCGATCGCGCGCTCGACAACAAGGAAAAGGTCTACCCAGACGGTTTGGGGACAGGCGTATCCACACCAGGCGCGGCCGATGGCAGACGTAACCAGGAACAATCCAAAACCTGCCATCACCAGCAGACCTGCGACGTAGTAGAATTCCTGTGGCCAGATCTCGATGAAGAAAAAGAAGAAACGTCGCGACGAGAGGTCAATCAGGATGGCCTGATCGGGCGCGTAAGGGCCACGGTCCCACCTGATCCAGGGAGACACATAGTAGATGCCGAGGGTAACCAGCATCACGAGCCATTTGAACCTGCGGAAGCGACCTTCCGCCCGCTTGGGAAATATCTTCTTTCGCGGAGCATAAAGCGGCTGGCGATTGCGGCGTGCATTGACCGGCTCGGCATTGACGCGTTCGACGTTGTCTGGATCTGGCGCGGTGTAGAGGTTCATTGGGCTCGTCCGAATTTCACCCGGCCGTTTTCCCATCTTGCCGTTCCCGCTTCCTTGACGCAGATCAATAATCCGGGCGCTTCCCGAAAAAGGGAGGGCCACGCCCTGAAGAGATGGCGTGGCCCGGAGGGATCGCGGAAGGAGGTCCGCGATGTGACCTCCACTAGACACAGCAAACATAGCAGAGCTCGGCCCTGCTCTGTTTGAGCCAGGTCAAACGATCCGCGATCTTGCTGCCTTTAGGGGCCACCGCCACCAGGCAAGCCTCAGCCGCGAGACAAAAAAAGAGGCCGCACCTTCAAAGGTACGGCCGGAGTTTACTGGGGCGGGATGTGCGCATTTACATCCCGCTGGACAGTCATGCTTCTAACGGCTGGTTGGCTTCTGGTCCTTGAGGCAGATCAAACTGACGATCGAATTGCCAATTTTTTGCGCGTCCTCCTGTTCGCTTGCAGGATTCGTCGTCTTGCTGGTCCGTGCGGAGACACGGGAATGGATCACCGCGCGAGGGGTACCGTAAAGGCCAAGCAATGGATTGTGGTCGTGCGTCGTCATTGTGATCTCCTCTATTGACCGCCGCCCAGCGAATGGACGAATACCGTGAGTTCCTTGACGGCAGTGTCACCCAGTCGGCCCGCCCATGCCGGCATCACGCCGTGCCTGGGTGCCATAACCTGACGGACAATGGCATCTTCGCCGCTTCCTTTGAGCCAGATCGCGTCCGCGAGATTCGGGGCTCCCATCTCAAGTTTGCCCTTGGCATCTTCCCCGTGACATGCAGCACAATTATCGAGGAAGATCTGCTTGCCAGCCTCCGCGCCGGACGCGTCGGAAGGCGTGTTCGTCAGGCTCCATACATAGGCCGCAACCTGCTTGGTCTGTACAGGATCCAGCATATCACGGAATGCCGGCATTTCGGACACGTGGGTGTCGGCGTCCGCTTCGTAGCGCACGCCATGGGCGATGGTTGCATGAATTGAATCGAGGTCTCCGCCCCAGAGCCAGTCGTCGTCGTTGAGGTTGGGAAATCCCGGTCCGCCGCTTGCGCCGGATCCATGGCAGGGAGCACAGTTGACCTTGAATGCCGAGGCGCCGCCCGCGATCGCGAATTCGCGAAGCGAAGGATCGGCATCGATCTCCTGAACCGTCTTTGCCGCGATCATGTCGTGGAACTTCGTCTGCGCGACCTTTGCCTGATCAAGATCCTGCTGAAGCTCCGCGCGGCTGGAAAATCCCAGATAGCCTTTCGTCGCCGAGGTGATCATCGGAATGGCAGGATAGGCGACAGCGTATGCGACCGCCCAAAGGATCGTGACATAGAATGTCCACACCCACCATCTCGGCATCGGATTGTTGAGTTCGCGGATGCCGTCCCATTCGTGTCCGGTCGTTTCGACGCCACTGATTTCATCAATATGTTTTTCCGACATCTCAATCGTCCTTTAGGGGAATGCTGGCAGCATCCTTCGCAGTCCGGCCGCTGCCAGGACGAAGGGTGAAGATCACGGCCCCAACGAAGAACGCTGCCATCGCCAGGAGGCCCCAACTGTCGGCGAAGTGCCGCATAGCGGTATAGGTTTCCATCAGTTCACCTCATCGATAACCGGTGGCGTCGTCGTAGGTCGAGAAGTCGACGAGCGTGCCAAGCATCTGCAGATAAGCCACAAGGGCGTCCATTTCGGTCAGCTTCGACGGATCGCCGTCGAAGTCGCCAACCTTCGCCTTCGGATATCTTTCGAGGAGTGCCGTGGTATCGCCGTTCGGGTCGGCCTGGACTTTCATGTCGGCTTCGGCGTTGGCGAGCATGTCCTGCGTGTAGGGTACGCCGACATCCTCGTTTGCCTTGAGGTCCATGCCGACGTCCTTCACCGTGACCTCCTGCTCCTTCAGGAAGGAGTAGCTCGGCATGATCGATTCCGGCACGACCGCTCGCGGATTTGCGAGGTGCTGGACGTGCCATTCGTTCGAATAGCGGCCGCCAACGCGGGCAAGGTCCGGACCGGTGCGCTTCGAGCCCCACTGGAACGGGTGGTCGTACATGGATTCCGCAGCGAGCGAATAGTGGCCATATCGTTCGACTTCGTCGCGGAATGGCCGGATCATCTGGCTGTGGCAAAGGTAGCAGCCTTCGCGGATGTAGATGTTGCGACCCGCAAGCTCGAGCGGTGTGTAGGGGCGCATCCCTTCAACCTTCTCGATTGTGTTCTGCAGGTAAAACAGTGGTGCGATCTCGACGATGCCGCCGATGCTGACCACGAGGAGCGAGCCGACGAGAAGAAGCGTCGCGTTCTTCTCGAGGATCTGATGTTTGTCCAGTATCGATGCCATGTTTCACCTCACTCGGCAGGCTGTGCCTGGGGCACGTAGGCGGTGGGAATTGCTGCTTCGTTTCGCAGGTGGCCGCGGATGGTCATGTAGATATTCCAGGCCATCACCAGACCGCCAGCCAGATAGAGAGCACCTCCGGCGACACGCAGGACATAGTAGGGGAACATTGCTGCGACGGTTTCGGCGAACGAATACACCAGGAAGCCCTGCGAATTGTACTCACGCCACATCAGACCCTGCTGGATGCCGGCGACCCAAAGGACGGCCGCGTAGACGACAATGCCAAGGGTCGCGAGCCAGAAGTGCCAGTTGACCATGCGCAGGCTGTAAAGCCGCTCGCGGCCCCAGAGCTTTGGCGTCAGATAGTAGACCGCGCCGAACGTGATCATCCCAACCCATCCAAGCGCGCCCGAATGGACGTGACCGATGGTCCATTCCGTGTAGTGGCTGAGCGAATTGACTGTCTTCACCGACATCATCGGCCCCTCGAAGGTCGACATGCCATAGAAGGCGATTGCAACGATCATCATGCGGATGATCGGATCTGTCCGGATCTTGTCCCAAGCGCCCGACAGGGTCATGAGGCCGTTGATCATGCCACCCCAGGAAGGCATCCAGAGCATGACCGAAAACACCATGCCGAGTGTCTGTGCCCAGTCGGGAAGTGCCGTGTAGTGCAGGTGATGCGGTCCAGCCCAGATGTACATGAAGATCAGGGCCCAGAAGTGGATGATCGACAAGCGATACGAATAGATCGGACGGTTTGCCTGCTTTGGAACAAAGTAATACATCATCCCGAGGAAGCCGGCGGTAAGGAAGAAGCCCACGGCGTTGTGTCCGTACCACCACTGGGTCAGTGCGTCCTGCACGCCTGAGAACGCGGAATAGCTCTTCGAGCCGAGGAACGACGCCGGAACAGCGAGGTTGTTCACGACGTGGAGCATCGCGATCGTCACGATAAAGCCGAGATAGAACCAGTTCGCCACATAGATATGTGGTTCCTTGCGCCTCAGGATCGTCCCCAGGTAAACCACGAGATACGCCACCCAGACGATCGTCAGCCAGATGTCCACATACCATTCCGGTTCTGCGTATTCGCGTGCCTGGGTGATGCCCAGGACGTATCCGGTCGCGGCCATGACGATGAAGAGCTGGTAGCCCCAGAAGACGAACCAGGGCAGGCTTCCTCCGAAGAGCCGCGCCTGACAGGTGCGCTGAACAACATAGAACGACGTCATGATGAGGGCGTTACCGCCGAACGCGAAAATGACCGCCGAGGTGTGTACAGGACGAAGCCGCCCGAAGTTCAGATACGGCGCGATGTTCAGATCCGGGAACGCCAATTGCGCGGCGACAACGACGCCGACGAGAAAACCGACCACTCCCCAGAAGACAGTGGCGATAAGCCCATACCGGATGACCTCGTCGAAATAGCCCGAGGTGTCCGGCTTGGCAATTCGTGCCGCAGGAGAGAAGTCGATCCTCCTGATCAGGAGCACGGTGCCCGCCAATAAGCAGAAGGACAGGATGCTCATATGGACAGCAAAAAGATGGTCATGCGCGAATGCGGCGGCCAGCAGTGCCAGAAATGCTGCAACCGCGACCGCCATCGTTTCCGTAGAGTAGTTCATGGTGTCGTCCCCAGTGCGCAGACGACCGCTCCGCGACCGCCTTTCTCGTACTTTCGGGAACGACTGTCATGGCGGGGACCCATGCTCCTTGATCTATGTCAACGAAGCACGACTTTGCTGCCGACCAGGCGCTGCTGTTACAGACTGTTACAAAGTCGCACCAACTCTCACAGTCCGATCATTTCCGTGTGACAGGACCAACGTCTTATGCCCTCACATCAACGAGGGGCACGAACATGCTGATGCAGGGCAACACCGCTTTCGAAAACGTAGAGGCCACAAGCAAGTTGAGCTGTGACCAGCCGCTGGCATCGGTATTTCAGATGTCGGCCACCGAGACGGTCGAGGCAGGCGAGGCGATCTGCTGGGAGGGAGATGCCGCCAAGCACCTCTTCCAGATTGTGGAAGGCGTCGTCCGGCTCCACCGCATTATCGGTGAAGGCCGCCGGGTCATTACAGCATTCCAGTTCGCTGGCGACGTGGTCGGCGCTTTCCTGCAAGGCGACCTCCTGTTCACCGCCGAGGCTGTTACAGACTGTAAGATCCGTCGGGTTTCGCGCAAAACCTTCCACGATGAGGTTTCGCGCTCGGACGCCTTGAGACCAGCCTACATCAACCTGCTCTGCAAGGAGACGGCTGCCGCCCACGACCAGATGGTGCTTCTCTCCAAGAAGAACGCCGAGGAACGCCTTTGCAGCTTCATCTTGAAGCTGGCGTTACGCAGCGAGTCGCAACTCAAGAAGGGTCTCCTGCGCCTCCCCATGAACCGGCAGGACATCGCCGACTATCTCGGTCTCACGATCGAAACCGTCTCGCGGACCATCTCGAAGCTCGCCGCCAAGAATATCGTCATCCCGGAAGGCAGGCATGACCTCAGGATCGTCAGTCAATCCCGCCTCGCCCAGCTGTCCGGCAATTCTGATGATTTTTCGGAGAAGACCTGTCATAGGGGTAGCGTTCATTGATGTCTTGAAAGAGCCGACATGCCCCATCGATTGATAGCGCCACGCACCGCATCGCCCCACGAGCTGGATGCGCTCGTGCACGTGCTGGACGGGGCCGACATCATCGTGCATCGCCTTGAAGGTACGATCACCCACTGGTCGATCGGTTGCGAAAGCATGTACGGATGGGCGCGGGAGGAAGCCGTCGGAGAAAGTGTCGACGAGCTGCTCGACACCCGGTTCCCTGAACCCGTGGAAGATATAAGGACGCATCTCAAGTCGCGCGGTTTCTGGCAAGGCGAGGTCGTTCACCGCCACAAGAGCGGCTATTACATCAACGTCGCGACCCGCTGCGTCCTGGTCAACCTTCCCGACGGCGATCCGGCGGTCATCCAGGCCAACAGCGACGTGAGCGCGCTGCGCAAGGCCGAAGAGGTCGTGCGATCGCGAGAGGCCCACCTGACTTCGATCCTGGATACCGTTCCCGATGCAATGATCGTCATCGACCAGAAGGGTATCGTTCTTTCATTCAGCAAGGCCGCTGAGACGCTGTTCGGAATGGCCGCGGAGGATATCTGCGGTCGCAATGTCAGCAATCTCATGCCAAACCCCTACCGTGACGCACATGACGGCTACATCGACCGATATCTCCACACCGGCGAGAAGCGCATCATTGGTTACGGACGGGTCGTCACCGGCCGGCGCGCCGACGGCTCGCAGTTTCCCATGGAGCTTCATGTCGGGGAAGCGACCGCCGATGGCGAGCGCATCTTCACAGGTTTCGTGCGCGATCTGACCAGCCGCTTCAAGATCGAGGAAGATCTGCGCCAGGCGCAGAAGATGGAAGCCGTTGGCCAGTTGACCGGAGGTCTCGCACACGACTTCAACAACCTTCTGACCGTCATCAGTGGAAATCTGGAAATGATCGAGGACAAGCTGCCGCCAGGGCCGCTACGCGACATTCTGCGGGAGGCGCAGGATGCGGCGGCCGACGGCGCCAAGCTGACCGGGCAGTTGCTGGCGTTTGGCAGACGCCAGCCCCTCAGCCCCAAACAGGCAGACCTCGGCCAACTCGTCACCGGCTTCTCTGATCTCCTTCGCAGAACGTTGGGCGAAAACATCAAGCTGTCCACGGTCCTCTCCGGGTCCGACTTCAATGTGCTGGTCGACAGCTCCCAGCTTCAGAACGCCATCCTCAACATCGCCCTCAATGCGCGGGACGCAATGCCCAAGGGCGGAAGCCTGACAACAGAAATCTCGCGCACTCACCTGGATGCCGACTATGCGAAGATGTATCCGGAGGTGCGAAGCGGCAATTTCGTGCTCATTGCCATGACCGACACGGGTGACGGCATGACGGATGACGTGAAGAAACGGGCCATCGAACCGTTCTTCACCACCAAGGAGGTGGGCTCCGGAACAGGCCTTGGACTGAGCATGGTCTACGGCTTTGTCAAACAGTCCGGCGGGCATCTTCAGATTTACAGCGAGGTCGGACGGGGCACCACGATCCGGATCTACCTGCCCGCAATAAGCGGCGCCAGGCCGGACGCCGGAAGCCAGGATCGGGGCACGGTCGAAAGCGCCCTGCCGCGCGGAACCGAGCGGATCCTGGTCGTCGAAGACGATTCGCGGGTGAGACGGGTGGCGTTGGCGAGGCTTGCCGACATGGGGTACCAGGTGCTCGAAGCCGAGAACGGACGCCGCGCGCTTGAACTGCTCTATGAGAACGATGACGTCGCGCTGCTGTTCACGGACATCGTGATGCCAGGCGGGATGACCGGAGACGAGCTCGCCAGAGAGGTTCGCGACCTCAGGCCCGACATCGCCATTCTTTTCACATCCGGGTACTCGGAGCCGGCACTGGCGACGAACGAAGTCATTCCCGGCGCTGAATGGCTGCGCAAACCGTACACGGCCCGCGATCTCGCCTTCAAGGTTCGAGACATGCTGGATAAGGCTCAGCAGCAGAGCCTATCGTAGCCGGTTTTCACACTATTAGCCGAATCTGTCGTCTTGCCTCGAGAGGGCTGGAAGACTGGCCTTCCTCAGGCGTCGAGCCGGCGGGTTGGCCGACGGGCTGGCGAGTGATGTGGCCTCAATGAATTGCTCCGATATCGTGATCTCGAACGAAGTGAACGCGGCCAAGGCGGTCGTCGAGCACGAGACCCGCCCTTCCAGTCTCTTCGTCTTATCACCGGTCGACTGCGCGGTTCATCATCGGTGCGAATATGCAACCGATGTTGCCCAAATTTGACGAGCGTCAAAGAAGACAGCAACCGCATGCCCTAGAACCGTTCCCGAGGCCAACGTGTCGGCCCCGTAGAATAGGAGATAAGCAATGCGTTTGAAATTCGGCCTGATCGCTGCGACGGTAGCCCTTGTCGCCTCGGCAGCACCGCTCATGGCAGCAGAGCATCAGGTGCAAATGCTCAACAAGGGCACCGACGGCGCAATGGTGTTCGAACCGGGCTTCATCAAGATCGCTCCCGGCGACACCGTCACCTTCGTGCCCACCGACAAGAGCCACAATGTCGAGACGTTCAAGGGTCTCATTCCTGATGGCGCGGCTGAGTTCAAATCCAAGGCGAACGAACAGTTTCAGACCAAGTTCGACGTTCCGGGCGCTTACGTTATCAAGTGCACGCCGCATGCCGGCATGGGCATGGTGGCACTGATCCAGGTCGGCGACAAGCCGGCAAACCTGGATGCGATCAAGGCCGCGAAGGTACCGAACATGGTACGCAAGCGTCTCGATGCCGACCTCGCGCAAGTTACCCAATAACCCCCAAACTGCAGGGGCTGGCGCACTGCGCCAGTCCGCGCAGGGAGACCACTTTCATGATCAGACAGGTAGCAGCAACCCTCCTACTGAGCGTCTTCGCGGTGGGAGCCGCACACGCACATGCAACGCTTGAACAGGGTCAAGGTATCTCTGGCAAAGCCTACAAGGCAGTGGTCCGGATTGGCCACGGTTGCGAGGGAAAGCCCACCCTCAAGGTTCGCGTAAAAGTCCCCGAGGGGTTGCTGTCAGCCAAGCCGATGCCGAAGGCGGGCTGGACCGTCGAGAAGATAAAGGGAAGCTACGAAAAGAGCTATGATCTGTACGGCAAGCCGGTGAAGGAAGGTCTCACCGAGATCATCTGGAGCGGTGGAAATCTCGCCGACGACGAATATGACGAGTTCGTGTTCCGCGGGACGGTGGCCAAGGAACTGCCGCTCGGCACACGGGTCTACGTCCCGATCGTGCAGGAATGTGCCGACGGAGCGTCCGAACGCTGGATCGAGATTCCCGCGGCGGGCAAGTCGTCCGACGACTACGAGAAGCCGGCTCCCTATTTCGACGTTGTGGAACAGCCGCGCTCCTGATCCAAGGTGATCGCCCATGTGGCTTAGAAATCGAAACTGGGCGACACGTCTATCATTCAAAAATGCGGCTTGCGCACTGCTTGTGGCAGGCATGGGCTTACTTGTGCCTTCCGGCGCATATGCCCATGCCGTCTTGTTGAACGCCTCACCTGCCAATAACGCTGTCGTGGAAGCAGCGCCAGCCAATGTCCAGCTTCGGTTCAGCGAACCGGTCAGCGTTGTCCGGGCAAGCATCAAGATCGGCGCAGGAAACTCGATCGACCTTCCCGCAACATCAGGCTCCGAAGTCGACCTGGCGATCCCGCGATCGATCTCGAGCGGCACCGCCATTGTCAGTTATCGCGTGGTTTCCGAGGATGGACATCCGGTCGGGGGCTCGATCGTATTTCACGTCGGCGCACCGTCTGCCATTTCCGCACCGGCTGTTGCCGACACCTCCGTGCTGATACAGGGTGCGATATGGTCGATACACATCGTCTCGATCCTATACCTCGCCGTCGTGATCGGCGGAACGCTCTTCAATCGGTGGCTTTATCCGGCGATGTCGCTCACAAGGCGACCTGATCTTGTCATCGTTTTGGGCGTCCTTCTCTTCTCGTCGGGTGTCTATCTGCAGGGGTTGGACGAAATGGGCCTCGGCCTGGCCTTCGCCGGCCTGGAGCCGCTGCTTGTCGCCTCCAGGAGCGGCGCTGCGATCGCAGCAGGCATGGCGTTAGTCGCGGTTCTTCTTGTTTCGATACCCGTCTGTCGAGCCAGCCCCGCCTACCTTCCGCTTGCTGTTCTTGCGATGTCTGCGGCCTCAGCGTCCTTCGCCTTCACAGGTCACTGCAACGTCGTAGCGACACCCTGGCTCGCCCGGGCATGCATTGTTCTTCATGGCGCGACGCTCCTCTTCTGGATCGGTAGCCTGCCTCCCCTTTGGCGGTTAAGTCGAACGGGGCCCACGGATCCGCTTGCGGGTTTCTCGCGTGTCATTCCACTGCCGTTCTTCGTGCTGTTGATGGCAGGCGCGGCGCTCGCGTGGCTTGAGCTGCCCGGTGTCCAGACCATTCCGCTGTCGCTTTACGGCCGGCTGCTCGTGCTGAAGGTGGCCCTGGTTGGAATTCTCTGCGTTCTCGCAATATACAATCGATTCTGGCTGACGAGGCCGGCTGCTGCAGGAGACCGGACGGCTCGCCGAAAGCTCCGCCGATCAATCGCCGCTGAAGTTGCGCTTGCTGTTGCAATCGTAGCCACGGCGTCACTCTGGCGCTTCGCCGGGCCGGATCAACTGCAATATGCCGCAAGGCCGCAGGCTTTCTCCATTCATCTTCATTCCGGTGAAGTCATGGCTCAGCTGAAACTTGTGCCCGACCTGGCCGCCGGCACGGCGAAGGCGGAGGTTGACTTCCTGACTCCGGACTTCGATCCGATCGATCCGCAGGGCGCAACGCTGCGTGCGTGGAATCCAGACGCCGGCGTGGAGCCGATCAAGTACGATCTCAGGAAATCGTCCAAAGGTGGATGGGAGGCAAGCGGCCTGCCAACATTCGGTCCGACCGGTTGGAAGGTCGACATCGAAGTGCTGATCGACGACTTCACCATGACGCATCTCGAAGGCGAGCTGCAGCTGTAACAGGCCGTCACTGCGAACGGATCGAAATGAATGAACATCCGGAAGGTGTCCATCCCAATGCGACATGCCCGGACGACGTTAGACTAGTTTCTTTCGCAAGTTAGTGTCTCCGGTCTGATTTGTGTCCAAGCT
Organism: Rhizobium sp. 57MFTsu3.2; assembly: GCF_012932765.1. Lineage (NCBI taxonomy): Bacteria > Pseudomonadati > Pseudomonadota > Alphaproteobacteria > Hyphomicrobiales > Rhizobiaceae > Rhizobium > Rhizobium sp. 57MFTsu3.2. The sequence continues at coordinate 25,243 of NZ_JDWI01000042.1, forward strand.
GAAATCCAAGGAATCCCAATTTTGCAGGAGCCAGAAGGCCCGCAACGATCCAATCCTGTGGCTTGTCACATCCTGCCGCCGTGTTACGCGGTTGTTACGTCAGCTTTTACCGTAACGTACTTCCAATATTCGTCCGCCGCCGTAGCCTTTGACCCGCGAAATGTTGGGACATGCAAAACGCACGGAGAACGAAATGACCTCCTCAGACGGCAACGGCATCAGCAGAGCGGATTTTCTTCGAGGTATGGCGTCTGCCGGCCTCGCCGTCACGCTGGTCGGGAAATCCGCCCAGGCGAGTGCGCAGGATGCACCCCCCATTCCTAAAAGCGGAAGCGCCGCCAAGCCAGCAACCAAGGCGACCCTCGACTACAACGCACTCTATCGCAACGGCCTTCCGTTCGATGACGTACAGGACTTCAAGGACGCGCATCGCGGCCTGCTGGCGGCTTTGCCGGATCCCGCCATTATCAAGAACGCCGAGGGGACGCCGGTCTGGGACCTCAGCGTCTATGATTTCCTTGGCACGTCCGAAACCGACGACGCTCCGGATACCGTCAATCCCAGCCTGTGGCGCATGGCCAAGCTGAACATGATCCATGGCCTCTTCGAGGTGGTCGACGGCATCTATCAGGCCCGCGGTTATGACCTGTCGGTCATGAGCATCATCCGAACCGACACGGGCTATATCGTCATCGATCCGCTGGTCAGCTCCGAAACCGCCCGCGCAGTATGGAAAGAACTCGTCATCCCCAAGCTTGGCGACAAGCCTATCGTCGCGGTGATCTACACCCACAGTCACGTCGATCATTACGGTGGTGTGCGCGGTCTCGTAAACCAGGCCGACATTGACGCGGGCAAGGTCAAGATCGTCGCACCAGAGGACTTCACGAAGGCCGCGGTCGGCGAGAACATCATCGCCGGCAACGCCATGAGCCGCCGCGCCAGCTACATGTACGGCAACCTTTTGCCGCGCGGCCCCCAGGGCCAAGTCGACGGTGGTCTTGGCAAGACGACGTCGACCGGCGAGATCGGGCTGGCGCTGCCGACCGACTGGGCAACCGAGACGGGACAGAAGATCACCATCGACGGTGTCGAGCTACAGGTGCTGATGGCACCGGAATCCGAAGCGCCTTCCGAGTTCATGTTCTACATCCCGAAATACAAGGCTTTCTGCGCTGCCGAAGACGCCTGCCACACGCTGCACAATCTCTACACGCTGCGTGGCGCGAAAGTTCGCGACGGTCTGTTGTGGTCGAAATACCTGCAGCAGTCGATCGACATGTTCGGCGACGAGACCGAGGTCCTCTTCACCTCCCACCATTGGCCGACATGGGGCAACGACAAGGTCATCGCCCACCTGAAGAGCCAGCGCGACATGTTCCGGTTCATCCATGACCAGGTCATGCGGATGGCCAACAGCGGCATGACGCCAAAGGAGATCGGCGAAGTCATCCGCCTTCCTCAGGAACTGGCGACGACATGGGCCTGCAGAAGCTATTACGGCACGGTCTATCACGACGCGGTTGCCCAATATAACCTTCGGCTTGGCTTCTTCGACGGCGTTCCAGCAACCCTTCACCAGCTTCCGCCGACCGAAGCCGGCAAGCGCTATGTCGACTTCATGGGCGGCGCCGACAACGTGCTGCGACAGGCAAAGGAGTCCTTCGAGCAGGGCGATTACCGCTGGGTCGCCGAAGTCGTGAACCACGTGGTCTTTGCCGATGCCAACAACGTTGCAGCCAAGCAGCTCCTGGCGGATACCTACGAGCAGTTGGGCTATCAGTCGGAATCCGGCCCATGGCGCAACTTCTACCTGACGGGCGCAAGCGAGCTTCGCCAGGGTGTGACCGAACTGCCGGTTCCGAACACGGCGAGCCCGGATACCATCAAGGCGATGCCGATCGACATGTTCTTCGACTTCCTCGGAGTGAGGCTGAACGGTGACCGGGCGGCGGGCAAGTCGATCGAGATCAACATGGAGCTGACCGACACGAACGAAAAGTATGTCGTCGGCGTCGAGAACTCCGCCATCCACTACTCCAAGGACAAGAGCGCGCCGAGCGCGGATGTGTCGATCACGACGACCCGCGAGGCATTGAACGACGTGATGCTCGGCACCTCGACCATGGAGAAGCAGGTGGTCGAGGGCAAGGCGAAGCTTACAGGCGATCCGAAGAAGCTGTCGGAGTTTGTCGGCCTGCTCGACAACTTCGAGTTCTGGTTCCCCATCGTCACGGCTTGAGCCAGAAGGAGGCCCTGTTCGATGTGCACCATTTGCTCATTGACGATCGAGTTTGCCGTCGAGCATCCGCAGTCACTGGCAGTTGCAGTAGCAACACGGCAAGCGATCGATGCGGGCCTCCTGCCCGAACGTGATCCTGGAGTGGAAATCGACATGGCACGATCGCGTCATGACGCGATCGTGCAGCTCACCACCATGCAGCAGCGTCTGGAGCAAGTTCTGTCGACGTCACGGCTGCTGGCGCTGCCCGATTTCTATGTCCTGATGATCGAGAGCAGGACATGGGGCTATTTCAGCCCGACGCGTGACGGCTTCGACGTCAAGGCCAACCCCTCCGCGCCAAGGCTCGAGCCTGACGAAGACGGCATCCGCGATTGCGTCGTCGTCATGTCACAGGCGGCGGCCGCAGCGATCAGCAGCGGGCGCATGCCGTTCGACACCGCGATGACCGAAGGAGTTGCAATAATAGACGCGCCGCGTCCGTCGGCGTCCGTCATTCGTTCGGCCTTCACAACATCCTATCCTTTCAGCAAATTCAGCGATTTTGTCTGCACGGAAGTCGCGTGAAGCAATCGAGTGGCGGAAATCCAACAGTCCGAAGTTCCACGTAGTCCGTCTCCAAATTGCACCGAAGATGGCAGGTGGAATTTGGGTTTGTCCAATGTGCGGCACATCGCGTATTCCGGCGTCCTATGCAACGTTACCTTTTACCGTAACGTACTTCCGCCTCCGGATTAATGCGTGTCCTCTCTACAGGTCGCCGGATTACCAACCCGTAGAGGTTTCCAATGTCTGCCATGCGTATCGTCGCTCTTTCGTCTTTGCTGGCTGCAACCATGCTCGCCGCCGCAACGAATGCGATTGCCCGGTCTGCCGACAATGACGAGCTTCTTACGCTTCCGACAAGCAAGGAGAACATTGAGGCCGGTCTGGAGGCCGATGCCTATCAGACGGGACTGTCCGCCTACATCTGGGGCTATCCTCTCGTTCGTATGGAGCGCGTTGCCCGGCAATACAGCGACGTGCCGGACCCGAAGCCGGCGACCAGCTACCGTGCGCCCGTCAATCAGATCGGATGGGCAACGCTGCTTGCGACACCCGATGCGAAGGACATGCCGACCGCAAACAATGACACGCTCTATCTGAGTGCGGTTGTCGATCTCTCCAAGGAGCCGTTCATCCTGCACGTGCCCGACACGAACGACCGCTACTACGTGGTCGATGTCTTCGACATGTGGCAGAACCTCGCGCACTATATTGGCCGCAGGACGACCGGAACGAAAGCTGGCGACTATGCAATCGTGCCGCCGGGATGGAAAGGCAAACTTCCAAAGGGCGTGACGCGCCTGGACGTCAGCACCGACAAGGTCTGGCTCTGGGGCCGCCTGCGCGTGAACCAGGGTGAGGCCATGGAGCCTTTGGTCAAGCTGCAGCAGCAGTTTACGCTTCGCCCGCTGAGTGAATGGAAAAACGCCAAATACGTCGCCACCGCGGCCAAGCTTCCGGACATGCCGGACACCGGTTCGGATCCTCTGGGCTTCTACAAGCAACTGGCTTTCGCGCTGAAGTCCAATGCAGTGCCGCCGCAGGACAAGGCGTTGTTCGGGCAATTTGCCCGCTTCGGACTGACCAAGGACGGTTTTGATGACTCAAAACTGACGCAGCCACAACGCGACGCTCTGGTTCGCGCGCTGAAGGACGGACCAAAGGTGGCGGTCTCGGCGCTGTCGAGTTCCGGTACGGAACGCAATGGCTGGAGTTGGGTACGCGGTCTCGACGATTTCGGTTACACGTACCCGCTGCGCGCGCTGGTGGCCGGACCCTATCTCGGTGGTCAGGGCGAAAAGGAAGCGATGTATCCTCTGCGCTCCACGGATTCCAGGGGCGACCAGCTTGAAGGCAGCAAGAAATACGTCATTCACTTCAACAAGGCGCCGCCGGTGAGCGCCTTCTGGTCGCTCACGGTCTACAACGCCGCCGACAAGATGCTCGTCGATAATCCGATCCAGCGCTACAAGCTCGGCACCGATACCAAGGGCCTGAAGGTCAATGCCGACGGCAGTTTCGATGTACCGCTGCAGTCGACGAAGCCCGATGGTGAGTTCGCCGCCAACTGGCTGCCGGCACCATCCGGCCCCTTCTACATGATCCTTCGTCTCTACCAGCCCAAGGATGAAGTGCTTTCGGGCAAGTATGACCTTCCTCAAGTTGAACCGGTTCAGTGAGAGGAGATGTCCGATGCAAGGCAATATTCCTGGCGTGCAATGGTTCCTCAACCGGCGTGATCTTTTGAAACAGGGTGTGGCAACCGTTTCGGTCGCCACACTGGCCACGGCGATGACTGCCCTGACGGTACCGACGGCTGCCTTGGCTCAGGATGGGCAGGATCCGCTTGGCGGGCAGCCCGCGAAGGGAGCGACACCATCGATCAAGGACTTCGACTACCAGATCAAGTACCAGCGCGCCTTCGAGGCGGTGCTCTGGAACATGCCAGCGATTGCGATCTATTCGCTGCGCCGCGCGGCCTTCACCGGTCTCGGCATGAAGGACAATGACATCATTTCGTATTCGGCGGTTGCGACGCCAAAACTCGAAGCCATCACGGCCAACAGCACGACACCATACATCGCCGCCTACACAGACTTGCGGAAAGGACCCGTCGTTCTGGAATTGCCTGCCTCCGGACCGGACGGCAGCCTTTACGGACAGGTCGTCGACGCATGGCAGTTCACGATCGCCGATGTCGGCCCATCCGGGCTCGATCAGGGCAAGGGCGGAAAACTCCTGTTCACGCCACCAGGCTATTCGGAAGCCGTTCCGGATGGATATATCCATGTGGCGTCACCGAACTATCGCATTGCCTTTGCCTTCCGCTCCGTGCCTGCGCCTGGCAAAACGGCAGCAGACGCACACACTTATGCCCAACGCTTGCGGATGTATTATCTCGGTGAGGCCGGCAATCCGGCTCAGCAGAAATTCGTCGATCCGATCGCTCAGCGCTATCCGACATTGCCGTTCTACGACGGACGCCACTTCGAGGACATGCACGCCATCATGAGCGTGGAGCCTGTCAGAGAGCACGACAAGGTAATGATGGGGATGCTGAAATCCCTTGGCATCGAGAAGGGCAAACCATTCTCTCCGGACGAGTCCGCGAAGCGAGCCATGAACCAGGCGGTGATCGATGTCTGGTACTATCTTCAGGACTGGTACGACCATACGCCTGACGCGATGCGCTTTTGGCCCGATCGGCACTACGTTTCCCTGCTGCAGGCGGACGAGAACAAGACCTTCTCGTTCACCTACGACGACTACATCGACCTCATCCCGCGTGCCGCGGAGTTTTTCTGGTGCACCTATATGCCGAGGGTTTTGAGCGATGCACCGGCCACCCAGTATATGATGGCCATGGCCGACAAGGACGGGCGGCTGCTGGAGGCGGGAAAACTCTACAAACTCGACATTCCCGCCGAAATGCCTGTGAAGCAATTCTGGGCAATCACCGTCTATGACCGTGCCACCATGTCCTTCATCTACAGTGATCTCGATCGCACGACCCTATCGTCATATGAGCTCGACAAGATGAAGAAGAACGCTGACGGCGGCGTCAGTATCTATGTCGGCCCCAAGGCGCCGGACGGTTTGGAAGCCAACTGGATACCCACATCAGGGAAGCGACCGCTGCCGGCAGTGCGCTTCTACGGCCCGACGGACGCCTTCAACAACAAGACGTTCAAGCTTGAGGATTTCGAGCTCGTATCCTGATCCATATCAGCCGAAGGGAACGAGACCGCTTTTACAGGAATGCCGCTCGTTCCATCCATTCCATGTCGAGGTTCAGGACGCCGCAAGCAAGACTGGCCGCCCGAGCACGTTATTCAAAGTGAGGCAGACACAATGGCACGCTCGAAATTCGAAAAGCAGGGATTGGTTTCTCTCGCAAGCGTTATCGCTGCGCTGATAACGCTCGCTCATCCCACACCCGCAGCCGCACAAAGCGTCCAGTCGGGTCCTCCTGCTGTTTCTGTGCTGCCCTATCCCGATCCCCAGTTCAAGGGAACGATCGGACGAACGACCACGGATTCAAAATCGGACTTTCCGCAACCGGTTTCGGCGCCGAAGGGTGCTCCGAATGTTCTGCTCATCATGACCGACGACGTCGGCTTCGGCGCGTCGAGCACCTTCGGCGGTCCTATCGCCACCCCCACGCTCGAAGCACTGGCCGCGAGCGGCGTCAAGTATAACGAATTCAACACCACGGCACTCTGCTCCCCAACGCGGGCCGCATTGCTGACGGGCCGCGATCAGCACAATGTGCACACTGGCATCATCATGGAGCGTAGCCTCGGCTACCCTGGTTATGACTCGCTGATGCCGAAGAGTGCGGGTACGGTCGCAGAAATTCTGCGTGGAAACGGCTACAGCACGGCCTGGTTCGGCAAGAACCATAACGTGCCTGCCTGGCAGAGCAGCGCCGTCGGACCATTCGATCTCTGGCCGACGGGACTGGGCTTTGACTATTTCTACGGCTTTATCGGCGGGGATGTGAACCAGTGGGATCCGACCCTTTTCGAAAACACCACGCCGATCGAGCCGAAGGAGAAGCTGACCGGCGCGGCAAAGGTCAATTACCACCTGGATTCAGATCTCGCCGATCAGGCCGTCCATTGGCTGCAGCAACAGAACTCGCTGGCGCCGGACAAACCATTCTTCGCCTACTACGTTCCCGGGGCAACGCACGCGCCTCACCATGTGCCGAAGGAATGGATCGACAAATACAAGGGACGATTCGACCAGGGCTGGGACAAGCTTCGTGAAGAGACGTTCGAGCGTCAGAAGAAACTCGGGGTCATTCCGCAAGGTGCGATGCTGACGCCACGACCCGCCAATCTGCCGGCGTGGGATTCGCTTGATGCCAGGCAAAAGGAACTCTTCTCGCGCATGGCCGAGATCTATGCCGCCTATCTTGCCTATGATGACTATAATATCGGCCGCGTGATCGACGAAGTGAAGAAGGAAGGAAAGCTCGACAACACGCTCGTCATCTTCATCGAAGGTGACAACGGCGGCAGCGCCGAAGGCAGCCTTCAGGGCACGGCCAACGAGATCGGTGTCATCGGCAATGGCGCGAAGGAAAGCTTCGACTATCTCTATTCGATCAAGGACGAACTCGGCGGGCCGCTGCACTATAATCATATGCCTGTCGCCTGGTCGTGGGCGTTCGGTACGCCGTTCCAATGGACGAAGCGCTACGCATCGCATTTCGGGGGAACCCGAAACGGGATGGTGATGAGCTGGCCAGCCCGCATCAAGGACGCCGGCGGTCTGAGACAACAGTTCCATTATGTGACCGACATCATGCCGACGATCCTGCAGGCGACGGGTGTCCAGGCACCGGATTCGATCAATGGAGTAAAGCAGCTGCCAATCGACGGCATCTCGATGGCCTACACCTGGGACGATGCCAAGGCCGCCTCGCAACGCAGGACGCAGTTGTTCGAGATGTTCGGCAATCGGGGCATCTATCATGACGGCTGGATGGCTTCCACGACGCCGCTCGTCTTTGCCTGGGAGCCGGAACCGAAAGGGGTGACGGAGGCAAGCTTCAACTGGGAACTCTACCATATCGACGAGGACTTCAGCCAGGCCAAGGACCTCGCCTCGGCCATGCCGGACAAGCTGGACGAGATGAAGGAGCTTTGGTGGGCGGAAGCAGGACGGAATAATGCCTTGCCGCTGAATTTCAGTCCGCAGGCGACGGTCGAAGCCATGTTCCAGAGGCCGAGCCTGACAAGAGGCAGGAGCCATTTCGTCTATCATCAAGGGACTTTGCGCATTCCGGAGGGAACCGCACCAACTGTCAAAAACACGTCCTTTGCTATTACCTCGAAGCTTTCGGTGCCTGCCAACGGAGGCGAAGGCGTGATTGTCACCCAAGGCGGCCGCTTTGCCGGCTGGGGCTTGTTGATGGTCGATGGAAAGCCGGTCTGGGTCTACAAGAACAGCCAGCAGCCGAGCGACGGGATCCGGATCTCCGGTGCAGACAAACTCGCACCAGGGGACCATACCATCGTGCTCGATTTCGCCTACGATGGGAAAAAGGGTGAAGTCGGCAAAGGAGGAACCTATGTCCTCACGGTCGATGGCAAGCAAGTCGCCCAGGCCAAGATCGACCACACCATTCCCTTCATCTACTCCGTCGACGAAACCCTCGACATTGGTCAGGATAGCGGCACCCCAATCCTCGATGAGTATTCCGACCGCATGCCCTTCGCGTATGACGGCAAGATTGACGAAGTCGTTCTCGATCTCAAGGGCGACACGGCCTCGAGCGCGGTTTCGCCGGGAGATCCAGATCCTTAACGATCGCCGATCGAAGTGACTTGTCCGCTGCCCACATGAAATCAAGAACAGTCTATCCGAGATTGCCAGAGGCTTGGCATTGATAGCTTACGAGCGATGTACCCAAATGGAAGCTTTGCGCCAAAGCGGCTAGAATGCTGATGGTCATCAGAGTCGGCCGCAGCATTTGTGCCGGTTCAGGTTGCAAATGCCATTTCGAAACGAGGGTTGGTTGCCACCATGAGAGCTCTGAAGCACTCTGTAATCCTCCTTATGCTGCTGGCGGGATCGACGATCGTCGCCAATGCGCAGGATTCCAGCACGGACCTCGCCAAGAAGCTCAGCAATCCGATTGCGTCGCTGATCAGCGTGCCCTTCCAGTTGAACTACGACAGTGGCTACGGTCCTGTCGACGGGCACAAGGCGGTTCTCAACATCCAGCCGGTCATTCCATTTGATCTGAACGACGACTGGAACGTCATCTCGCGCACCATCGTTCCCGTCACCTGGCAGGACGATATCGCTCAAGACAGTGGAACCCAGTTCGGCCTCGGAGATACGCTGCAGAGCTTCTTCTTTTCACCCAAGCAGCCCTCGCCCGGAGGACTCATCTGGGGCGTCGGTCCCGCTATCCTTATCCCGACCGCCACAGAGCCGTTGCTCGGTGGCGAGAAGCTCGGGCTCGGGCCGACAGGTGTCGTCTTGAAACAGGACGGCCCGTGGACCTACGGAACGCTGGCAAACCACATCTGGTCCGTAGCAGGCGATGGTAGCCGAGCTGATATCAGCTCGACTTTCCTGCAGCCGTTCATTTCTTACACGACACAGGACGCCTGGACCTTCGCACTGAACACGGAGAGCACCTACGATTGGGAAAGCAACCAGTGGAGCGTTCCGATCAACGTCTCGGTATCGAAGCTCGTCACATTCGACAAACAGCCCGTCAGCTTTCAGCTCGGCGCGCGTTACTGGGCAGAATCGCCCGAAGGCGGTCCACAGGGATGGGGCGTTCGCGCCGCAATGACATTCCTGTTTCCCAAGTGACCCCTCAACGCTCTGCAGCGTGCGGCGCTGCAGATTGCTGTCCACGTCGTCCTTCAGTTGGGTCCAACGCAGATTTGTTACGCTGCTTTTTACGGTAACGTACTTACGCTGCAACGGTTTTTCTGTTGGCTTGTCTCCTCGATCGGGTTGCCCAGCTGATCGCGCGTCGGTTGCGGCTCATCCTTGAAGGAGACTTATCGATGGCAGCGTATGGCGAGACAGGTGTCAATACCTTCGTCGTCAACCGCAACGGCATCGTCTATCAGGCCGATCTCGGAGCGGGCACAGACAAGATCGCGTGCGCCATGAAGCAGTTCAATCCTGGCGACCGCTGGTCGGTCACCGAGGACTGAAGCATGGCGAAGACGAAGCCTGCACCGCCAACTGTCGATAAATTCGATCGACCACCGGATCGGTTGGAATTCCTTGCGTCGCACGGCGGACCATTCTTCGAGCTACAGCGGCGGCTCAATCTCGTTCACGAGAGAAACCTTCATACCGGTCGTCGAATCCTTCTGTTCGTCACCATCGCCTGGGCCGTTCCGCTCCTTCTGACCCTCCCTACACTGGCTTCGGAGACGCCGACACTGAAGGCCTATCTTACCGACCCCGGTCCATGGGCGCGTTTCTTCGTTGGCATTGCCGCGTTCTTGGCCGCCGAGCAGGCGGTCGAAGCGGGCTTGCGGCGCAAGCTTGGACAATTCCTCCGCGCACCTTTGATCACACCGAGCTCCCAGGGCGCTGCACTGGTTGCATTGAACACGGCGCTCGGTCGACGCGATTCAGTGCTTGCGGAGCTAGGGTGCCTGGCGCTCGCAGTCGTCTCCGCAGTTCTTGCCTTTGCCACGTTCAAGCAGCTCCCGTCGACAAGTTGGGCGGCGACGATGACGGGAGATGCTCATCGCCTGACAATGGCGGGCTGGTGGTGCGTGTTCATCAGCATACCGCTCTTCATCTTTCTCCTGGCCCGCGGCATCTGGCGACACCTGGTCTGGGCTGAAATGTTGCGTAGCATCGCGCGCCTCGACTTAAGACTGGTGTCGACCCATCCGGACGGCAAAGGCGGACTTGCCTTTCTCGGGGAATATCCGAACGCCTACGTTCTCTTCGTCTTCGGATCAGCTGCGGCATGGCGGCTGCGGTCGCCAAACACCAGATGCAGGCCGATCTGTCAGCCACAACACTCACGACCATCATGGCCGCCTGGCTTTTGGTCGTCCTCGCCTTCTTCGCCTATCCGCTCTCCGCCTTCTCGAAACCGCTCACGCAGTTGAAGGACAAGACACTTTTGACCCTCTCGGCGCGAGCGACGACCCAGCAGCGGGCCGCAGAGCGCAAGTCGATCGGAGCGAACGTCGTTGCACCAGATGCCAACGAAGCGGAACAGGCAATCGAGCCCGTCGATCTTACGAAGCAATACGAGCAGACGCGCAAGCTGTCCTCGATGCTCGTCAACCGCAACACATTGCTGCCGGTCGCCGCTGCAGCGCTCCTGCCGTTTGCAATAGCCGGCGCGACCAAGCTGCCCTACAAGGAGGTCTTCTCGGTACTCAAGAAGCTTCTGCTCATATGAGCGTCACAGGTCCCTCCCAAGGGCGCGGGAAGCTGGGCTGGCTTCCCGCAGGTCCTGCCAATAAAATCGTCCTGAGGTGGTATTAAGCACAGTGGACGAACCAAGCGCATCAACCACCGAAGCCTTCGGACGCGGCGTACCTGCGCGTGAAATTATCATATTTTTCAAGGCTCTTTACACTGTTGCCGGAGAACCACATGAGCTCCAAATTGCGACGCTTCAGCCATGCCTAATCAATTGACAGCTTGAAAAACGCAACCGAAACTTGAGTCTCGGCTGACTACTTGGGGGTAATCGATGATCGATCCGGGGTACGCACGCAAGGTTCGCGGTCCATTTCGGAGCGAGTGCCTGACGAACGGAGACTGCAGAACCGCACCGGTCAGAGCATTGATTTTCCCCAGGGCGACTTCAAAGTCGCTGCGGTATCTTCTGCTCCAATCTTCGGTGGCGTCGATCGCCCTCCTGGCGATTGGCGGGACGCGCGCGGAAGCGGCCTGTGTCGAAACTGCGCCGGGATCAGGGGTCTTCGACTGTTCGGGAACCGGTCCGGGACCAACCTTCACAGGGCAGTCCGTCACCATCAATGCCGACCCGACCGCCAGCTTCACGAGCGACGTTGTGGTCACGGGCCCGGGCACAAGCACGCTCAACAACAACGGAACGCTGACCAACGGGTTGGTCGCTACGGACAACGACCGCTTCACACTCAACAACCAGGGCCTGATAGACGGCAACATCCTTCTGCAGGGCACTGGCACGAATATCATTCTCAACCTTGGTGCAGGCACGGTCCAAAACGGTGTGACGAGCACCGGCACATCGAACGACACGGTCATCAACAACGGCTATTTTGCGGGATCGATCAGCCTTGGGGCGGGCAACGACATCCTCGGCCTCGTTGCCGGCACCGTCCAGACGACGGTCGACATGGGCGATGGCAACGACACCTTCACCTGGCTGATTGGCAACGTCGCAGCCACGGTGCAGATGGGCAATGGCGACGATGTCGCGAACTTCGGCTTCCTCTCACAGGCGAATCTGACCGCGGGCAAAATCATCGACGGTGGGCTCGGCAACGACACGCTGAATTGGGAGCGCACGACCAACGACGATGGCAGCCAGAGTGGCGACGCACCGTCCAGCCTCATCAACTGGGAAGCCATCAACATCATCAACCAGTCCAAGCTGACGTTCATCTATACGACAAGCGTGCTGACGCTTGGCGATACGGTGACAGGAACCGGCACGATCTCGGTCGACGCCACCAGCCGCATCGAGGCCGGAAACTCGTATGGCTATGCGATCGTGCCGTCCGACTCATCGCTGCTCGTGACAGTCAACAATGCCGGCATCATCGACATGACGAACGACGTTCCGGGTGCAGGCACCTCGTTGCATGACACTTTCAGGATCCTTGGCAACTACGTCGGCCAGAGCGGACAGCTCTTCCTTCACACCTATCTCGACACGGACAACTCACCGTCGGACAAGCTGGTCATCGATACCGGGCAGGCAAGCGGCTCGACGAGTATCCTCGTTACCAACGTCGACGGCCAGGGCGCGCTGACAAACGGCAACGGTATCCAGGTCGTCGACGCCATCAATGGAGGCACGACGACGACGAGTGCCTTTACACTCGGAGGCCCGGTCGCCGCCGGCCCGTTCGAGTACTTCCTCTATCGCGGCGGCGTTTCCCAGGCTGTTGACACCGACAACGACTGGTTCCTGCGCAACACGATCTCGCCGCCGCCACCACCACCTCCACCACCACCACCTCCACCACCTCCACCTCCACCTCCACCTCCTCCGCCGCCTCCACCGCCGCCTCCACCGCCGCCGCCGCCACCGCCACCTTTGCCGCCGCCTCCGCCGCCACCACCTTCGCCGCCACCACCTTCGCCGCCTCCACCGCCGATTCCAAACATTCGGCCGGAGGTACCGGGGCAAGTGATCGCACCGCTGGTTGCACAGCGCATGGGGCTCATGACGATGGGGACCTTCCATCAGCGACGCGGCGACCAGTCATTCCTGACAGGCGTCGGTGCCCTGGTCTATTCTGGGCCAGGTGCACAGGGAGATGCGTCGGAGGGTGACGGCGACGGGCCACCGCCCGGCGTCTGGGGCCGTATCTTCGGCGCCAACAGCGATCTTGGCACCAACGCGACACTCAGCATTGCGGGTTATGACGTCGGGCCGCAGTTCGACGGGAACTACTGGGGCATTCAGGTCGGAAGCGATCTCTACGAGATCGAACACGACAATGGCCACACGGAACGCTTCGGCCTTTTCTACACCCATGCAAACACGGACGGAGACATTAGCGGCAACATCTTCGGTCAGGTCAATCTGTCGGCCGGCACGTTGGACCTCTCCGAAGACAGCGTGGCCGCCTATTGGACGCACCTTTCGCCAGAAGGCTGGTATATCGACGTCATCGCCAAGTACGGTTGGCTCAACGGAACGAGCCGGTCGAACCGCGGCATCGCATCCGACGTCGACGGGACCAGTTTCGCGATGTCAGCGGAAACGGGTCTGCCCTTCGTGATCGCCGAGGGTTGGACGATCGAACCGCAGGCACAGATCATCTGGCAACGCATCGACTTCGACGATACCAGTGACCGGTTCTCGAAGATAACCAACGAGGCTTTCGATTCCTTCACGGGACGCATCGGTGCTCGCGTGCAGTACAGTTCGGGGCCGGCCTATGGCCATTTCGGTCTGAACCTCTGGCACGGCTTCTCAGCCGACCAGACAGTGACGTTCAATACGTTTCCATTGGTCACCCAGACGGAAGGAACATGGCTGGAGGTCAATCTTGGTGGTGCATATGAGATCAGCGAGAACGTGTCGGCCTTCGGCGACCTCAGTTACTCCTTCGATGTCGACGGTGCGAAGAACAACATGTTCGGCGGGCAAGTCGGATTGAGGTTCAAGTGGTAGGAGAGTTGCCGGACGGCAGACATCGTGACAAAGATCGCCGTGTACACTCAAGCGGCGACGTCATCCAATGAAATCACTGACCGCCTACGTCATCGACGGCCACGATGTCCGCATTCGCCCCGCACCTGTCGAACGCGACTGGATGGACAGCACCGACGAGCGTTTCGCCTATCGGTGCCTGCCCCTCAACATCGCTAACGCGCATGGCTGGGAACTCCTTTGCACGACGCCGTTTTCGGCCGTTTGGGATGGACGCAAGGGAAAGGATGCCATTCGCATCAAATCCCGCTCGGGGACAACTGCTCCCGCCATCAGCCATTTCGGTGATGGCGTCCTGACGTTCCACGTGCCTTGCCTCTTCCGGACGGAGTCTGGGGTCGATCTTTTCGTCACTGGCCCAATCAACCGGCCCAAGGATGCCATCGCGCCGCTATCAGGCGTCATCGAGACAGACTGGTCTCCCTATACCTTCACGATGAACTGGAAGTTCACCCGGCCGTTCCAGAAGGTGTATTTCGAAGCGGACGAACCCTACTGCCACCTGTTTCCACTCGAGCGAGGAAGTCTCGAGGAGATTGCCCCGGACATCCGCAATCTGTCGGAAAATCCGGATCTGGCGAGGGAATATGACCAGTGGACGAAAAGCCGCAACACCTTCAATACAGCCTTAACCGAACCCGATTCGAAGGCGTCTCAGGACAAATGGCAGAAGACTTACTTCCGGGGATCGACTCCTAGTGGCGCACCGGGGCCGAGCGATCACAAGAGCAGGTTAAGGTTGAAGGCTTTCTCGAAAACCAGCTGATGTTGGAATCGAAGTTGCCGTGATTAGAAAAGACGCGATGGCGAGCACCTGATGACAGAACCAACGTCATCATGGGCCCTATTCGTCCTTTTCGTCCTCGACGCCTTTCTTGAAGGCGCGAATACCCTGCGCCACGTCTCCCATCAGTTCCGGGATCTTTCCACGGCCAAATAGAAGCAGCACGATTGCAAGTACTATGAGCCAATGCCACGCGCTGAACGAACCCATTATTGAACTCCTGCCGCCGCACTGTTGATCGGGAGGCTTCCGCGCGGCTTCGAAAGCTGAATTACTCTATCGACCTGCCCGCAGGGCATCATTGGCCTTGAGCAAAGAGAGGCGCTTTGGAACGATGCTGCCAGAGCCCTCAGTGTTCCTTGTTTGCGTAGACGGAGCGCTTGGTCAGGTAGATCAGTCCGGAGAAGATGACCAGGAAGACCATGACCATGAAGCCGGTGCGCTTGCGCTCCTCGAGATGCGGCTCGGCGGCCCACATCAGGAAGGAGGAGACGTCCTTGGCGTACTGGTCGACCGTCGCCGGCGAGCCGTCGTCATAGGTCACCTGGCCGTCGGAGAGCGGCTTTGGCATGGCGAGCGCGGCAGCACCGGCGAAGTACGGGTTGTAGTGCGTGCCCTCGGCCACCTGGACGCCGGCCGGCGGCTGCTGGTCGTAACCGGTCAGCAGCGAGTAGATGTAGTCCGGACCGCCTTCCTGATAGCCGCCGACGAACGGGATCATGTCGATCAGGAACTGCGGGAAGCCGCGCTCGATGCCGCGCGCCTTGGCGATCAGCGAGAAGTCCGGCGGCGCCGCACCATTGTTGGCGGCAGCCGCCGCCTCGTGG
>NZ_JDWI01000043.1:0-12237 GCF_012932765.1 Rhizobium sp. 57MFTsu3.2
GTTTCGGCAAGCCCAACGCCAGGAAGCAGATTTTCCCACGACAAGCCAAGGCTCGCGATGCCAAGCGCCAGCCCTGCTACCGGCGTTGGAAAGCTTCTTATTCGTTCTGACAGGTTCTTGAATCCATTTGCGGGCATTGTTTTGCCGCCACTCTTGGTTGGCTTAGCCTGAGCGCAGCAATCGTAACGGTCGAGCCTATACTCTGCAATGGCGATGACGTCCGCTATGCGGCCAAGAGCGTACATTGCAACTGAAATGACGTTAGTGGAAATAGCCAACCGTCATGGCACGATTTTGCTACGGCTAGCCACCCGAATACGTAGTCTGGTCAGTCGCCAATCCCGGAGCATTTAACCCGATCCAGCAGCCAACGTCCCGCCGGTCCCAGCGCTTTGTCGGACCTGTATACTGCTCTGAGATGATAACGAGCGTCCTTCCATAAGTTTAGGGGTAGCCTCACTAGTCGTCCGGCTTCCAGGTCAGGTCTTATCATGGGCTCTGGCATGGATCCCCATCCTACCCCTGCAAGCAGCAGTGCGTGCTTCGCGCCAAGATCAGCCAGACGCCACGTTTGTTCAGAGAGAACGCCAAAGTCCCGACCCTCTGATAGTTTCGAGCGGTCCGAGAGTACAAGCTGTACATGATCCCGGGCCTTAGCTGCGGCCACTGCGCTGTCTGTTTCCACCGACAGTGGGTGATTTGGGGCAGCAACCGGAACCATAGCAATTGAGCGGAGCGGAACGAACTCCAAACCCTCTGCAGCCGTCGGCACAGGCCCACTGACGCCGAGGTCGGCGACTCCGTCGCGCACAAGCTGCGTTACAGCGCCAACAGCCTCGACATGCAACCGCAAGGTGACGGACGGATAGGCAGCACTGAATGTGTTGAGGATTTTGGTGAGCGCCGGGATCGGCATCATGACGTCAACGGCGAGGGATAGTTCCGCCTCTTCGCCTTGCAACAGGCTTCTCGTGCGGGTGAGCAAGCCGCCGACCTCCCTTGTGATTGCGCGTGCGCCGGGCAACAGTGCTCGACCGGCCTCTGTGAGGCTCACCCGCTTCGCCGTACGGCGGTCAATCAGCGACAGGTTTAACTGCGCTTCCAAGTTTGCGAGCTGGTAGCTCACGACGGATGTTGCACGGTTAAGCCGGCGAGCGGCACCCGCAAAGCTTCCGGTGTCCGCAATGGCAAGGAACACGCGAAGCTGCTCGAGCGTGGGTGGATTCGGATTGTTCATCCCACTTTTTAGAACAAATTACGCAAAATTATCCAGCTTTTTATTATCTCTGTTACCGCGTAACTAATCCCGAATACCGTTCCGGTGACCCAGTTCAAGACGAGAGATCTCTCCAATGCCTAACAACATCCGCTATCTTCCACCTGTCGGCCGCTTGCTCATCAGCATGATTTTTCTGGTGAGCGGCTTCTCCAAGATCACCAACGCCTCCATGATCAAGGGCTACATCGCCTCCGCCGGCCTCCCCCTCCCCGATCTCGCATACCTGATCGCCGTCGTTGTCGAAATCGGTGGCGGTCTCCTCCTTCTCGTCGGCTTTAGGTCACGGATTGCAGCCGGTCTGTTAGCAGCTTTTTGTGTCGTGACCGCATTCGCGTTTCACGCCGATCTAGCCGACCAGATCCAGTCGACAAATTTTCTCAAGAACATCGCGATCGCGGGAGGGTTGCTGCAGATCGTCGCCTTCGGTCCCGGCGCACTCAGCGTCGACAGAAGACGATCCTCCGACCGTGCCCCTGCTGCATAACTCATGGCCTATCGTGGCAAGAATCCCTTCCTCGCCATTGAGGTACATCCCAAGTGTGAATAGGGCGAGTCCACGGAGTGACCGCCGCACATTGACTGAAGCCAAAGGACTATCGAAATGCGCGCTTTTAGACTGACAGCTCCACACCTGGACGGGCTCCGTCGATCCGACGAGCCTGTGCCCGAACTGGCACAAAACGAAGTGCTGGTGAAAATGCGGGCAGCCTCCCTCAATTACAAAGACGGCTTTTACCTCAATGGCGAGGAAGGGATTCAACTCCCCCGCGCCACCATCCCACTTTCGGACGGCGCAGGAGAAGTCGTCGCAGTCGGTCCGCTGGTGCGCCGCTTTGCGGTGGGCGACCGGGTCGTGGGGAATTTCGTGCAGGATTGGATCTACGGCCCCATCCCGGCGCATGCGGTTGACTCCAGCACAACACTAGGACACGGGATCGACGGCGTGCTCGCAGAGTTCAGGACTTTCCATGAGGAGGGACTGGTCCGCCTGCCCCAGAACCTCACCTACGAGGAAGCCGCTACGCTGCCATGTGCCGCGGTCACCGCATGGAACGCAGTTCGAAATGTCCGCGCCTGGGAAACGGTACTGATCACCGGAACTGGGGGCGTCGCATTGTTTGCGTTGCAATTCGCCAGCGCTCTTGGAGCAAAGACGATCATCATCTCCTCTAGTGACGAAAAGCTGGCCCGCGCGAAACACGTCGGCGCCGACCACGTCGTCAATTACAAGAACGATCCCGACTGGCACCTGCGCGCCCGCGAACTCACCGGAGGAAGGGGCGTCGAGCACGTCGTTGATGCCGTCGGGCCCGACACGTTGGAACGCTCAATAGCTGCAACTGCCCGTGAAGGCACGGTGCATTTTGTCGGCCTGATGAATCCCAAGGGAGCGCTGAACCCCATGCTGATCCTTGGCGGCACAGTCAACTTGCGCGGCGTCCGGGTCGGCTCGCGCAAGCTCTTCGAGGAAATGAACGCTTTCATCGAAAGGCATGACATTCATCCAGTTATCGGAAAGCGCTTCGCATTCGAATACTCCAGAGAAGCATTCGAACAACAGGTTCGGGGCGCGCCCTTTGGAAAGATCGTCATCGACATTGCAGGCGACCGACACGCTTAGGCGAAAAGATCGTTCTTGCGATGCGTCCAGTATCTGACGCGAAAACCGGGGAAGGGCGAAACGCTCTCCGGCACCTAAACTCGAGACCGACATTGGAAGTGATCATGTCATCCAGAACTGAGAAGACCATCGCCGTCATCGGCGCAACCGGCCAGCAGGGAGGCGCTGTCTTGCGGGCGCTCCAGGCCGATAATCAATTCAAGACACGCGCCCTCACTCGTCGTCCAAGCGCGCATAGCGACCTCGCCGACGAAGTCGTTGAGGCTGATCTAGACCGACCGGAGACCCTCAAATCGGCGCTCTCTGGTGCGCATGGGCTTTTCCTCGTGACGAACTTCTGGCAAGAGGGGACCGACGAGATCAAGCAAGCAACAACTGCAATTGATGTAGCTAGAGAGGTCGGTCTCGAGCACCTGATTTGGTCCACGTTGCCAGATGTCGAAGCGATTAGCGCGGGTCGTTTTAGCGTTCCGCATTACACAGCCAAGGCCAAGGTGGACCACCTCGTGAGGTCTGCCGGATTTGCGCATCACACGTTTGTTGTCCCGCCTTTCTATTACCAGAACCTTTTGACTGTAATGGCTCCGCAGCAGCGACCAGACGGCTCCTATGGCTGGACGCTCCCGCTCAACCCAGACTCGCGCAGTATTCACATGGGCGACATCAACGAGTTCGGTGGCATTGTTGCAGGGGCGTTCGCCCGCCCGGACGTGGCGGGCAATGGGCAATACTTGCCACTGGTCGGTGATCTCATGAGCTTCAACCAGATTATAGAAACACTTCGGCAGCTCGGACACGAATTCACGTTTGATCGTGCGCCGCGGGGCGTCTTTCCAGCGGAAGTGGAAGCGACTTTCGATTACTTTGAGACGCACACTTACATGGGCACTCTCACCGCGGCTGAAGTCGAGCTTGCAACGCTGGTCTCGGGAAAGCAGCCGACGAAGCTTCTGCCGTGGGCCCGAGAGCACTTCCGACATCAGACGAATTGACCTGCAAAGACACGCGGCGTGTCGCCGCGTGTCTGGCTTTGACTTTCCGCTGGCGGAAGTCACAACGATTATTTTCCCCGCGCCCGCATCCCTGATAATTGGCGCATGAATGATGCTGCGTGGGGCTGTCAGCGCCCTCATCAATACCCACATCGTGATGCCGAAGAATATCTTGATTGCACAGTCACACCTTGTTGCGGACGATCCTTTCCTCAACGAACTGGTGATCAACCTGGGCGAGGAGGAGATAAGCGTCCGCCCGACAAACATCAGTCCCTTTCGAACCACGGTAGAGAACACAATAGTTCCGCTCCTTCCGCACGCTTAAGCAAGTGCGAAGGCGGTGGCCAGTTGCCGGGGCCTCAGTAAAAGAACCTTTTCGAGAAGGCTGTCTGCCGAAGGGTCAAGTTTCGGTGAAATTTTGGACGAGTTGCGCCGCGAGCTTGGGTAAAGAAAGGCCAATGGAGCATCGACGTGGTCGCGTACCTGCAAGGGCAATATAACCATTAAAGCTGTTCGCAGTTCTTGGATCATTACATGGTGGCACCTAGGCGCAAGCAATTGGCGAGTTCGAGCAAGATTCAAGCCGTAAGAATCCTCATTTACAGGTTGCCCGAAAGGCTTCCGACAATCGCGATGCAGTGAGCGGACCTGCGGAGTTACCAGCGGCATCCGAGTTGCGAGCATCGGAGACCAAGCCGAAACCGGATCCCCGGTCATGCGCCCCGAGCATGGCGCATCCGATGATGGCTGCTCGCATTACAGGAACAAGAACGTGAAGAACCGCCTATCCATCGCAGCTGCCTCGGTCGCGATAGCCTTCGTGCTTTCGGGTTGCGAGACTACCCAGATCAACGAAATGTCCTACGCGCAGCTTCAAGTCGTCGCCGGCAAGATCGTCAAGATTTGCCAGCCGTACAGCAAGAACAAGGCAACGTTGAAAGCGTGCTATCGGCAGGAAGTCGATCGCGAGATGGCTATGCGTGAGAACAATCGCCGTCGCGCACGGGCATTTGCTGCTGCCGCCGCGCAGGGGATGCAAAACATGTCAGACAATTATGCGCAACAGGCGCAGGCATATGCGGCGCAGCGGCCTGTGAACTGCCAGACCTACTATTCCGGCAACTATGCCAATACCAACTGCTACTAAGGCGCGATCATGAAAAGTATTGTAATCGCACTTGCGATGGCGATCGCCACCACCGCGCATGCGGCCGAAGTCAAGCCAAAGGACATTCCTGCGGAAACCAAGCAGGAGATCAAGGACCGTTGCACCGCGCAGTGGAAAGACCATGCCGATCGGTACGGAATGATCGCCTACTGCATCAAAAACGAAGTGAAGGCATGGGCTGACGTAGAGAATTTTCAATGAGGCTGCTTGCCGCCGCCGTATCGTTTGCCGCGATTAGCTCGCCAGCCTCTGCCGACGTCGCGGGGGAACTACGCATGAACTACAATTCTTGTGTTATCACGTTGAACATTTGGCAAGACGCCACCACTAAGCTGCCCGGCACTAGGCATTCCATCATGGAAAACGAGAACTACTATTCGGACCCGCCACCGGTAGCGAAGCATTAAAGTGAGTACCCCGCCTCAAGACGATCTTGCGACAGATGGGCGCCAAGTGATCCGGTTCGCCGGACGCATCGGGATCTCCCAGTCGGTGTCTTGTCAAAAGGCCGGCCATGAGAACAGTGCTTCATGGGATGGAAATTCCGGGTGAAGGACCCCCCTTTTGCCACCCAAGGGGGAACGCAGATGATGATCGTTGAAACAGAGGAAACCGAAATTGAGATTACCCCTAGTAGCTTTAACGTTCGCAGCCTGCGTCATGGCTAGTGCTGCCCGCTCGGAAGAACTCTGCGACATCGTCCGTGGCGGGGTTATTATCGCTCAAAATGGTGAGAACACCTATCTGGGTAAAATCGCTAGCAGCTTCGATAGCGAGTCCATTTTCAATGAATTTGGGACGTATGGTAGCGAATTCAGTTCGACGTCGATCTGGAACGAGTTTGGGGAGTTTGGAAGTGAATTCAACTCCAACTCGGCCACCAATGAATTCACTGCGACCCCGCCCATGATCATAAAAAGTCGTAAATTACTTGGTTACCTTACAGCTAATAAGGCAATCAAATCTTCGATCTCGCCGAACATGTTAAAAGCGCTCTGCAAAGGGGCTTATTAAGGACAACGCGCGCTCGAGCCAACGCGTGATCGTCGACTTCCAGTAAACGAAGAAAACTGAAGCTTGAAGACGCAGCACGAGGCAGGGCAATAGCGGTAAAACGTATTTATGGAATCGGGTTGTCACGTCGGTCAGCGGCTTGCCCCAACCTAGGGCGGTCCCACCGAACTCTGTAGCAAGCTCTCCGTATGTCAACTAGCCGACGCTCCATCGCCGCTCGTGCGAGATATTGCGCCGTAGCTCTGAACTCGCAAGCCACTCCAACCCTGCTGAAGCGGATGAAGACAAGAAAGATAGTGTTTTCAGTGTAGGGTAGCGTTTTCGCAGTTCCAAAGGGTGTGAAATGGAAGACGACATCTGGAATCGGGCCTTCTATGACGACGGCGAGTGGGTTTCATGGTCCGATGTCGAAGAACAACTCCAATTCCAGGAGTGGCGAGCAAAGTATCCGAATGCCATAAGATCTTTGATTCCGTATTTTCAGGATCTCCTTTCGCTCGCAGAAAGCTACCACTTTGAGACAGGCCGTCATCTCAACGTGTACGGAGACATTGGGGAACTCTTCGGCGCCATTACCTACGGAATAAAGCTGAACAAAAATTATGCGCAGGGTGCTGACGGTAGGCTTGGCAACGGTCACATTGAGATCAAAACCATCACCCCGTTCAAGACCGAGGATGAGGTCATCGTGAAAGTATCAGGAAACTTCAGCAAGCTGCTCGTCGTGAAGATCAACGCGGACTTTGAAGTCTCATCCCGGATGGTCGATCGCTCGAAGCTCCCGAAAACGGCAAAGCCTTTCCTCAAAATAAGGTGGGCAGATCTGCTCATGACCGGATGAGGTCTTCGTCTGCAATTCGGATCACTACTCTGCCCCGCTGCTGAAAATGTGAGATCGCCGGAAATAGGTACTAACTAAAGCGGAAGTGAATAAATGACTCCTGGCAACAATCGATTCGCCGAGCGAAGTCAGGCATTTGGCGGGTAGCGAGCGGCGGGCCTCCCGCCGTCCGTTTTATCGATCAAGCGGAATGTCGTGCTGTTGCGAGCGCTCCGAGCGAAGCTAGTTGATCGTCGATTGCTTGCGCAGTTCATCGTTCGCGGCGGCAGTTTCCATCGAAACGGACACGATACGCGACAGCATGGTTTCGCGCTTCTCGCCGGAATAAGCGGCCAAAAGCCTTGAAAGCAGCTCGCACAAAATCGAGCCGCGCTGATGGTGCGGCAACGTATCGAGCTTAGTCTGAAACTCCTCGACCATTGCGAGAGCGGTGGCGCGCATTTCTTCCTGACTGTCCGACATGGATGTTCCTTTCAACCGAGCGCTTCATGACGCAAATCTATCTGCAAGACGTGGCGCTTGAAAGAGCTCGGCGGCACAAAAGCGGAACATGAATAAATGACTCGCGATAGCAATCCCGGCATTTCGATAAGTGACTCGGCTGCGCAAGCCATTGAAAACAAAACAAGTTGGCATACCCCTAGGCGTGCCATCGTTTTCTCTTTGAAATCAGTCAATTAGCTACCAGCATGCGAATATTCGATAATTAAATCGAATTTCGGGGGCACGCCGGGGGCAACTGAATTCTCCACATTATTTCTTGGTGCTAGTTGGTCATTCACTGCCACCATACGCTCTCAGGAGATACGGGATGGTGAAGCGAGATCCCCTAGCCTACCCCCCACGCGGGATGTCACGTGAGCTTGCCGCGCGTTGGGTCGGGGTGAGCACGAACAAACAAGTTTGATGAAATGGTCGCGGATGGGCGCGCATGCCAAGGCCGAAGCAAATTGACGCGCAATTGGTTTGGGAGTGCTAGCAGCGTGTGGCGGCCCGCGTCAAACTGGCCAAAGCCAACCCAAATCCAGCCGCCAAAGATGGTTTGGTGGCCCTGACGCACAATCGGCGGCAGGTTTCCCTACCGCCGCTCTGCGCTACTTGTACGCCCGATATTTGGGGTGCAGGCCTTGGTGAACCAGTCCTGGGACTTGCTCTTGGACGCCAATACCTTGCATCCCGGAGAGCCAGCTGATTGATCCCGTATATGGAATGGGCGGAAACCCGGAGTAGGCATCCTTCGAGCAAGCGGCGGAAAGCAGCCACGATCGCGAAACCGCACAGGATCGTGGCAATGCACTGCTCCGTGGTTACCGCACCGACATACAGGCAGAGAGTCTGGCCCCAACTATTGTCGGAGCCGCCTGTCATCAAGAGCGGCGAGACGGTAGTCCCCTTGCCCTGATTCTGCCAGGTCAGATGACCCATTCCTGGATCGACACGTGGTCGACGGCGAAGCCGGCGTAGCCGTGCCTAACTCCGTTCGCGTCCGTGCAATCCGTCATGCCGGTCGACTCGATCGTCAGGTGATCTGCGCCGTCCTGACCGGTGACATCAACCTTAAAATCGTGGAACTTGTTCCAATCGACCTGACCGCCCGCGTCCGTGAAGTCAGCCAAGCTGATATCTTTGACCACCTGGCCGTTGAACCTGAACAGGAGATGGTCATCTGCGTCGGGCTGGTACGTGTTGGTACCCACGCTGTTGGTGAAAACGATGTTCTCGGCGGCGACGGAGACAGTCAACTGTGCCCGCTGACCCGTTCCGAGGTCAAGGTCCTGACCGATCTTGATGTTACCCGGCGATGCCGACGTGTCGAGCCACTGGTGTTCGTCGGCGGCGAAGCCGGTGACAAAACCGAACTTCTCGTGCTGCACCTGCATTGGCTGCGAAGTACCGGCTTCGTTGTTCCACCCTGCGATGGAGTTGAGATTGATAAAGCCGTGTTCGTTGTTGGCGTTATCCTGCTCGAAGTTCCAGTTCTTGACCAGTTCGTTTCCGCTCAGGTGTTCGCGGCAGTCAGAGACCCAGCCGTTCAGAACGACGTGATCAATGGCCAAGCCTTGGTAGGCAGCGTCTTGGCCGCTCGACTTGATGAACAACTGATCGGTGGCCAAGCTGTCATTGGCATGCACAGTGACGTCGAACTTGTAGAACTCATTGGAGGTGGCCAGGTCCGAGGCTTTAACCGTCTTCACGAGTTCGTAGTTCCACCAAAACTCCACCACCGCGTTCGGATCCGTGTGGCCATCGATGCCGAGATCTTGCTTGGCGATCGAGAACGACAACTGAGCGTCGTGCTCAATATTGGTGGTCCTGTTGGACTCGCTCAGCTGTATCCAGATGTTACCTGGCGATGCCGCAGTGTCGAGCCATTGATGCTCACCAGCACCAAATCCCGTCTGAGGACCGTTCGTGCCGTCCACAACTTCCATCGACTTCGCATAAGTGCCGAGGCCTTGGCTTTCAGCGTAATCGGCAACGTTGAACCAACCGGTCGGTGCAGACGTTTGCTGATAACCGCGCGGGTCGGTTACGACGGTGTCCTCGAAAGTCCACGAGGCGATCACGTTGCCGGCGTGTGGAGAGCAAACCGGCTTTTCGTCCGTGCCGGCGATGTCGATACTGACCGAAGTCTCGGTGCCGTCGACGCTGAACACTTTGAACGTGTCGGTGTAGTGCTGGTCCTTCACGAACTCGTTGTGGGCGCTGTCGGCGGTGTAAGTCCACTTACCGTCGGTACCAATCGAGAAGTGACCGTATTCACCGGCAAAGTTGGTCTGTGGCTTGAACGTATCCTGACCAGCGTCCGGGTCGGTGGCGGTCAACTGACCGTGAGCCGAGATGTCGGCTATCGTGTCACCCTCGGTCAGGTGCACCACGTCGGCCGATAATTTCGCGACGTCGTTGACACCAGTGATGTTTAACGTCAGCGTGGCCGTGCTGGTGCCGCCGTGCTGGTCGGTCACGGTATAGTTGAACGTATCGGTAGCGGGCTCACCTTCCGCCAGCGCCGTCGCGTGATTGGCGACGTAACTGTAACTGCCGTCCGACTTGATCGTGAGATCACCGTAGACACCCTGGATAAGGGTGCCCGCGTCGGTGACATCGGCGGTCCCGACTTTCAGCACTTTCAACGTCTGGCCGACGTCCGAATCTGAATCGTTCGCCAACACACCGTTGATCGCCGACACGGTGATGGATGCGTCTTCGGCAACCGCCGCGCTCTCGCCCACCGCAACCGGTGCGTCGTTAATCACGACCGGGGCTGGCGGGGGCGGCGTACCAACAACATCCACGTGAGCCGAGGACCATGTACCCTTGTTACCGGTTTGGACCATGTAGTCGAAGTCCTGACCGTGTTCACCTATGTCAAACGACATCCAATTGTGAGTGACCGGGTCGATCTTTACGGTGATCCCGTGATCGAGCAGGTAAGCCTTCTGCGCGTCGAGGGTCGGGATGCCGTTCACAACGGCACCATATTTGCCACCGGCGTAGTCGGTGATGTTGCCGAAGAAAAACTGCTTGGTGACGTCAACCTTGGCGGCCCCGCCGGGGTCGTTCTTGAGCAGATCGGCGATGGTGAAGTCATAGTCCCCGTTCAAGCCGACGACGTCGTCCTTGGCCGCGCCCGAATTCTGTGCGGAGTTTGATGTTGTAGAAGTACCCATTTTTTGCGTTTCCAGTTACTGGAGGCTATGTGTGTTCCGGGTCCCGTCATCGCCCTGTTCACGACGGGTCGGTAGACGGACGGGACGTTTCCCTCCCGTCCGCTGTTATCAAGCGATGATGAAATCAGCGGCTGTTAGCGCCGTCCCGGCATGAAGCTGGGCGAACTGGACCGCGACACCGGCACCGTTGGCGTACGGTCGAAGAGCGGGCCGAAAGGCCCGCTCCCAATTCGCTCGCGAGAAGGATCGCACCTCAGAGGATGAAATCCGAAGCGGTCAAGCCCAGGCCGGTACCTGTCAGGGTGATCGTCATTTCGTCGTTGCCCGTATTGCCGTTGGTATCGAAGTGAACGGTCGTGTTCCCGCCACCTTCAGTGAACCAGACGCCGTGCGCGGTGGCCACGGTGCCACCGAATGTGAAGTCACCAGTACCTCCGCCACCCGAGTTGATCGAGTGCACGTCGATTTTATCGAACCCATGGTGGAAGTCGTGGATCGTGTCGGGAGCGTTGAACAAGCTATCGTCTGCAGTCGTAAACACGAACTTGTCGTTGCCTGAGCCGCCCCAGAGGTGATCCGCACCGTTACCGCCGGTGATGTTGTCGTCGCCTGATCCGCCATAGATCGTATCGTTTCCATTTTGACCCTGGAGATCGTCGTTTCCGCCACGGCCGTACAGGGTGTCGCCGCCATCTTTAGCGTTGACCTGATCGCCGTTTATGGGGTCGTTAGTGGCAACGATTGTATCGGCTTGTTGGCTTCCATTGAAGGTGTGACCGTTGCCGGTGGCGCCTCCCGACGTCACTTGTAGGTTGCCATTGACGTCGCGGACGTCATAGTCATTTGTGGTGTCGCTATCGGCTTCGACCACGTCGGTGATTGCGAGATGGAAGTTCTGCGAGGCGTCCGGATTGCCGCCGACGCTTGCGTCATTGACGTTCACCGTCACGTCGTAGCTTTTCTGAGTCTCGAAGTCCGCGCCGCCGATGAAGTGCAACTCGGTGCCGACGATCTTAAACGCCGCAGCGTCGGTGCCCGACAGTGACACTACGTTGGTGCCCAGCGCGTCGTCGGAGACAACGATGTCGGCAACCTTGATCTCGCCGCCGTTCTCCGCCGTCGACGCCAGCGTGTTCGCCAGCGCCACGCTCGGTGCCTCGTTCACGTCGGTGATGGCGAGATGGAAGTTCTGCGAGGCGTCCGGATTGCCGCCGAGGCTTGCGTCATTGACGTTCACCATGATGTCGTAGCCCGCCTTGGTTTCGAAGTTCGCACCGCCGTTGAAGTGCAGCTCCTTGCCGCCATCCGCTCCGTCCACGATCGAGAACGAGGCCGCATCCACCCCCGACAGCGACAGCACATTGGTGCCCGAATCGACGTCCGTCACTGCAATATCGGCAACCTTGATCGAGCCCCCATTCTCGGAGGTCGATATCACCGTGTTCGACAGTACTACCGCGGTCGGCGCGTCGTTGACCGCCGCCAGCGATAACGTCTGGCTGGCCGTGACGTCGCCGCCGTTACCGTCGGTGACATGGTAGCTGAGGTTGACTTGACCGTTGAAGTTGGCGGCCGGCTTGAAGGTCCAGCTGTCGTCGGCGTTTTTGGCCCAGGTGCCGTCATTCGAGGACAGCCCCGAGACCGAGAG